>CAZMBK010000054.1:0-8505 GCA_964564315.1 uncultured Sulfurimonas sp.
CGTGCATAGTAAAAAGTCACATTTACATCATCCGTAGCATTATTCTCATATTTTGCTACATCCTCAGTCAAAATAATTACATTGAGATCTTTAACCATAAAAGGATTAACTGGATCTGAGTAGTTTCTATCGACATTTAAAAAGTAACTAGCATTTCCCTCTCCTGCTATAAAATAATCGCTTTTAATTGTAATAGTCTTGTTTATATTTTGAAGTATAAAGCTTGATTTGTTTGTTCCATTATTTACTATAATTGTAGCATTCATATCTAAATTATCATCGCCATTAAGTACATCTACTCCAAAGCTAATATTTACATCTTCTGCATAACAAGTCGAATTAAAATCATCGAGTTTGTCATGCTGTTTATTATTTGCTTGAACTACAGCGAAAAAGCTTAGATTCATATCATCAACATTTGCCATATAGAGCCAGTCTGTGTTGGTGGATGCATTCATCTCTACTTTCGTGATGTTTAGTTCATAGGGTTTTATATTTAAGACTCGACTAAAAGGTTCTATGGAAAGATTTTTATCTACATTCCACTGATTTGTTACCTCTTTATCATCACAATCAACACTCGCATACTTATCTGAACATGCATCTTTTTCTTGGATGCTAATGTTTAAGTCTCCTATATTTGTATAGTTTGTATCTATACTAGAGGCACTCCCATCGCTAAAACTGAAATTAGCAAGTGCAAATGTGCCAATGTTACATCCTTCTTTAATTATTGTTGCATTTATCTCAAAAGAGTTTCCCTTCGTCTCATTATAATCTTCACTATTAGCATCATTAATATTTGTAGCATTAAAGTCTATTGTAAATGTTTCTCCTGCATAGACCTCTGTTGGAAGAGTAAACAGAAACTTTTTAGGTCTGATAGCAAAACTATCGGTTGCATTTGTCTCATTGTTTTCATTTAGCAAAGGACAATTTTCATCTACTAACTTTTTCCAAACTATGTTAATAAGGTTGTCTTTTGAACTTTTATCAATGTTAAAACTTGGATTTCCATCTGTTGTTTGATCTGATGTGTTCTTATCATTAAAGTAAATTTTTTGCCAATCACTTAAATCATTATTATCTTGATCTATAATTTTTGTACAGACTGTTCCATTAAACTCTTGATAATCACTCCCATCATCATTAAGTGATGCAATAATAACTTCAAAATCTTTTTTTACAATCTTTGTAGAAATATTTCTATCGTTTATATTACGAAAAGTATCCCATGCATCAAATTTAAAGTTCGTAGTTTCATTTGTGTCACCACCACTGTTGTTATCATCTTCAGAACAGTTAAGGTCACAACTTGCGAGTGTATTAGTATCATTAATGTTATTATACGTATAGTTGCCAGAATTTTCATCCCAGTAGTTTCCACTTATATCATTACCACTTTTTTTTGCTTTACCTAGTTTATTTACGGCAGTTGCATAAAAGCAGTTACCACTGACCTCTGCATTTGTACTATTGTTATTTATCCATAAGGCATATTTACCATTTTTATTTGTTTGTACACAGCTATCTTTTAATGTAAATTTACTCCAATCATTGTTTTTAGTATATATTGCATCACTATCAGAACTTACAATAGTAGAGTTTGTAATAGTTGGTTCAATTTGTTTCTCATTAAAGTAAAGTCCTCTATCTGAAGAGGAAATATTTATATTATCAATGGTACAAGAGTCATATACATCATTTTCAAAGTAAATACCCTTAGCAGAAGTAGAGTTAATATCAGAATCTTTAATTTCTATTCCATCATTAATTTTCCCTTTGAAATAAATACCATTTTCTCCTGATATAATGCTAATGCCACTTATATCAATATCACCACTAATATTCTCTTTAAAATAAAAACCATTATTCTTAGCATTGATTTCACTATCTGAAATCGTAATTCCATCATTGATTTTTTTATCTATCTTCATAGCATCAGAATTTCTTGAAGTTAGTGTTGAATTTGACAACTCCATCCCATCATTTATCTCATCCTCTATTTTTATTGCATAAGATTTTGAATCTAAGATAAGATTGTCGAGAGTAATTCCATCATTTATTTTGTTTAGTGATAGTGCTTCACCATTTTCTGAACTTATGTTTGTATCTGTTATCTCAATTTTATCACTGATCTCTTTTTGTACTTCTATTCCAAATTTTTCAGCTTCTATATTTGTGTTAGAAATAGTAATGCCATCATTTATTTTTTTACTTATTTCAAGCCCTTTTTCTCCTGCAATAATATGAACATTTGAGATATTAAAATCACTACTAATATTATCTCCTATCTCTATAGCATTTTGTAGGGCAGTTAAGTTTGTATCCGATATGCTAAGCCCATTGTTTATTTTTCCATTAAAATCAATACAGTCATTGTCAGTTGATTCAAATGCATTATTACTCATACTTACTAGGCCGTTTACATTTTTACTAAACTCTAAAGATTCCAATTTTGTAGTTATGGTAGAGTCTGATATAGTAAGACCATCATTTAGCTCTTTTTTGAAATAGACGCCATATTTATCTGCATCTATAGTAATGTTATTTAGTTCTATATATCCAATTCCTTTTTTTACATATATCCCATCACCATCATCTGATGTTATATTTGTGTCTTGAATTAAAATATTTTCTGAATCTCCTTTAATATAAATGGCATTTTTATTATCTGTATGTTTTAAAAGTAAAGTACTTATTATTAAACCGTTTACTCCATCTATAGTAAAAACATTATTGGAATTTTTGACAATGACATCTTCGTTCTCATCTGCATCATCACTTCTCTTAATGGTTAATCTATCTGTAGAAATTGTTACTTTCTCATTATAGGTTGCATCACAAATAGAGATTGTATCACCTTCCTCTGCATCATTTACAGCATCTTGAATAGTATGGTAATCATCGCTTGTATTTTCACAAGTTAAAGAGAAAATACCAGTTGGATTAGCATCAACAACTAATGTTGTAGATGCTCCACCTCCACCGCCCCAGCCACCAGGAGGATGTCCACTCATAGCAAAAGCACTCCCCAAAAAAAGCGAATAAAGCAGCAAAAGTTTTATGAAAAATGATGAAGAAGCTAGCCTTAGCATAAGGTTTCCTTTATAGAAGTGACAAAATAGTAAAAATTATAACCACTATTTTAATAATCTTTACTTAATGTTAGGGTAAGTTAAAATAAACCTTAATTATATATATTCCAATCTAGTCAATCAATTAAATTACTGATTAAGATTTGTTTTAGTTTAGTGGGATTTATCTAAGTTATGTTGCAGGAAAATTACCTTAAAATAAAACTTTTAACAGATTATGTTATAATAATAGATTAAAACTAAAATTTATATTGAGAACAACATGAGTACTGATGAAGTAATACTTATTATTGATGATGCGACCCCTCTATTATTCAATGGAAAAGAGTTCTCTGAACCTACTCAAAAAAATTTAAAAGAGTGTTTTTTCGCGCATTCATTAGAACAATTTTCAATTCGATATCATGGCTTTAAGGCTCCTAAGTCAGCTTCTAAAGAGAAACTAGAAATTCAGTCTGAAATGAAGATGTTTGATGAAGCAGGCTTGGACCCTGAGGTAGATTTTAGTATTACACACTCTGTTATTGAATTAGATAATAGTGATGAAAACTACATAGAAATATATGCTGTTGAAGAGTCAGAACTCCATAAAAGATTTGATGACTTTATCACAAAAAAACAGAATATAGACCTTATATTTCCTGAATATTTAAGTTATACAGCACTTTATGAGTACGAGCTTTTAGAGAGAAAAAACGATCTTTTTATCTACTTTTCTGATGAAGATGCTTATGCTGTCATTTTTAAATCTGGAAAATATATAGCAACAAGTAAAATAGACTCTTTACACAAAATTGCTCAAAAAGCAAATGTGAAACCTGAAGATATTGAGGGTGTACTTAAAAACAAAGGGCTTCAAGAGGACCTTTACACACCCGAAGAATTTTTAATGATGACAAATATTCAAGAGGAGATGTCTAAGCTTGTAGAGCGCATTTCTCATGCTATAGGGCATAAGCGTGGTATTTTTGGCTTGGAATATTTGGACAATATATATCTCGATTTTGATGGTTCTGATATACCAGGTTTTCTTGACCTTTTTTCTAGTTATGGTTACGAAAATGCGAAAAAAGGCTTACTAGAAGTTTTTAATGACTTAGAACCATCACAAGTACATTTAGCAGTGAATGCACTGTATGCTTTAGGCTTTTTTCAAGAGAAGTATGATGTACCAAATTTAACTATTTTTGAAAGAAAAGCCACTTTTTTTAAAACACATGCAGGGCAGTTTTTATCTCTTTTACTTTTCTCCTTTATTGTAAGTGCGATTTATCCTGTTTATGCCTTACTTACTATAGAAGAATTTTCTCAAAAAGAGAGAGAACTTCAATCAAAAGTTTCTGTTGTTCATAACAAAACGAGTAAGTTACAAAAGCATTTAAAAACTGTAAAAGAGAAAAGAAATCTTTTAAAAAAAGATCTAGAGAAGCTAAACAATAAACTTAACTCTTATGCTCTTATGCTAGATACCTTGAAAAAGTTTGAAGGAAATATATTAGAACGTCAAAAGATGATAAAAGATATAAATTTAGTTATGAAAAAGTATAAACTCTCTTCAAAAAATTTTCATTACACAAAGAATTTTATTGTTGTTCAGATTATATCTCCCTATGATAGGAGAGATACTATAGCAGAGTTTATGAAAGAGTTGATTCGGCAGGGATATTCACATGTTCATACTAATAAAATAGAGAAACATGACAATTATTATGAGAGCTTTGTGGAGATTCAGCGATGAATGAGCAACTAGAACAGCTTGAGCTACAGCTAGCAGAGATGCCTCTTTTAAAACGTTTGGGTGTCTACTTTGTAGTGTTTGTGTCAATAGTATATGCAGGTTGGTACACTTTTGGAGAAGATCTCTCTTTGAAAATAGAGAGTAATGAGCAAAAAATTGCAAATTTAGAAAAAAAAATTAGCAAAAATTCTCTTAAGAGTCTCTCCTCTGCAATAGTGAAAATAAATAAAAAAATATTGATTGTCGAAGATCAACTTGTTACACTTCATTTTAAAGAGCAGTTTGTGAAAACACAACTAGATACACTCAATTTTGTCTATTATAATGACTTCGGAATTGCAACTGTTTTAGATAAAATTTTGAAGAATTCTTTAAGTGAAAAAATAGATATAGATTATTTAAGAACGACAAAAAATAAAGTAGATTATGCACCACATATAGTGGATCAAGAACAGATTACTATACAAGGAAATGGAACTTTTAGAGGTATACTTTCACTTATTCAGCATATTGATTATTATAACGCTTTACTACAGATACAGGAGATAAGAGTTTTTATAGATGAAGAGGGTGTTACAAATTTTGATCTAAATATTTCACATTTTGGGGTGGAAATATGAGAACTTTAAATTTTTGCTTTTTACTGCTTTGTGTCCCTCTTTTTGCTAAAGATTTTGATGTGAAAAAAATCGCAGCTCAGGTAAAAAACATTAAAACATCTAATAAACTTTCACCAGAATTAAAATACCAAGTATATGACCCTTTTGCAAGTGCAAAACCTATACTTAGAGAAAAAAACAAAAAAGTGATACATAAGAAGAGATATAAAAGCATAATACCCCAAACAATACTTAATAGTAAAGTTTTTATAGAAAAAAAATGGTATTCTATTGGTGATGTATTTAGAGGGTATAAAATTAAAAATATAAAAAAACGAAGTGTATTGTTTTATAAAAACGGTATATATAAAAAGATTTATTTAAAAAGTAGTAAGAGTATAGTAAAAATCGAGGAAAGAATAAAATGAAATTATTAATACTATTTTTATTACTTTTCCAAACACTTTATGCAAAGCAGTGTGAAGATACTCTTTTTTCATTTAATGTGACAGGGGATTCTGCGACTGTATCTGTTATGGATGTTATTGATAATATCTCTGAAAAGTGTTCCTTTTCAGTAAAAATAAAAGATAAAGAGGCAAGGAAAATACTTAAGAAAAAGTTAGCATTTGTTCATGTGTCTGACTATACATTAGAGTATATGTTTGACTTTCTACTCAGTCAGAACAATCTTTTTTATAAATATAACACTAAAAGAGAAGTGCTTACTATTTCCTACCTTCAAACAAGGACATTTACTGTTGATTATGTGAACTTAAGTGAGCAAACAACAGAGTCTGTCAAAACAATCACAGTAGGTTCCGATTCTGGAGCTGGTGGTACAAGTGGTGGGGGTACATCGAGTTCAAGTAGTTCAAATGGATCAAGTGGACAATCGGGATCAGGAAATACTGATAACACCGTTATTACAAGTAGGTCTGAGTTTAAGTTTTGGGATAAGTTAAGTGAAGAGATAGATACTATACTCTCTAGGGATGGAGATATTCGCCGCATAGAGAGTAAATCTATTGTCAATAGAACTGCTGGAATTATCACTATAACCGGTACAAAAGATCAGATAGAGCGCATTAGTAATTATCTTGATAAGGTAACTGATAGGATTCATAAACAGGTTATTTTGGAGACACAGCTTTTTGAACTAGTATATGCAAATAGCCAATCAACTGGGGTTGATTGGTCAAAGTTGGATTTTCAAATATCTGGTGGAATGGGTAAAGCTTGGGGTGGAATTACTACGCCAAGTCAGTATAGTTATAAACTCTCTATGGATGGGGTGCTTGATTTTTTAAATAAATATGGCAAAGTAAATACACTCTCTACACCAAAGATTTTAACACTTAACAATCAACCAGCTGTTATAAATGTAGGGAAACAGATAAACTATAGATATCAAAGTGGCAGTTTAAGTACAGTCTCAACGGGACAATCAACCTCAAACACTTACATAATGAGTTCTGTTTTTATAGGCTTAACTCTTAACATTATTCCAGAAATCACCGATGATGGGTATGTGATTTTAAGAATAAATCCTGTAGTGAGTGAAATGGATACCGATGCAAATACAGAAAATGTCGTGGATGATCAAGGTGTAAGAATTATGCCTCCCGATATAAAAATAAAACAACTCTCTTCCATCGTAAAAGCGAAAGATGGTAACCGAGTAATTATTGGTGGTTTAGTCTCTGAGAGTACAAAAAACAAAGATACTGATGTTTCTCTGCTTGCTAACATTCCCATTTTTGGAAATTTTTTTAAAAGTACCTCAGAGTCAAAATATAGATCAGAACTGATTATTATAATAACACCAAAAATTATTAGGCATAACTCATTTCCATCTATTGAAAGAGTAGAAAAACTGCTCAATGGAGAACTGAATGAATAGTTTATCTGAAGCATCTAAAATTTTTAATTCTAGTTTTAATACGGAAGACTACTTTGAGAGTGTGAATGCTGTTGCTACAAAGAGTGCACTTATAAATGCTATTGTAAACCAAGATATGCCCCTTATATTTCTTTTGGGTGAACCTGGTGTTGGTAAAACATACATGTTAAAAATATTGAAAAAGCAATTTAGTGAGAGTAAAAAAGTACTCTTTAGTGCCGAACCTTTCACTACTCCAGAATCATTCTTGCTTTTTCTTTTAGAAGAGGATACCTCTGCACAAAATATTACAGAGTTAAAAAAACTTGTTGTGCAGAAGTATGAGGGCAGTGATAATCTTATTGTTTTAGATGAAGCACAACTCTCTAGCCAAATAGTGTTAGAGTTTATTCGAACACTTTCTGATCTTAATATATTTACTTTCCTTCTCTCTATGCATAAAAAAGATGGAGAGGAAGTTTTAAAGAAGAGTCACTTCGCATCAAGAGATCATAAAAGAGTTGTTATGGATGTTCTGACAAAAAATGAGATAAGAGTATATATTGAAAAGCAACTGTTAAAACACTCCTTAAGTGAATTGAGTGAGCTGTTTGGAGTGAAACAAATAAAGTTGTATCAGAAGTTTTCGCAAGGTAATTTTAGAGTTTTAAAGCAACTGCTTAAGCACACTTTTTTGATTATGAGTTATGCGAAAGAGAATGCTCTTATAAAATATACTACACCATCCTCATGTGTTATTACAATGGCTGCAATTGATTTAGGAATTATAGATGAATAATGATTTTTTAACCCTAGAAAAAAAATGTAAACGCTATAGAATGAAAAAACTACTAAAGTTTTTACTCCCTATTTTTATATTTATACTTTTAGGGTTTAGTTCTTATGTATATTATCTTTTTAAAGAAGAGATTACTTCTGTTTCTCCTCAGCCGAGTATAAAAAAGAAAGCATTTACTCCTATAAAGAAAATTGTTCCTGAAAAAAAAGTCCTTATACAAAAGAAGGTTGAGCCAAAAAAATCACTACAAAAAGCTGAAGTGAAGCCTATAAAAAAATTTAAAGATGTAGCATATACAATGCAGATTGATAAGAGTAGTTTATTACATATAAAAGAGAAGCCAAAAGTAAAGAAGAGTAAACTAAAACAAAAGAAAGAAATAAAAAAGA
>CAZMBK010000055.1:0-8353 GCA_964564315.1 uncultured Sulfurimonas sp.
ATTTTTAAATGAATACTATTTTCATTTAAAAATATTGAACTACTTATATTAATATCATTAGAATTAGCAATAAAAAAGCTATCTTTCCCTTCTTTAAAGTGAAAAGAAGCATTTATATCTTTATATGTTAAATTCTCAACGGTGATTGATTGAAACCACTCAGTCGTATGAGAAATTGATTTTAAGTAGCTTTGAATATTTTTATAGTTTATTGCCGTTTTTTTAGTTTCATTTGAATCAAAAATAGTTATATTTTTAATAGAAATTTCTATTTTTTCATCTATTTTTATGTATAATCCATTAAATGAAAGAGTAGAAAATTTTGCTTCTTGGATAAAGATCCCATTTTGAAGTAATAAAAAAATCAGAGAAAGTAACAAAGAGATGAAAATGAAAAAACTTACAATAGTAAAATATGTTTTAGATATTATATTGATTATTACTTTATCATCCATCTATTATCTAACTCTCCCAATTAAAACCCCTAAAGTACTCTATATTCAAAAGGGTTCTGTTAATGGAATTATAGCACAAATGCAAAGGAATAATTATGATGTATGTAAGCTAGATTCATTTTTTTTAAGGCTTTTTGGATCGCCACAGAGTGGCTGGATAAATATGAAAACAAATCTAAATACGAAAGCAGATTTTTTATATAAAATAACACATGCAAAAGCAGCACTTCAAAAAATAACATTAATTCCTGGCGAAACCACTTATATATTTTTAAGACAACTTGCAAAAAATTTGCATTTAGATATAAAAAAACTAGAGTATGAATTTAAAAAACACTCAAAGATAAAAGAGGGGGCTTTTGTTCCCGATACATATTATATGCCAATAGGCATAACAGAAAAGAGATTAATAAAACTGTTACTAAATGTAGCATTAAAAAGAATGAAAACTTTTTCGTATAAACTTTTTGGTACATACAATGAAAAAAAATGGTTTCGTTATGTAACAATTGCATCTATAATTCAAAAAGAGTCTGCAAATGTAGAGGAGATGCCCTTAGTAAGTTCTGTTATATATAATAGGATTAAAAAAGGGATGAAATTACAGATGGACGGAACACTTAACTATGGTAAGTATTCTCATGTTAAAGTGACTTCTAAAAGAATAAAGAGTGACACATCGTTGTTTAATACATATCAAAATGTGGGCTTACCCACCTATCCTATATGTAATGTGAGCTTCGATGCCATACGGGCAGCAATATTTCCAAAAAAAACAAAATATCTCTATTTTATGAAAAATAAAAGTGGTGTTCATGATTTTTCATGTAACTATTCTACACATTTGAGCAATATAAGACGTGCTACTAAACGAAACAAATAAAAAATATAGTAATAATTTTTACAGTGCTGGTAATATATTTTCCAAATAGTGTTATGATTTAACCTGTAAAGACCATGAAGTTAAACTTACATGGTATAAATTATTTCACAAGGACACTATATGTCAAAAATTATCTGGTCTAAAATCGACGAAGCTCCGGCTTTAGCAACTTATTCATTACTACCAATTGTAAATGCTTTTACTAAAGCTGCAGGTGTAGATGTTGTAACTAGTGATATTTCACTAGCAGGGCGTGTTCTTGCTGCAATGGGTCTAGCTCCGGATGAACTTTCTAAGCTTGGTGAAGTTGTACTTCAAGCAGATGGAAATATTATTAAACTTCCAAACATCTCTGCTTCTGTTGGTCAACTTAAAGAGTGTATAGCTGAACTTCAAGGTCAAGGTCATAAGATTCCTGATTTTCCTGAAAACCCAGCAAATGCTGAAGAAGAAGCTATTCGTGCTAAATACAACACTTGTTTAGGTTCAGCAGTTAATCCTGTTCTTCGTGAAGGTAACTCAGATAGACGTGCTGCTAAAGCTGTTAAGAAGTTTGCTCAAAACAATCCTCATCGTCTGAAAGCATTTTCAGAAAATTCTAAATCTTATGTAGCTCATATGGCTGGTGATGGTGATTTCCAAGGGAATGAACAATCAATTACAATGAATAAGGCTCAAAAAGTAACTATCGCTTTAAATGGTAAAGAGTTAGCAACAATTGATGCACTAGATAAAGAAGTTTTAGATGGTACATATATGTCAGTTGCAAAACTAAAGACATTTATAGCTAAAACTATTGAAGATGCTAAGAAAAATGGTGTTTTATGGTCTATTCACCTTAAAGCTACAATGATGAAAATTTCTGACCCTATTATGTTTGGTCATGCATTTACAGTATTCTTTGCTCCAGTATTTAAAAAATATGCAGATACATTTGCAGAGTTAAATGTTAATCCTAATCAAGGAATGAGTGATTTAGAACTTAAAATCGCTGGTCATGCTAAAGAAGCTGAAATTAAAGCAGCATTTCAAGCAATCGTAGAGTCTGATAACCCAGAAATTGCAATGGTTGATTCTGATAAAGGTACTACAAACTTTAATGCATCAAATGATGTAATTATTGATGCTTCTATGCCAGTTGTTGTACGTGAAGGTGGTAAACAGTGGAATCGTAAAGGTGATGCAGTAGAGTGTGTTGCAGTTATTCCTGACTCAACTTACGGAATGTTCCATGCTGAAATGGTAGCTGACTGTGTTAAAAATGGTCAATACGATGTAAGAACTATGGGTTCTATGGCTAATGTTGGTCTTATGGCACAAAAAGCTGAAGAGTACGGTTCTCACCCAACTACTTTTGAATTAGCTGAAGCTGGTAAAGTAACTGTTACAGCAGAAGACGGTACAGAGTTAATGGCTTTTGATTGTGAAGCTGGTGATATCTGGAGAATGTCTCGTGCAAAAGATATTCCTATTAAAGACTGGGTAAGACTTGCAGTTGAACGTGGTCAAATTGAGAAAGTTCCTGTTATTTTCTGGTTAGATGAAACAAGGGCTCATGATGCACAGATGATTAAAAAAGCAAAAACATATCTTGCTGATTTAAATACTGATGGTCTTGATATTCAGTTTATGAATGTTACTGATGCTACAAGATTCACAAATGCTCGTGTTCGTAAAGGTGAAAACACTATTGCTGTAACTGGAAATGTTCTACGTGACCACTTAACAGATATGTACCCAATCCTCGAGCTTGGAACATCTGCAAAAATGCTTTCTATCGTTCCATTATTAGCTGGTGGTGGTCTTTATGAGACTGGTGCTGGTGGATCTGCTCCAAAACATGTTGAGCAATTCTTAAAAGAGGGTCACCTTCGTTGGGATTCACTTGGTGAGTTTTTAGCATTAGCTGAGTCTTTAAGATTTATCGCTCAGAAAAATGATTCTAAAGAGCTTTCTGTTGTTACTGCTGCTCTTGATGTTGCTAATGATGCTTACTTAGACAACAACAAAGCACCTTCAAGAAAATGTTGTGAGCCAGATAACAAAGCTTCTCACTTCTTTGTAGCACAGTACTGGGCGGATGCACTTGCAACTCAAACTGATGATGCTACTTTAGCTACTAAATTTGCTCCAGTTGCGGCTACTCTTAAAGAGAATGAAGCAAAAATTATTGAAGAGTTACTTTCTGTTGAAGGTAAAGCTCAAGATATTGGTGGTTATTATAATCCAGATGAAGCAAAAGCTGAAAAAGCAATGCGTCCATCTGCAACTTTAAACGCAATTATTGATTCTATATAATTATTAATTTGCAACTATAACACCTACATGAAAATGTAGATGTTATATAACTTTTCGTTTTTAGCTAATAATAATAAATATCCTTAGCTAAAAATCAAAAGTTAAAAATTCACTCAAAAGGAAATATATGGCAAGTAAAGTAACAGTCATTGGAACGGGTAATTTTGGGTCAACGGTAGCATTTATTTTAGCTATGCGTGGATCATGTCATGAAGTTATACTTCGTGGTAGGAATATTGATGTAGCAAAAGGAAAAGCTCTTGATATGTCTCAGGCTGCAAATGCTGCAAGGGAGCATACTATTGTAAGGGCAGCTAATGGTCCTGAAGATATGGCAAATAGTGAGATTGTTGTTATAACAGCAGGTGCTCCAAGAACTCCAGGAATGAGTAGAGATGATCTACTTGTTAAAAATGCAGAAATTGTCAAAACATATGCATTAGAAATTAAAGAACATGCACCTAATGCAATTGTGGTTGTTGTAAGTAATCCTCTTGATGTTATGACTTATGTAGCTTGTAAATATACAGGTTTTCCAAGAGAAAGAGTTCTCGGTATGGCTGGTATTTTAGATGCAGCACGTATGGCTCACTTTATATATGAAAAACTAGGTTATGGAGCAGGACAGATTCGTGCTACAGTTATGGGTGGTCATGGTGATACTATGGTTCCTCTTCCTAAGTTTACTACAGTTGCTGGTGTACCTATTGACGATTTGTTAGACTCTGAAGAGATTGGTGAGATTGTTAAAAAGACTAGAAACGGTGGTGCGCAAATTGTAAATCTTCTTGGTGATGGTTCAGCTTACTATGCTCCTGCAAAATCAACAGCAGTAATGGTTGATGCAATCTTAAAAGATACAAAACAGATACACTCTTGTGCTGTTATGCTTGATTATGATTATGGTTATACTGGTATGGTAAGTGGTGTTCCTGTTATGATTGGTGCTGGTGGTGCAGAACAGGTTATAGAGATGACACTGAAAACACTTCAAAAAACTAGATTTAAAAACTCTGTTGCATCAGTGGAAGAGATGGTTGATGCTCTTTATGCAAATGGTTTTTTTGATGACTTAAATGAGAAGAAAAAAAGTGAGAAAAAATAATGAAAAGTAGAAAAGTAGGAATTGTAGGAGCAGGTGCTGTAGGTGCTACTGCAGCATATACTTTAAGTATGATGGGTACTTGTCATGAGATTATCCTTTTTGATATTGCAGAGGGTGTTGCTAAAGGAAAAGCCATTGATATGGCTCAAGCATCTTACTACTCACAACAGGGTACTATTATTACAGCGGCAGAGAGTGCTAGCGATATCAAGAATTGTGATATTGTTGTTATAACTGCTGGTGTACCTCGTAAAGGTGATATGACAAGAGCAGATCTTTTAATGATAAATGCAAAAATCACAAAGCAAGTTGTTGAAAATATTAAAGAGAATTCTCCTGATGCTATTATTATTTGTGTATCAAATCCTTTAGATGTTATGACTTATGTTACAAAAAAAATTACTGGATGGGATTCAAATAGGGTTATAGGTCTTGCTGGAGCACTTGATGGTTCTCGTATGGCTTATCAGATTTCTAAAATAACTGGTTATGCTTCAAATCAGACAGGATCTTTAGTTATTGGCGATCATGGTGAAAATATGATTCCCCTTCCTCAAAAAGTTTCAGTTGCTGATATTCCTTTAACGGAACTTGTATCTCAAAAAGATATGCAAGGCATTATAGAGAGAACTAAAAATGGTGGTGCTGAAATAGTAAAACATCTTGGAACATCAGGTTATTATGGCCCAGGGCGTGCAATAGCACATATGGTTGAAGCAATTTTAAATGATTCTAAAGCAATTGTCTCATGTAGTACTATATTAAATGGTGAGTATGGTTATAGTGATGTTGCTGTTGGTGTACCTATTGTTTTAGGTGCAAAAGGTGTAGAAAAGATCATAGAACTAGAATTAGATGAACAAACAAAAGAAAAATTTGCAGTTTCAGTTAAATCTATAGAAGATGGTATTAATATACTAAAAGAAAACAATTTTTTCACAGGAGAGTAATACATGAATACAAGAATAGAAAAAGATACAATGGGACCAATAGAGGTTCCAGTGGATGCTTATTGGGCTGCACAAACTCAAAGAAGTATCCAAAATTTTGCAATTGGTCAAGAGACTATGCCATATGAGATTACACGAGCGTTTTCATATTTAAAAAAAGCAGTTGCACTTGTAAACAAAGATCTTGGAAAACTTGATGCTAAAAAGGCTGATGCTATTGCGGCCGCTGCTGATGACATGCTTGCTGGTAAACTTGATGGGAACTACCCTCTAGTTGTATGGCAAACAGGTTCAGGTACACAATCTAATATGAACAACAATGAAGTTCTTGCAAATCGTGCTACTGAAATTTTAGGTGGAGATTTTAGAACTGAAAAACTTGTACATCCAAATGATGATGTTAATAAGTCTCAATCTTCAAATGACACATATCCTACAGCATTACATGTAGCTTCAGTTATTGCAGTTGAAACACAAGTACTTCCAGCAATCGCAAAACTAAAGAAAACTTTAGCAGAAAAATCAGCAAAGTTTGAATCAGTTGTAAAAATTGGTCGTACACACTTGCAAGATGCGACACCTATTACTCTTGGTCAAGAGATTAGTGGTTGGGTTGAAATGCTTAATAAGTGTGAAAAAATGGCTAAAGATTCTTTAGAAGCAGTACGTGAACTTGCTCTTGGTGGAACAGCTGTTGGAACAGGTTTAAATGCTCACCCTGAATTGGGAAAACGTGTTGCTGATAAACTAAGTGAACTTACTGGTCATGATTTTATTACAGCTCCAAATAAGTTTCATGCTTTAACTTCTCATGATGCTTTAGTATTTGCACATGGTTCTTTAAAAGCTCTTGCAGCTGATATGATGAAAATTGCTAATGATGTTAGATGGTTGGCATCTGGTCCTCGTTGTGGTCTTGGTGAGATTGAAATTCCCGCGAATGAACCAGGTTCTTCTATTATGCCAGGAAAAGTAAATCCTACTCAAGCGGAAGCTGTGACTATGGTTACATGTCAGGTATTTGGTAATGATGTAGCTATATCAATGGGTGCTTCACAAGGAAACTTTGAGTTAAATGTATATAAGCCTGTTATTGCTTATAATTTTTTACAATCTTGTCGTTTACTTGCTGACTCTATTGTAAGTTTTAATGATCACTGTGCTATAGGTCTTGAACCTGTTGCCGATAAAATAGACCACTTCTTACATGACTCACTTATGCTTGTAACAGCTTTAAATCCTTATGTAGGTTATGACAATGCAGCGAAGATTGCTAAAACTGCACATGCAAACAACTCTACTTTAAAAGAAACAGCTATAGAACTTGGTCTTTTGACAGCAGAAGAGTTTGACAAGTATGTAGTTCCAGAAGATATGATTGCTCCAAAGGCTTAAAAATTAATAGCTTTTAGAACTGCTCCGCCAAAACTTAGAAAAGATTTGTAAGTGCGGATTTTATAGAAGGGAGAGATCTCTTTTAAATTTATTTAATAACAACAAGGAGAATAAATGAATATACATGAATATCAAGCGAAACAGATTTTCAAAAAATATGGTGTTCCTACACCAAAAGGTATAATGGTTGAAAGTGTTAAAGATGCTGTTAAAGCTGCAGAAGAGTTAGGCGGTCCAGTATGGGTTGTTAAGGCTCAAATACATGCTGGTGGACGTGGTCTTGGTGGTGGTGTTAAACTTGCTAAGAGTATTGAAGAAGTTGAAACTTTAGCTAATGAAATTCTTGGTATGACTTTAGTAACACATCAAACAACTGCCGAGGGTAAACTTGTACAAAAACTTTACATTGAAGATGGTGCTGATATTAAAGAGGAACTTTATCTTTCTGTTGTTTTAGATAGAAAATTAGAGATGCCTTTAATTATGGCTTCAACTGAAGGTGGAATGAATATTGAGGATGTAGCTGAAAATACTCCTGAAAAAATCATTACAGTTCCTGTGGATCCAGCTATAGGTTTTCAAGGTTTTCATGGTCGTGAACTAGCTTTTGGTCTTGGTCTTACTGATAAAGATGAGCAAAAAAATATCATTAGTTTTGCAAAAAAACTTTATACACTTTACATGGAAAATGATGCAGAGATGATTGAAATTAATCCTCTTGTGAAAACAGGGAAGGGTGAGTTTATTGCACTTGATGGTAAAATGGGTTTTGATAACTCTGCATTAGGTCGGCACCCAGACATCGCTGAAATGAGAGATTTAACTGAAGAAGATGCTGATGAAGTTGAAGCTGCTAAATATGGTCTCTCTTACGTAGCACTTGATGGAGAAATTGGTTGTATGGTAAATGGTGCTGGTCTTGCGATGGGTACAATGGATACAATTAACTACATGGGTGGAACACCAGCTAACTTTTTAGATGTTGGTGGTAGTGCAAATGCTGAGACTGTTGCTAAAGGTTTTGAAATTATTCTTAAAAACCCTAAAGTAAAAGCAATTTTTGTAAATATTTTTGGTGGAATTGTTCGTTGTGATCGTATTGCTAATGGTATTATTGAAGCAACTAAGATTACAGATGTAAATGTTCCTGTTATCGTTCGTCTTGATGGAACAAATGCTCCAGAGGCAGCAGAAATTCTTAAAAATGCAAATATAGCTAACTTAATTGTTGGTGATGACTTAGGTGACGGTGCAGCAAAAGCTGTAG
>CAZMBK010000056.1:0-8271 GCA_964564315.1 uncultured Sulfurimonas sp.
ATGAAATGCGGTGCTGGTAAATGCGGTAGTGCAGAGAAAAAAGCAGCAATGAAATGTGGTGCTGGTAAGTGTGGCAGTAAATAAAGAACTGCTTTATTATCTACTTACATTGAGTAGATAATAAGCTCGACTGCTTCTAAAACTTCTTGGTTTGTAAGAGCATTTTTGTTTGCATATGCAAGTGCTGCTCCTGCACCAACACCCTCTTTTGCTTCACCCTCATCATATTTCTTTAGTACTGGTATCTCTGTATTTGCAAAACTAAATGCAGTGTAGATAGCATGTGGTGTGTAGCTGAGTTGTTCTAAAATATGTTTGATATTTGAGTTTTTATCTCGTGCTACCCATTCGGTTGTTGCAAGAGTAAGATTTTCTGACTTTAATCGCATGAGAACATCTTCTCTGAGTTTATCTGCTACAAGTAAACATGCTGCCATTTGTGTGCCTCCTGCTAGAACTACATGAAAGCGACGTGTTGCTTCTAGTAAAAAACCAGCACAGAAAATGAGCATATTATCACTTACAAGAGAGAGCTTCTCAAAACTATTCATATCATCATTTATAAGAGAAAGTGCACTCTTTATAGTTTCACTTCGGACACTATTTGGAACATTTAAAAAGCTAGAAGAGAAGTCATCGGCTAGATCATAACCAAGGGCTAAAGCTGTAGCTGTAGCTGTTGTCGTGCCACTTGGAGTAGACTCTCCAAGTATAAGGTAAGAACCTTTAAGATCATAATTTTTACCAAACTCCATGCCTTTAGCAAAAACTTCTCTAGCATTGATACCTGCACCTTCGAGTATGCTCTTTGAGGGTGTGATTTCAAAGTGGTGAAGATTTGTCTGCTGTGGTGCTATCTCTAAACCTATGTCGAGAGTCTCTATGGTTGCGAACTCATTAAGGTTATGAACGGCTCGTGTGATAAGTGCAGGAGTAGGAACACCACTTGGAGTCTCTGCAATCTCTGGCATAGAGAAGAGCTTTTGAGTTGTTATAAACTCCGCATCGAGTGTTGGTGTATAGGCTATTTTTCCAGGGATCCCTGCTTGTGTTATTCCCTCTATTTCACATGTTTTTGTAACAGAAGCTGCAAGCAAGAAGTCTGCTTTTCCTTCTGGAAGTGAGTCAAGTTCGTTTGTAAATATATTGTATGTTTTCATAAAGTGAGTATCAACTTTTTTTGGATTAATTTTTATTGCCTAATTTTAGCAAAATTTACAGCATTTTTCACATCTTGTGCTGTGATTTTTTCTCTACCCTCTCCAAAAGTGGGCTTCTTCTTCATTTTTCCGAAGTAGGAAGTATCTCCCCCTAGTTTAATCCCAAGTACTAATGCCATAGCTGTAATGGGGTGACCAGCATTTGGGCTCTCGTGTTTTCTTCCATCTTTATAAAAAGAAAAGAGTTTTTTTCTTTTTCCTAAAAGCATAATAAGAAGAGCGGTTAAACGAGATGGAACATAGTTAGCAAGATCATCTAAAAGAGCAGCTGTTTTTCCAAACTTCTCATACCTTTCATTTCTATAGCCGACCATAGAGTCCATAGTATTTATAGCTTTATAGAGAATAATGCCAGGGAGTCCAAAAAAGAGAAGATAAAAAAGAGGTGCTATCACTCCATCACTAAGGTTTTCAGCGTAGGTCTCTATGGCAGCTTTGTAGACATCACTTTCACTAAGGTCTTGTGTATCACGGCTAACTAACATAGCAATAGCTGCTCGTTTGTCTTTCGCTTCCACTATATTTAGAACGGCATCATGAAGCATTCTATGTGCAATGAACATGGATGCGATACATGCAGAAACTATAATATTAATCCATCCTATTGTATGCTGAAGTATTAGTGTCACTGAGGTAGCGAGGAGAGCAACTATGGTGAGAGTAAAAACAACTAAAAAGAGCCCACGAATGATGCTATCTTTATAAAAATTTTTCTCAAAAAAAGAGATAAATTCTCCTATAACAATAACAGGATGTTTTATAAAAGAAAACTCACCAAATCTCTTGTCAATGAAGTAAGCAAGGAGGCTAATAAAAAGATTACTCATAGAGTGCTTTCATAACTCTTTTCATATCAATGTGACTGTTTATATGTTCAGCGAAATCAGCAATAGCATCTGTTTTAAATGTATCAAAATTGTAGCCTTTGTAGTTTGCATTTAATTCGTTAAAAATTTTGTAACGCAGGGCATCAGACTCAAAGATACCATGAATAAAAGTGCCGTAAATGTTTTTTTTCTTTTTTGCTCTCTTTTTTGTTGTGCCATTGTGTATCTCATAGCCATCTCCCATAACTCCAAAAAGATTATAAGAGCCTTTTTGCACAATTTTCTCTTTTTGAAAAATTACTTCACCCTTAAAACGACCAAAACCCTCCACCTCTACATGTTCACTCTCTATAGATAAAGGATCTAAGATCCTCTCAAACATCATCTCATAACCACCACAGATAGCAAAAACCTTTCTCTCTTTATCTTTGAGCTTGTCTGAAAATCCTCTCTCCCTTAGCCACTTTAAATCATCGATTACTCTTTTAGAACCAGGAATAATAACTAACGCACAACTCTCTAACTCGCTCACATTTGTTATGAAACTAAGCTCTATCTCTTCATCTACAACAAGGGGCTCAAAGTCTGTAAAATTTGAGATAAATGGAAGTTTTATAACCCCTACTTTTAAGATGGCATTTGTCGTGTTTTGTGTGTAACCCATAAGTGAAGCACTATCCTCAAAACCGAGATTAAAAGCTCTGTAGGGTACAACACCAAGTACAGGAATTTTAAAATCTTTTTCTATGATTTTTACACCCTCATCAAAGAGTCTCATGTCTCCCTGAAATTTATTGACAATGACTCCTATAATATTTTTACGAAGTTTTTTAGGAAGAAGATTATAAACACCGTAAATAGAAGCAAATACCCCACCTCTTTGAATATCTGCTACTAAGATAATCTTTGTATTAAATGTATCTGCAACATAGAGGTTTGAGAGATCTTTCTCCATTAGGTTGAGCTCAACAGGACTTCCAGCCCCCTCTGCAACAATACACTCAAACTCTTTTTGAAGAGACTCAAAAGCCACCTTAACTATGGGGCGAAGTTTTTTCATGTTTTTGTAGTATTCCCAAACATCTGTATCGCCAATACTTTTACCATTAACAATCATATGTGCTTTGGATGCACCACCAGATTTCAGTAGGATGGGGTTAAATGCAGGGCGAGTCTCTAGCCCTATAGCATCTGCAGCAAAAGCTTGAGGAATAGCAATCTCTCCACTCTCTTTATCTGTAACAACTGAGTTATTAGAAACATTTTGTGCCTTAAAAGGAGCCACTTTTATGCCCTGCTTGTGAAGAAGGTAGGTAATAGCAAAACTAAGAGTAGATTTTCCAGCATCACTACTTGTTCCAAATATACTAAGAGAATGCAAGAAGTGCCTCTCTGAGTGCCTGATGACTTCTCTTATCTTTTACTGCAAAACGGAGCCAGTTTTTACTGAGGTATGTAAAGCTTTCACAACTTCTTACTAAAATTTTATGGGAGAGTAGATGTTTAAAAAGTGCTTCTCCCTTTGTAGTGTAGGTGAGGATGAAGTTTGCATCACTCTCTACTATTTCATCAAACTGCTCTGACTCTTCTAAAATAGTATGTAGTTCCACTTTTTGCTCTTTATGAAGCGTATGACTTTTCTCTATAAAGAGAGTGTCGCTTAAACGCAGTTTTAAAAACTCTATATCGAGTGAAGAGATGTTCCATAATGGAGTGGGTAACTTCTTAATACTCTTTTTATGTGAAAAAATTGCCCCCACTCGTACACCTGCTGATGCATAAAATTTTGTAAAAGATTGGATAATGTAGAGCTTTTTGTAGTTATTTATTTCATCTCTATAGGATTTTAACTTTTCAAACTCTAAAAAACTCTCATCTAAGATAATGGTACAGTTTAACTCCATCCATCGTGGAAGTAACTCTTCTAAATTATAGTATGTTCCCTCAGGAGTAGAGGGGTTGACAAAAACAACTATGGAGTCCTCTAAAACATCTGCTTCTATATTAGAGATACGATTTATACGGTAGATATTTTTTTTCTTTATAGCTCTTTCATACTCACTGTAAAGCGGTTCATAGAGAAAAATATCATCACATTTGAGTGAGTTTATGAGTGTATGAATAGCAGAAGTAGCACCATTGAAAAGGGCTATTTGTGAGCTTTTAAGTGCATACTTTTGTGCTAAGAACTCTTTAAACTCTCTGTACTCACTATCTGCATAGTTAGCACTAACAGTTTGTGATAGCGTTAGCGTACACTCCTTTTTATTCAGGTTAACATTTGAGGAGAAGTCTATAATTTCATTAGGATGAGTATCTATTATTTTTGCATATTTATATATGTTTGCACCGTGAGTCATCATAGTTCTATATCGTCCCAAAACTCATCATAAGAGAGGTTTGTCATCGCATTTTCATTCTCTAGATTTTTCTCTAAAAGTTTTTTTTGCTCTGTTTCAAAGTAGAGTTGGAGGGCTTCATTTATCATAGTAGATTCATCTTTTTTAAGAATCTCTTTAAAGTCTGTAAGGTTTTCATAGTTCTCTTGGTTTATAGATAGTTTCATAGTGTGATTCTACCAAAAATTGGCTAACTCTTTTGCTTTTTTAGGATTTTTGTACTTATCTAAACGTAGAAGGGCATAGAGTTTTGCAGCATTTTTTATCTCTTTTTCTAGTAGAGTAAATGTTATTTTATGAGGTGCATTTTGATTATAAGTGTTTAAAAAGAGTTTTATATAACTCCTTCGTTTGTTTGTATTAAATGAAAGAAGTGCAACGGCTATGTCGAAACTAAACGCACCTAATCCACCATCTATAAAATCAAAAACAGCTATCTTTTCGCCATGAAAGAGAGTATTGTCTTTAAAAAGATCTCCATGAATAAAGCCATCGTTTTTTAGTTGAAAATGTTGTAAACTTTGAAGTTTTTTATAGTAAAAATAGTGATTTTTTTTGCAATAGCTTAAAATATTAGAGAGTTTATACTTTTGTAAAAAATACTTATTTTGAGAATTTGTATGTTTAATGGAGTGCATAGTAGAGAAAAATCTTGCAAGCGCTTGAATATGAAAGTAAGAGATATTTTTTGGTATATCACCCTTTAGTCGTGTGTAGAGATGCCACCCTTGAGAAGAGGCTACATGTTTAGGTGTGTTGAGTCCATGTGATGTTAAAAGTTCAAGTATTTTTGCATCATTGAGAATTGTTTTTGAAATATTACGCTCATAATGTTTGAGGATATAGTTCTCAAGGAGATAGGTTGTATCCATCACACCATCGGATGTCTCTTGTAGATTACTAAGAGAGAAGTGAGGAAAAAGTGCTTGTGCTTTTTGCAGAGTGATAGGAGTTTTTACTCCCATCTATAGAGTACACTTAAGCATCATCTTTTTCCAATCAAGATCAAAGTGCTTTGTTACATACTCTTTATGATGGGGTACAGAGCATTTTGAACAATCTTGATGTATTTTACTCCCATAGACTCCTTGTCTTCCATCTTTTGAGTCGATGGCACAGAAGCTAAACTGTGTAGCCTCTTCGATCTTCTTTATCCCTTTGTCATTAAAACGAAAGTTGGGACATGCACAGAGATAGCAGTTGAGACTCTCCATATCGTGACACTTCTTATTTTTTGCATAGAGAGGACAAAAATTTTGTTCATGTACTTTCATGTTTTCAAAATCGAAATACTCTATAATCTCCTCTTTTGTAAAGGATTTTTTTTGAAGTTTTGTTACTATGTTTTTATGTTTGTCCGCATGTTTTTCAAACCACTCTGTATATCCCATAAGCTTCCTTAAAAGTTGTAGTTAACCATAACTTGGGCTCTATCCCAGTCGTAGTCAGTTTTTTGAGTAGTCTGTTTGTCTTCACTTATTACATAAATAGCTGCAACTAAAAACTCTTCATTTACACTGTACTCAAAGCCAATATCCTGTTCAATAATATGTGCTTTTTCTTGACTTGAATCAGCATCGCCTTTAAATGAACCGTAGGCATATAAAAAGTTAAAGTTTTCGTAGCTGTAGCTTATGCCACTTACAACAGCATAGGCATCTCTATCTACAGCAATTTCATCAAGAATCATAGTATCCATATTTGTAAAGAGTATACCTCCTCCAAGTCCAGAGAAACTCTCTTTTGTTTTGTCTGCTTTATTGTAGGCAATATTTAGTCCAAGACCATAGGCAACAAACTCAAGCATTCCTCCATAAATATTTGCATCGATACCACTCGCATCTATTTCAGACTCATTAAGATACTGTGCAATCATGTGCAGTAAAAAGTTATCACCTATTGGATATGCAATACCTGCATCTATATAAAAAACATTGAACTCCTTGGTGAAGTTATAGTAGTATGCACTCGCTTCATACATGTCACTATAATTTGCTCCAACAAGATAAACACCATCATCGGCTATCTTTTCCCAAGTATCATCAAGTCCTTGATCTATACCTTCCCATGAGTAGATATAGCCACCAGTCATAGAGATACCTGCATAATTATACGATGCCATATAGGCTTCAAATGTATTTTGAATCATACGAGTATCATCACTATCTGCAAGTGGGGTATCGAGTGTTTGACGACCACCTCGAAAGTTAAAATCTTGGTAACGGTAGTTTATGTATGCTTCACTAAGTTCGGAGTAAGCACCTTCTGTAGATGAGAGTTCACTGTTATGTTTCTCTCCCTCTCCTGTTATAAAGTTGATATCTTGTGATGTATAGAGTGCTACACCTGCGTTAAATCCATTAAACTCAGCTAGTTCATACTTTAAAATACCACCAATAGCTGAAGCATAAGAATCTTCACTTAATGTTACTTTATTATTATAAGAAGCATAAATTCCTCTTATTTGTCCTGTTACTTTTCCTTCTGTAAACATATGTTTAAAGCTAGTTGTAATACTTACATCTTTTGGCTCAAGTTTAGCAACAGAATCAACAGCTTTTCTGACAGAGTGAATTCTATCCCGTTGTGGACTCTCCTCTTGTGCATGAAGAGTTGATATAACTAATGTACTTAGTAGAAATGCAGATAAATTTTTTTCCATTTTTTCCTCTTTTAATTAATTGTGAAACTATTGTATCATAATAATGATAATATTTATCATTATTAATTAAAAGGGAGGAGAGTTAATACTCAAAACTAATGGCTTTGCACTCAATGTGCAGACTGAAGAAATATTATCTAGGATTTTTTTTAGAGAAGCATATGCTTGAATTGAAACTAATGAAAAGTAGTTTTTTCCAAAACCTTTAGGTATATGCACTTTTATTCTCTTTTATGTATGAAATATAGTTGTAATTATATCTATAAAATTTAAAAAATGGTAGAATTAGAGTATGAAACATCTTAGAGGGTATACGAAACGTTATTTTTCTTTAGCAATTATTGCAATGTATTCGAGTTTACATAAACTTATACGTGTAGAAAATGCACTTGAGTATCACTTACAAGCGATGGAGTATCAGGAGTATAAAACTTCTCCTCCACATAAAAATATAAAACAGTCACGTTAGAAAAAATAAATAGAGAGTGAAGGAATAAAATATGCATATAGAAGCAGGTGTAGTAGATGGAGCAAAGATGCTCCTTAGTTATGGGACAGCAGCCGCTGTATTTGGAGCTACTGCAAAAGTGGCGTTTGACAACATGAAAGAGAATGGTTTGGTATCTTTAATACTCAAGAGTCTTATTGCTACTATTATAGTATTTTTCTGTTTTGAGGTTTTACCTCACTATCCTATAGGAGTAAGTGAAGTACACTTGATTCTTGGAACAACTATCTTTTTGGTTTTTGGTATCGCTCCAGCAGCCATAGGACTTGCAACTGGTTTAGCTATTCAAGGGCTTTTCTTTGCACAGTTTGATTTACCTCAGTATGGGATTAATGTAACAACACTTTTAGCGAGTATGTTTATTTTAAATGTAGCCGTGAAAAAAATTATTCCATCGGGAACTGCATACAAAGATATTAGCTACTCTCAGATGTTAAAAATGTCTATAGTATGGGAAGGTGCTATCGTTTCATGGGTTGCTTTTTGGGCAGTATATGGACAAGGTGTTGGCGTTGAAAACTTAGCGAGTATTTTTAGTTTTGGAAGTGCTTACATGGCAGTAGTAATCATTGAACCACTAGTAGACCTAGCAGTACTCACAGCAGTAAAAGCTTTCAGTAAAACAAACGAATGTATGTTCTTGTTTGATAAGAAG
>CAZMBK010000057.1:0-8155 GCA_964564315.1 uncultured Sulfurimonas sp.
GAGAGTTTGCTACTTTTGCACTTGATATTGGAAGTGTGGAGTATGATGCTTTTATAGCTCAAGATGGAAAGTATGACTATGTTTTAAATCTCTCAGCACTTAAACATGTACGGAGTGAAAAAGACCCTTTTACTCTTATGCGAATGATAGATGTAAATATCTTTAACACCGACAAGACCATAGCCCAAGCCATATCAAAAAGAACAAAAAAATACTTCTGTGTCTCAACAGACAAAGCAGCCAATCCTGCCAATATGATGGGAGCAAGTAAGCGAATCATGGAGATGTTTTTAATGCGTCGAAGTAAGTACATCAAAATCTCTACTGCTCGTTTTGCAAATGTAGCGTTTAGTGATGGCTCACTTCTGCATGGTTTTAACAAACGCATAGAGAAACGCCAACCCATAGTAGCACCAAACGATGTCAAACGCTACTTTGTTACACCACAGGAGAGTGGAGAGTTATGTCTTATGTCTTGTATATTTGGTCAAAATCGTGATATCTTTTTTCCAAAACTTGATGACTCCCTGCACCTTATCTCTTTTGCTGACATCGCTGTAAAGTATCTCAAAGAGTTAGGGTATGAGCCTTACCTTTGTGAGAGTGAAGAGGAGGCAAGAGAGCTTGTTCATACTCTCCCACAAGAGGGAAAATACCCCTGCCTTTTTACATCGAGTGACACTACGGGAGAGAAAGATTTTGAAGAGTTTTACACAGATGATGAAGTGTTAGATATGCAGAAATTTCAAAACATAGGCATTATTAAAAATGACCCTCTTTATGATGATATGAAACTCAATCTTTTTACAAAAACTATGCAAGAGTTTAAAATGAAACTACAATGGAGTAAAGAGGATATAGTTAAGGAGTTTTTTAAGTTAATTCCTAACTTTGAGTATAAAGATAAGAAAAAATATCTTGATGGAAAGATGTAGTAGTCAGAGGGTGGCTAATCCCTCTATTTTGATTAGTGTAAAATAGGTACGAATACCATACAGACTAAAAAGACTACTACTATTTTACTGTACAAAGTAGCTCCTCTATGATGAGCTCCCACCCACACCACAAACCAACCTAAAAAATTAGGCAAAAAAAAAGGCTAAGAGAAAACTCTTAGCCTAATCACTCATCACAACACTTGGTAGCCAAACCAAATATCTTAAAGAGCTACTTTGTACATCAGTGAAATTATACCATAAAAGTATAAGAAACTCTAAGCTATAATCTAAGTAAAAAAGAACTATGATGCAAAATTATCAAGCTATTATCAACTTTATCCAGACCCTCTACAAAACCAAAGAGTTTCTTCCTCTACATGAACCAAAATTCATAGGAAATGAAAAAAAATACCTTAATGAGTGTATAGACTCTACCTATGTTTCAAGTGTAGGTGCTTTTGTTGATAGGTTTGAGAAAGAGTTTGCTGAGTATGTGGGCAGCAGATATGCCATCGCTACTGTCAACGGAACAGCGGCCTTGCATATTGCCCTCCTTTTAGCAGATGTTGGCAGAGATGATGAAGTTATTACTCAGCCTCTTAGTTTTGTAGCCACTTGTAATGCCATTAGTTACACAGGAGCAGAACCCATCTTTGTTGATGTAGATTTAGAGACGATGGGGATGAGTCCCGATGCTTTAGCGCTTTTTTTGGAGCAAAACTGCCAAATTGTAGATGCAAAATGTATCAATAAAACAACAAAAAAAATCATTAAAGCTTGTGTTCCCATGCACACCTTTGGTCATCCATGTAAAATAGACACTATTTCTGAAATATGTGAAAAATGGTATATCACTCTTGTAGAAGATAGTGCCGAATCCCTAGGAAGTTTTTACAAAGAGAAACATACAGGTACTTTTGGTAGAGTTGGAGCCTTTAGCTTTAATGGTAACAAAATCATCACCTCTGGTGGGGGTGGTGTAATAGTAACAGATGATGAGACTTTAGCAAAAAGAGCAAAACACCTCACAACCACTGCAAAAGTACCGCATAAATGGGAGTATATCCACGATGAGATAGGCTACAACTACCGTATGCCAAACCTCAATGCTGCACTGCTTGTAGCACAACTAGAGCAGTTAGAGAAGTTTTTAGCCTCTAAACGCCAGCTTACAAAAAAATATGTAGATTTTTTTACTGACTATGAAAATATAGATTTTTTCACCCAACCAAAAGATGCAAGTTCAAACTACTGGCTTCAAGCTATTTTACTTCAAAATAGAGATGAAAGAGACAAATTTTTAGAGTTTACGAATACTCATGGCATTATGACTCGACCAGTATGGAGACTCTTAAACAATTTAGATATGTTTAAAGATGCACAGTGTGGAGAACTTACAAATGCCCTCTATCTCCAAGAGAGAGTAGTAAACATAAGTAGTGGAGTTGCATTATGAGAGAAAAGATCATTCTTCTTGGCGGTGGTGGACACTGCAAGAGTGTTATAGATGTAATAGAGCAAGAGGGTCGTTTTGAGATTGCTGGAATAGTGGAGAAATTTGTGGGAGAATCAAGCGAAGTACTAGGCTATCCACTCATAGGCAGCGATACGCAACTCCCAGAGCTACGAGAGCAATATGAGTATGCCTTTGTAACTGTTGGGCATATAAAATCGAATGCTATTCGTGTGAAGCTTTTTGAAAGACTTGAATCACTTTCGTTTAATATTCCTACTATTATCTCTCCTTTTTCTTATGTTTCTAAGCATGCTCACATAGAAAAAGGAACAATTATAATGCACCATGCCCTTGTAAATGCAGATGCAAAAATAGCTCAAAACTCCATCATCAATTCCAAAGCCCTGATAGAGCACGATGCAGTAATTGAAGCAAATTCACACATTAGTACAGGGGCTATCATTAATGGTGGTGTAAGAGTCAAGGCTAACAGTTTTGTAGGGAGTGGTGCGACTACAAAAGAGTACACTATAATAGAGGGATTTAACAAAGCGGGAAGTCTTGTAAAATGAGTGTTTTTATCATCGCAGAGGCTGGAGTAAATCATAACGGAAGTATAAAACTTGCCAAAGAACTTATAGATGTAGCGAGTGATGCTGGGGCTGATGCTGTCAAGTTTCAAACCTTTAAGGCTGAGACTCTTGTAAGCAAGTCAGCACAAAAAGCCTCTTATCAAAAAGAGACTACCGATGGGAAAGAGTCTCAATTTGATATGCTTAAAAAGCTTGAACTCGATGTAGCAACACATAGAGAGCTTATAGAGTATTGTCACGCTAAGAAGATTATCTTTCTCTCAACACCATTTGATTTAGAGAGTATAGAGCTTTTAGATAGTTTAGGTTTAGAGATATTTAAGATCCCTAGTGGTGAGATAATAAATCTTCCCTATTTAGTAGCTATTGCAAAACTCAATAAAAAAGTTATTCTCTCAACAGGTATGGCTACACTGCAAGAGGTAAGAGATGCTTTTGAAGTATTGGTTCAAAATGGAACACAAAAAGAGAATATCACCATACTTCATGCAAATACCATGTATCCAACACCGATGGAAGATGTAAATCTCAATGCAATGCTCACAATCAAAAAAGAGCTAAATGTAGAGGTAGGATATAGCGACCATACCCTCGGCATAGAAGTCCCAACTGCTGCAGTTGCGATGGGTGCAAGTGTGATAGAGAAGCACTTTACTCTTAGTCGTGATATGGAGGGACCAGACCATAAGGCTTCTCTTGAACCTCAGGAGCTTCGAGCGATGGTAAAGGCTATTCGCAACATACAAAAAGCACTTGGTAGTTTTGAGAAAAAGCCCTCTCCTAGTGAAACGCCAAATATTTTGGTAGCTAGAAAAAGCATAGTAGCCTCAAAAACGATAGCAAAAGGGGAACTCTTAAGTGAATCTAACCTTACAGTCAAACGCCCAGCAAGTGGGATAAACCCTATGCGGTGGGATGAAGTTTTAGGGAAAGTAGCTCAGAAAAGTTATGCTGTAGATGAAATGATAAAGGATTAAAAAATGGAAATAATAAAATTTGAAAAACTAGAGAGTAAATTAATTGAACTACGAGGCTCTTTAGTACTCATAGATAAGGATGTAGCACAACTTTTTGGTGTTGAGACACGAGATATTAACAAAGCAGTTAAAAATAATCCAGATAAGTTTCCAGATGGTTACATGTTTGAACTTACTAAAGAGGAGTTTGAAATTTTGCGGGGAAAATTTTCCACTGCAAAATTTGCAAAAACTCGGGTGACACCAAAAGCTTTTAGTGAAAAAGGTCTCTATATGATAGCTACTATTTTAAAGAGTAAAGTTGCAACACAAGCGACAATCAGTATCATCGAAACATTTGCAAAGATAAAAGAGCTCTCACGAAATATCAACGACATTATGAAAACGAATGATGAGAGCATCCAACAAGAGCTTGCCCTCAAATCAAACAGAATTTTAGAAGAGATTATCGAAATTGAGCCTGATATTTTAGAAGATGATGCAGATGGAGAAGTGATAGAGACGACTACAAAGTTTGAGTTTAATTTAGGCTTTGCAAAGGTGAGTCGAAGTGTTAAAAAAGTGAAAAAGTAGTCTTATGATACAGAGAAAAATATGTGTCGTAACAACAACCCGTGCTGAGTATGGACTCCTAAAACCTCTTCTATCACAAATAGAAAATGACCAAGCTTTACAACTGCAACTTTTAGTGAGTGGAACACACCTCAGCCCTGAATATGGAGAGACCTACAGAGAGATAGAAAAAGATTTTCACATTACTCAAAAAATACCTATGCAACTCCAAGCAGATGATGCACTTAGTACCTCTAGGGCTATGGCACAACTTCAGATAGATGTTACTAAAACTCTGCAAGATTTACAGAGTGATATAGTAATTGTTTTAGGGGATAGATATGAGATAATGGCTGTTGCTATCGCTACTATGATGCTTCATACCCCTTTAGCACACATACATGGGGGAGAGACTACAGAGGGGGCAATGGATGAGGCGATTCGCCACTCTATCACTAAAATGGCTCACCTACACTTTCCTGCGACAAAAGAGTATGCACAAAGAGTCATTCAGCTTGGAGAAGATCCAAAAAGAGTCTTTCAAGTTGGAGCTTTAGGAGTTGAGAACATTCAAACTCTTAAACTTTTAGACAAAAATACTTTTGAAAAGTCTATCGGGGTCAAACTTCAAAAGAGAAATATTTTAGTGACCTACCACCCAGAGACTCTCTCCTCTCAAACACCAAAAGAGGAGTTTTGTGAGTTACTCTCAGCACTTAAAGAGTTAGATGAGACACTCATTATCTTCACAAAAGCCAATGCCGATAGCCATGGAAGAGTTATAAATAGTATGATAGATGAGTATGTTTCGACAAATAGTAACTCTGTAGTCTTTAGCTCTTTAGGGCAACTTCGTTACCTAAGTGCTTTGCAGTTTGTAGATGCAGTTGTTGGAAATAGTTCAAGTGGCATCATAGAAGTTCCAAGCTTTCACAAAGCGACTATTAACATAGGGGAGAGACAAAAAGGGCGAACACAGGCACAAAGTATTATCAATACTCCGTGTAAAAAAGAGGCCATAAGAGAAGCTATACAAATGAGCTACTCAGAGAAGTTTCAAAAAGTTCTTAAAGGGAGTCAAAACCCTTACAAATCAGAAAATACAAGCTTTCAAATAAAAGAGGTATTAAAAAATAGTGTGCTTACAAATATACTTAAAAAAAGTTTTTATACATTTGAGTGCTAAAGATTAGACCATTATTTTACTATAATGTCACTAATGAATAAAACTATACATAAAAAACTTTTAGCTTGGTATAACAAAGCTGGTCGACATGAACTTCCTTGGCGTTTAAGTAAAGATATATACCATGTATACCTTAGTGAAATTATGCTTCAGCAAACACAGGTAAACCGTGTAAGAGATGAGTATTACCCACAGTTTTTAGAAAAATTTCCCTCCCTTGAGCACCTTGCAAATGCATCTCAAGATGATGTGTTGGCTTCATGGAGTGGTTTAGGCTACTACTCACGTGCAAGAAACCTACATAAAACAGCACAACTTACATGTAAAAAACTCCCAGAAGATGAAAAAGAGTTACTAAAACTTCCTGGTATTGGTCGCTATACCGCAAGTGCAATCTGCAGTTTTGGCTATGCTCAAGCAGTCCCCGTAGTCGATACGAACATTGCAAGAGTTCTTAAACGCCACTTTGCATTAATCAATGTAAAAGAGAGTATCATTTGGGAATATGCAATGCAACTGCTCAATACAAAAAAGCCAAGAGCACATAATTTAGCACTAATGGATCTAGGTTCTATGGTATGTCTTCCAAAAAATCCTAAATGCTGTGAGTGTCCACTAGAGAGTAGTTGTGAGGGAAAAGAGGAACCTGAAATATATACAAAAAGTAAAAAGACCATCTATGAGTCTCTTGAACTCTATTATGGTGTCTGTATAAAAGATGGAAAAATAGCCCTGCACTACTCAAAAGAAAAAATGTATAAAGATATGTTAGTACTTCCAAGAGTTGAGCCACTTGAAGATATGCATATAGGAACTTTCAAACACTCTTACACGAAGTACCGTATAGATGTACATCTTTACAGAGCAGAAGAGTTCTTAGAAGAGATAGTATGGCTTGAGTTATCAGAGTTGCACAATGCACCTATCTCCTCACTTATTAAAAAAGCACAAAAGTATTTCAAGTAAAATATTTAATTTACCTATAAATATTATTAGCTATAATTATGAAAAACAAAAGGATCTATTACCTTGGAAAAAACAAATTTTATGGACAAGTACCCTGTTCACTCTCTCATTGTTTCAAAAGAAGAGACATCATTTCAAACTGTAGATGCTATTTTAGAGCATTTAAAAACTCTTATTTTAGAACATCCTGTTGCTAGTTACATTACTACTTTTGATCATTTTTCTCATACAAATGCTATTGAAGGTGGTGTTGTAAATGAAACAATTAAAGATGCTAAAAATCTTATTTTCTGTTTTGGAAAACAACTTCCATCTCCAAAAATTTTAGCAGTTAGACCGAGAAGTATAGGTGTTTCAGAATTAGAAGAGAGTTTCTCTTTAGATACCCTAGAAGTACCAAATGAACAACTTCATAAGATACTTGTAGAGTGGATTCACTCAGTAAAAAATAAATAATTAAGCATCACACTTACCACTGTTACAATAAGTCTCTTTGTAAAGTGGTGGTAAGAAACATTTACGGCACATTGGAATTTTATAGTAGTCGCCATTTTTATGTGCATCTCTTATAGCTTTATATTTAGGAGAGTTCCAAATATCCATAAGTCTCTCTTCTTTCCAGTTTCCTACTACATACTCATCTTCATCATCCACACAACATACCGTTACATTTCCATTACATTTTAAAAACATACGTTGAAAGAGTTGTTCACAAGCAAAGCCTTCTACTTTTTCATACTCATGTTTTTTATCAGGATTTCGTTCATTAAAGAGACCATAGCCTAGAGAATCTACCAAACCATCCCACATAATTTTCATCGCTTCAAACTGCTGTTTCCAAACAAGATCATCATACATCACCATAGAAAGGCGTATATGTGTTTGTGGGTAAAATTTGTTACGCTCTTGTATAAATGCATAAATATTATCTATCACTTTCCCCATAGTAGTTCCAACACGTTGTTGCATATAGAGCATAGGGTTAACAGCATCAAAAGAGATAAAGACTTTATCAATACCAGCTTTAAGTAATTTTGCTCCAAGTTCAGGAGTTAAAAGCACTGCATTTGTGTTAAACATAATGTCGATAATCCCCTTTTTCTTCGCATACTCCACTTGAAACACTATATCTTTGTGCATTAAAGGCTCACCGAGATACTGTAACTTAATAGCTTTCACCCCATGCGCCACACACTGGTCAATAATATCGATATATGCTTCTTTGTCGATGTAGCGACTCTTTATAAGATGGTTCTCTTTGTCCGCATCTTTTATAGTTCTTGCACACATCGGGCATTTAAGGTTACAGAGGTCTGTTGTCTCTATGTCGATATTAAGTGGAAAATCTGGAACTATTCTCTCATTTGGGTATTTTGTCCAGTTTTTTCTGTACTCCCAGTAATCCTCACCTCTATACTTTTCCCAGTTTTTGGAAAATACTATCTCATTGGCATTATAATTAACTTTCTCTTTTTTCTCTTCTATAT
>CAZMBK010000058.1:0-8067 GCA_964564315.1 uncultured Sulfurimonas sp.
AGAGTGCTCTATTCATCTCTTTTGAGTATTCATCAGGAGATAGATCTGCCATATCTTGATAGTAAAGAAGAGAAGAATAACCTCGAAGGTACTCTTTTTTTACAAGTTCTTTTTTTGTTCTAGGTTTTACAGCGAGTACTGCAAATATAATAGAGCCTAAAGATGTGAGGATAATAGAAATAAATGCATAAGTCATTAGAGAGTTATGTACAGCAAATCCAGTTGCTGTTACACTTACAGTTAAAATAAAACCATTAATAGAGATTAAAATACCCGCTTTTGTATCTGCAAGTGACGTTAAATCAAGATTTGAACGTAGAGCATTTCTAAAAAATGTTCCTACTAGTTTTGAGAGTTTTGATTTTTTTGATCTATTTTCTTTTTCCATCATCATATCTTTTAAGGAATCACTATTTCATATAAGCCATGATAAAACTGATTATCTATATTTTCATCTTCTACTTTATCAAATGCAATTTGTGTATTATTAGAAGTGTCTTTTGAAGTAACTTTTAAATATAATTTTTGACCACTTACAAATGGTACAGTTGGAGTATACTTATAACTAACCTCTCCATAAGATGTCACAGAAATTTTTTCATCTGATATTTCTAAATCTATTTCATCTACTAGCAATGGTGCTGTTAAATTTTTATCATTACCTAGTTTCACAGAATAAGTAACAATCTCTCCTTCTAAATCTATAGAACTATCCCATATTAAGCGCATCACACCATTTTTATATTCAAAGGATTGCCAAAAAGGCATTGGTTTACCTTTTTCTGCATTATAATTAGTTATATTTTTACTCAAGGCATTAACTAAAACATCACATTCATTATTCCAATCTGCTTCTGAAGGAGCTCCATTCTCACCATAAGGTAGGTAGTCTTTGTCTGGGGCATTAACAATAAAAGGTTGAACTAATGGTTTATAAGTGGCTACTTTTTCATTTACTCTTGCATCTGTTAAGTAGTTATTTCGTATAGTGTCAATCATATTATCTAAAGCATCTCTATTTACTTTTTTACTTAAAAAACGCCTATGTAAAGGTGAGTCCCAATAACGTGCTATACCTAATTCCCAATCAGCATAATATGGTGTATTAAATTGATTTAGTTGTGCATCCCAACCCCAAGCATCATCATAATCCCATGGTAAGAAATAGAAAGTATCAGAGTAGATAGGGTTCAATAAAAAAAAGTTTTGAGAGGTTGTATCAACATTTCCCATAATTATATTTACTGCTAACCATGTGAGATAATTATCACGATTGAAATATTGTGTAATGATAGAATCAATATCCCGTTCTTCATCTTCAATTGCATTAAGCATTGCAAGTAATTTAGTTTGACTCTTTCCTCTTTGAGGCTCAATAATTTTTTCAAATGACACTTTGTCGATAGGGTTACCATCATCATTCAACACTAAACTAGGATGTTTATAAAACCAAAAATATTGTGCTTTATAAAGATTATCATCTTCATTATAACCTCTATTAATTAAATATTCTTTATCATAGCTTTCTATTTTTGTATAGAGTCCTTTATCTTCACCATCTATTGTTAACTGGACAAATTCAGTTTTCAAACTATTAAAGTTAGGTATATCTTGAAACAAATCAAAACTAAGCTTATTTCGTATTCGGGTAAGATCAAAGGAGTGTTTATTATACTGAAGTCGTCTCTGTTTTTTATAAAGAACTGTTTTTGAATCTAATTTCACTTTATAAGATTTTTGAGGTGCCTTTCTTGTTGATTTTCCTTTTTGTTTTAAAAGAGCATTTGTCAATTCATTTACATTCAAAAATTCAGTAGCACTAAAAATCACACTCAGTTCTGGAGAGTAATCATCAAAGGCATCGGTATCATGTAACACATCATCTAATGTACAAGGGCGAAGAGGTGCTGTAGTATTATCATAAGGGGCACAAAGTGAGCTACTAGGTAAAGAAGAGAGTGTTACTGTTGCACTTGTAACTACTTGACTCTCATCATCAAACCAAGTTTGATTATCTTTTATTGGACCACTTATAGAGGGCTCATGTTTTGCATCATTGTGACTTTCACACCCAAAAAAAAGTAAAAGTATAAAAAAGAAAAGAACCAAATTAACTTTTTTCAAATCTATTTCACTTTACACTCACCAAGAGCGATATTTCCCTTGTTTTTTTTCAAAATTTTCTTTGCTTTTTTCTTATTAATGCCTTTAACTTTTTTAAGCTCTTTAAGAGACTTAAAGCAGTGTTTTTCACGATAAGCAATAATTTTTTCTGCTTTTTTTAATCCCACCTTTTTCAGTGTTGCTAGCTCTTGTGCTGATGCATTATTAAGATCCACTGCTGAAAAAAGAAGTGTCGAAAGTAGTAATAAATAGATGAAAACTTTCATATAAATTCCTTTGTATAATTCTCACTATTGTATCTTATAAATGTGAGGTAATGGTGAGTTTTTTTCGCTAATTCATTGAGTTAATTGCCAATCCAGCCATTTTTTGCATAAAAAATTCACATGCTTCACCTGTATCTAAACTCTTTTGTAACTCACCTATAAAATACTTTTGTGTTCTCTCATCGGCTATATTAAAAGTATATAAAACCCATTCGCTATTAAGAGAGATGGTCTCCTCTCCTTTTTTTAGTGCAAAAGTTCTATAAAGGTTAATATCACTCTGAGATAAAAGCTCTAAAACAGCTGTATAAAATGCATTTACTTCGCTCTTTATAAGTGTAGCAAGTTCCTCTTTTGGTATAGTAGCATCTACTTCTTCTAAACCATTACGTCCTAAAATAAGTGCATCCCCTACAAGAAGTTGTTCCCCTATAAAATAAGCCTTTTTCTTCTCACTAATAGCATTAGCATCAGTATATACTACATGGTTTTGAAGTGTAGTCAGTTCATCTACAAGGATAGAGTTAAAAAAACTATATACAGTATTTGCTTGAAGCTCTATCTCTCTCTCCTCTATCTCTTTTGTACTTGCATTTAAAGTAAGTGCCTTCATTAAAAATTCTCCAATAGTATTACATTTACATAGGTTCCAGCTTCAAGAAATTTATCCTCTTCGCCTGCTATCATTAAGGCTGATGCATTAAGAAGGTTGACTAAAATAGCGGAACTTCCAACTTTTTTTCCTTCGAAATCAACATAATAAGCACCATCTTCTACAGAGATATTACATGCAGTAAACTCAGTAAAACGGCTTCTCTTTTTAAAATCGCTCTTAAGTTCTGCCGCAACTGTTTTATATGCCTGCTTTTTCCCTAACATTTTTGCAATAAGTGGTAATACATATAGAATAGAAGTTACCGTTGATGAGTATGCAAATCCAGGAAGTGCTAAAATAAACTTCTCTTCTCTTTTGGCTACTAAAATATGACGCCCTGGCTTAATACCAACACCCTTATAAACTACTTCAGCACCTAAACGAGGTACTATGTCTTTAACAAAATCATAATCCCCAACGCTTACTCCACCCGTACTTACAAGAATATCTACAGAGTTAAGGGCTGTTTCAAATGTAGCCATTAAAGCATCTTTGTTATCAGGTGCTGTTCCAAGTTGAATAACTTCAGCCCCCGCTTGCTCAAAAAGTGCTGCCATTGTGTAGTTGTTTGAACTTCTTATTTGTGCAGGATTATCACTATTTTCTCCCAGATCAAGAATTTCACTCCCTGTAGCTATTACTCCTACACGAGGACGAAGTGCTACTTTTACCATTACTTGATTAAGTCCAGCCATGACACCTATCTCAGCAAATCCTATTTTCGTTCCTTTTGTAATAAGTATATCACCAGAACGATACCCCTCGCCAATAGGACGTACAGCATTTGCTTTTTCTACAGGCTCATCTATAGTTATCTTTGAATCTTCAAAAGTTACATTCTCAATCTGTATAAGAGTATCTGCACCATGAGGCATCATAGAGCCTGTAAATGTTTTTATAGACTCTCCTGCATTTAAACTTCGTGTTTCATCATGTCCTGCTGGATTATCCCCTAGTACACTAAGGGTTCCCAGTAGTAAATCTTCATGTCTTACAGCATAGCCATCCATAGAAGCCGTAGCAAACTGAGGGTCATTAAATTTTGCAACTATATCCTCTGCTAAGACCCTTCCAAGTGATACAGAGAGTGGCACTCTCTCATAACGGCTAGAGTTTACACTTAGTAAATCTAGCATATTTTGACTTGTTTCATACGATAAAAAATTCAAAAAATCTCCTTATTTTGCTAATAAACCACTACCACTTATAGCAGTAGATCGATCTTTTGCATAGATACGACGACCATCTTTAAGGTCATACTTCCAAATAGGTGCATTTGCCTTAAAGTCCTCTACGAACTCATCTATAAACTCTAATGCAACACGTCTCTTTGGTGAAAACACGGCAGCAATATAAGAGGATTCATGAAGCATTACATCACCCAAAGAGTGTGCCATTTTTATCTTAGCACCCTTTGCTTGTGCCTTTTTTTCCCACTCACTAAACCATCTATAGAGGATAGGCTCATAAACATCAAAGCTTAAGCCATCAATGCCATCTTCACTGCGAACAGTTCCTACAAAAGGGATATATGCACCATAGTTACTATGAGACTCCTCTTCATACCACTGCTTTAAAATATGAGGTACATTTAAAGCACCATTACTTATACTAAGCATATCATCCGCCACAAACAGGAGGAAGAAGAGAGACTCTATCTCCATCTTTTAGAGGCATCTCAAGTGAGTTTACAAGTGTATCATTAACCGCAACAGCACAGCTTTGCAACCAATCTTTTACTTCACTATCTTCTTGTAAAATTACAGCCAGCTCATTTAAGTTACTAATCTCCAACTCAAGCATAGGTTTACCAATAGGTCCTAAAAATTCTACTCTAATCAAAATATTTTCCTAGTTAAATTATTGGTTAAATTATATCTAAGATAAGCTAAGGAGTGTATAATATGTTTATGATTAGTTTAAACAATTATTTAAGAAGTGGGTTTAGCTTTCAAAAAAATGAGAGTGAACTTCAGTTTAAGTACCAATTTTTTAATATTTTACTCGCACTCAATCTTTTTGTAGTAACAACTGCAGCAACTATTCGCTTCTTTCGAGATGATCATACACAAGCACTTATAGATATCATATACTCTTTTGTTGGGTTTGCTGTCATACTCTTAGTGAGAAAAGATAAAAAGTACTTTGATCAGCTTCTCTATTTTGTAATGTTTTTCTCCCTCCTTATCGTCTCTTTTACATACATACTTCACACAAATGCTTATGTTGGTATTAGCTGGTTTTTTGTACAAATTATTATAGTCCTTTTTTTAAGTAATAGATATTTTTCCTACCTTATGCTTTTTTTATCTATAATCATTATTTTAACAACACAGTATATAAAAATGAGTAGTGAAGATTTTGCACAAGCAGTATTTGGTATTTTTCCTCTTATTGTATTTACTATTTTTATGTCTGCCTATGAGAGAAGAAACAGGATCCAAGCAGAGCTATTAAGAGAGCAACACCAACTCTTACAAAAATATACTTTTGAGATAGAAAACTTTGACTTAGTAACACATTTACCAAATAGAGTCTCCTTTACAAAAAATTTGAATCGTAAAGTTTTTTCATCCTTAGAAGATAAATTTTCTATTATAAAAGTGGATATCGATAATTTTAAAAACATCAATGAAAGTTATGGTTTTAATTTTGCAGATAAGATTACATATGAACTTTCAGAGCGCTTAAAAGCTCTCTTTACGGAACATGATTTTTTAAGTAAAAGTGGTCCCGATGAATTTTTAATTCTTTTTAATAGTGATGAGATAGAAGAGTTAACAAAACTTTCAAATGAACTACTTAAGATAAGTAAAGAAGTTTTTACTATTGATGATCAAAAAATATTTATAACTTTTTCTTTAGGTATTGCTAGATTTCCAGCAGATGCAACAAATAGTGCAACACTTATAAAAAATGTAGATACAGCTCTTCATATGGCGAAAGAATCTGGAAAAAATTGTGTTAGATTTTACGATCCTGCACTTACTGACACACTCAACAAAAAAATGCAACTTCTTTTGGAACTTCAGTATGCTGCAATTGAAAATGAGTTTGAAGTCTATTTTCAACCACAAGTAGATGCTAAAAGTGACTCTATAACTGGAATGGAAGCACTTGTGCGATGGATTCATCCTAAACTTGGCATCATCTCTCCTGATGCATTCATACCGCTTGCAGAAGAGAACAATCTTATAAAAGATATAGACTTTTTTGTTATGAAAAGTGCTATGCATACATTTGTAAAATGGAAAGAGGCTTACCCAAATATAGGACGAATTTCTATAAACCTCTCAATGAAACTACTTGAAGATAAAGAGTATATACCCTACCTACAAAAAACAATGAATGAATGTAATTTTCAAGCAAAATGGTTAGAAGTAGAGATTACAGAGTCTCAGATTATGAATAACCCTTTAAAATCTATAGAGATGTTACAATCAATCAAAGAGATGGGGATTAATATCTCTATTGATGATTTTGGTACAGGGTATTCCTCCCTTGCATATTTACAAAAACTACCAGTAAGTAAACTAAAAATTGACCGCTCTTTTGTTATAGATACACCTGCAGATAAAAGTTCAAACACACTTGTAAAGCTCATTATTAATCTTGCACACTCTTTAAACCTTAACGTAATAGCTGAAGGTATTGAGGAGAAAGAACAGAAAGATTTTTTACTCTCAGCTGGTTGTTTTTATATACAAGGGTATTTTTATGCGAAACCCTTAAATGCTAAAAATATGCTAGAGTTTATAAAGACACACTAAGAGAATTTTATGATATTTGGAAAAATAGAGTACCTTAACCTCCTCCCTTTTCATATTTTTATGAAACGCTTCACAAAAATGAGTGCGGCAAAAATGAGTATGGAATACAAAAAAAATGTTCCTGCTAAAATCAATAAGGCATTTCATCAACATCAAGTAGATGCTGCATTTATCTCAAGTATAATGGCACAAAAGTCATCTCATGTTGGATTAGGTATTGTTGCAAAAAAAAATGTTAAAAGTGTTTTAGTTATTCCAAACACAGAGAGTAAAAAAGATAATGAGTCTGCCTCTTCAAATATATTAGCAGAGATACTACAACTTCAAGGTGAAGTACTCATAGGTGATAAAGCACTTCGCTATGCCTTAAAAAATGACAACTACATTGACCTTGCAGAAACTTGGTATAAACGTTATAAACTCCCCTTTGTTTTTGCCCTACTTTGCTACCATAAAGATAAAAAACTCTATACAAAAATAGAAAAAGAGTTTCTCAAATCCCCCGTAAAGATTCCTCAGTATATTTTATACAATGCGAGTCAAAAGACATCAATTGCAAAAGCAGATATCTTAGAGTATCTCACACTTATCTCTTATGAGCTAAATGCAAAAACAGCACTTGGAGTTAAAAAATTTTATAAACTTGCACGAACTAAAAGGATTTCAAATAAATATAAGAAATAAGCTCAAACAACTTTGCGAAGAAGTATCACTATACTCTTGAAACTATCTTTCAAGTTTACTTAGAGAGCTAACTAGCTTGTATATGAGCGTAAAAAGAAGTGACCCCTTACAAATCTACCATAAAAATATTCAAATAATAAAGAGACTAAGATGAAAAGAGAAAAGACTACAATTGCTTTAAAATTTGAACTATATGTGTGATAGAGTAGTGTCACCAAGGCACTCAATGTTAGGGTAGAAGAGAGTAGCACTATAAAGCTATTTGCTTGTATCTTTTTTCTAAGTTTAAAAGCACTAATATTTACTATAAAAAAAATAAGTAAAAAACTTGCACTTCCTATAATAGCAATAGCATCAAGATTAATACTATTTGCTAAAATGAGACTAAAAAATAGTATAGTAATAATTCCCATAAAAGGGATCTCCCCTCTCTCTTTTGTAAGTAGTTTTGGAAGTTCCCCCTCTATTGCTACAATATAACCAAGTCGTGCATTTCCATAAATAGTAGCATTAATGGCAGAAAAAGTAGCTAAAAGTGCTGCAATAGATACAATAGTAAATCCAAGTT
>CAZMBK010000059.1:0-7988 GCA_964564315.1 uncultured Sulfurimonas sp.
CTTTGGTGGCATATATCTTTCCACTAAAACCCTCTTTTACAAGTTTAGGAATCCTTCCAATATGATCTAAATGTGCATGAGTTATAAGGATATAGTCAATATCTACAGGGTTAAACTCAAACTTATGACTATTTTGACTCTCCTCTTCACCCTGAAACATACCACAATCTATCATAATTTTTTTATCATCTATAGTAAGTATATGACACGATCCCGTTACTTCTTCTGTCGCACCGTACGATTTAATTGTTATCATTTATAACTCCTCTTATGAGTTTAATAGTATCAAGCTTAAAAAAATCTTTGAGCTCACTTTTTGCTCTTTCTGGATTTTAAAAGTGTAACACAAATTTGCTAATTACTAACCAACTGTTTAATTAGTAAGTATTTTGTTCTATAATTAATTTACTAAAGAGTATAATCCATAGACTTCTTACATAACATAGCTTATAGAAGAAGTCTAATACAAAAATATTTGTCAAAGGATATTTAATGATAAAAAATAGTTTAGACTCTTTACAAGGCTTAAATGCAAGTGCAGTAGAAGAGAGACTCAAGAAGTATGGTACAAACGAGATAAAAGAGAAAGAAGCAGGGTGGTTTAGTAGACTCTTTAAAAGATTTTGGGGGCCTATTCCTTGGATGATTGAGGTTGCTGTCATTCTCTCTGCTATTGCTCAAAGATGGGAAGATTTTGCCATTATACTCTTTATGCTACTTGTAAATGCTTTTGTAGATTTTTATCAAGAGTCTAAGGCTCTGAGTGCTATCTCTGTACTTAAGAAGAAACTTGCTCGAAAAGCATTAGTTTTAAGAGAGGGTGTGTGGCAGAGTATAGATGCAAAAGGACTCGTTCCTGATGACATCATCAAAATACAACTTGGGGATGTTGTTCCTGCAGATTGTGAACTTCTTGGGGGAGGAGATTTTCTGCAAGTAGATCAGTCTGCTCTTACGGGTGAGTCACTTCCAGTCAACAGACAAAAGGGTGAGAGTCTCTATGCAAACGCCATCATAAAACAGGGAGAGATGCTAGCAAAAGTAACTGCAACAGGACTCAACACTTACTTTGGAAAAACTGTTGGTCTTGTGGTGCAAGCTCAAAATGAGGAGAAGGGACATTTTCAAACTATGGTTATTAAGGTAGGAAATTTTCTTATTGTTATGACACTCTTTTTAATCGCTATCATAGTTTGGCATGGTGTACAGAATGATGAACCAATTTTAGATCTACTTATATTTGCTCTCATCCTTACTATATCGGCTATTCCCGTTGCTATGCCTGCTGTTTTAACAGTTACCATGGCTTTAGGTGCAAGAGTTTTAGCAAAAAAAGAGGCAATCGTTACCAAACTCTCTGCTATAGAAGAAGCGGCAGGTATGGATATACTCTGCTCAGATAAAACAGGGACACTTACTCAAAATGTTATGAGTTTAGCGGACCCCTATCTTGTAGAAAATTTCACGCAAGATGATCTTATGCTTTTTGCAGCATTTGCTAGTAAAAGAGAGAATGAAGACCCAATAGAAAAACCGATATTTGAGTATCTCAAAGCACACAAGCTAGAAACAAATTTCAGCCAGAAAAAGATGCATAAATTTATCCCTTTTGATCCTGTTCATAAAAAAACAGAAGGAATTTTTGAGGATGGCTCTTTCTATACAAAGGGTGCTCCACAGATCATTATAGAGTTATGTGATGGAGAGGAGTTTGATAAAGAGCAGAGTTATAAAAAAATAGAGATGTATGCAAGTAAAGGTTTTAGAACCTTAGGTGTAGCATATAAAGATAGCCAAGAGAGTAATTGGCATTTTGTAGGACTAATACCACTGTTTGATCCCCCTAGAGAGGATTCACAAAAAGCTATAGCCGAAGCAACAGCAAAAGGTATCTCTGTCAAAATGGTGACAGGAGACAACACCGCTGTTGCAAAATACATCTCAAATCTTTTAGATATCGGTGATAATATCCAAGATATAAAAGAGCTAAAGGGGCAGAGTTCAAAAGAGTATATCTACCTCTCAGAGATTCTCTCTAAGTCCATCATTAAAACACTCAAAAAAGATATTTCAGATGAAGCACTTCAAAACTCAGTGAGTGAAGTTGTTCAAGCGGTTCAAAATGAGTTAAACAATAGACCTCTTGAAGATGGTAGTGTAAAAAAACACGAGTCTGAAATTATTAGAATAATAGAAGAAGCAGATGGATTTGCACAAGTTTTTCCAGAAGACAAATACTACATAGTAGATAAACTTCAAAAAGCAGACCATATAGTAGGAATGACAGGTGATGGTGTAAATGATGCACCAGCACTTAAAAAAGCAGACTGTGGAATAGCTGTAAGTGGTGCTACAGATGCAGCACGAGCAGCTGCTGACATAGTACTTATGGCTCCTGGACTTAGTGTCATTGTAGATGCTATAGAACAGTCTCGCATTGTCTTTGAGAGAATGAAAAGCTATGTGATTTATAGAATTGCTGAGACGATTAGAATAGTAATGTTTATGACACTCTCTATAGTCCTTTTTGACTTTTATCCAATTACAGCTATTATGATTATTCTGCTCGCACTCTTAAATGATCTTCCAATTATGACTATCGCTTATGACAACACAAAAGTACAAGAGAAGCCTGTAAGATGGGATATGAGGGGTATTTTTATACTCTCTACTTGGTTAGGTATAGCAGGAGTAATAAGCTCTTTTACTATTTTTTATATTGTTATGATTTATCTACAAGCACATCCAGAGAGTGCTGTCTATCTTCCAGAAGTCCCACAATGGGTAGATATGAAAGATGAGAAGTCATTTTTAGGTTTTGTGCAGACACTCTTTTTTGTGAAGATGATTATCGCAGGGCATCTTACTATCTTTAATACTAGAATATCAGACTGGTTCTTTAAAAAACCCTATCCATCTTTAGCACTCTTTTTGACATCCATTTTAACTGCTTTGGCTGGTACAGGTATCGGTCTTTATAGTTTTGGATTAATGACAAAAATAAGTATAGAGTGGGCACTCTTTTTATGGGCTTATGCATTTACTTGGTTTATATTTAACGATATTATTAAAATGTTTGTATTGAAATTTTATGAAAAAAGACTTAAAAGAGAGACTCCTTAAAGGAACCTCTCTAATTTTAAAATAGCTTGAAGAAGAGGGTTTTGTAATTTTTTTAGCATTATCACACCCATCATTTTTTGTCTCTGCTTGGGAGATTCCTGCTGCTACAAAATTTGGAAAGTACCCAACTAAATCACCATTGACAAAGATATTTTTGTTCGTCGTTTGAAGAGCCTCAGTTGCAATGATACCTTTTTTAGTAAACTTTACACTAGCATTGTGGAACTCTAGTTTTTCTATGTTTACCTAGAACATCTATGAGTGCTATACTTTTTTGAGGGTTTTATTTTGCATACTTCATCTCCATAAGAGTCCAATCTGGTCCAACTTCTAAGACTACTAAGTCATATTTCTCTTGCAAATTTTGCAAATTTTTTCTCCAAATATAGAATTAATAACTACTTAATCCCTAACTCAGAAAAAACCTCTTCAAAAAAGATACTTACTTTCATCAGTTCTTCTTTCAGTGTTCCAAAAGCACGATCTTCTAAGACCCACTCTTCTACTCTTTTCATACTTTCACTCTTTTGTGACTCATCTAACTTAGTTGTTTTTTTAATTGACTCGCGTATCATCTCTACATGTTTATGTGAACTCATTTTCTTATCCTTATTTTTTAATAGTAATCATATTTTCCATTAGCAATATCAGAACGAATTGCCGATAACTTCTCTTCAATTATATCTAGTAAAACTTCAGCCGCCTTTTTATCATCTGCCTCAGGTACATCCCAGTCCGTAATTTTCATATTTGCATTAAAAAGTATCTCTACCTCTTTTTGTATCTCATCTTTTCTACTTGCTAACTCTTTTAATATAACATCCATTGTATTCTCCTTAATCTATATTATACTCCTAAAAAAGTTAATATCATTAATATATCAATATATGTTGATATATTAATGATATTCTGCTACAATTTTTTGAATATAAAGCTGGAGCACATGTTTTGAAAAAAAGAGTATTAATCTTATGTACAGGAAATAGTTGCCGATCTATTATGGCTGAGGCCTTAATAAATGCGAAGCTCGGTAAGTGTGTTATAGCATATAGTTCAGGAGTAAAAGCAAGTGGCAAAGTAAATCCAAAGGCAGAAGCTTTACTACAAAAAAATAATCTTTGGAGAGAAGAGTATCACTCTAAGCTTATAGAAAAAGTCATAAATCTCGACTTTGACTTAGTTGTGACTGTTTGCGACAATGCACAGGAGACATGTCCTATGTTTCCAAAAGCAGTAAAAACAATTCATATGGGATTTGAAGATCCAAGTGGTAAAGATGATAGTGAGTATGTAAAAGCTTTAGAGTGCATACACTTAAATCTCTTACCAATAATAAAAAAGGAGTTATGTTAATGGAAAAGAAAGTATTTAAAACTGGAAGTGGTGTGAAGATCAACTTCACGGGTGGTGTGCAAAAACAAAACATAGTAACGATGGTACAAAACTGTTCTACTGGGCAATGTGAATGCATGAGTGATGACACAAAGGCAAAAATAAAAGATATGAGAGTAAGTGGTAGTGATGGTGATGTGAAACTTGACTTAGAGGGTGATGTTAGTGTAGAAGAGATTCAAGCTGCCTTAAAAAAATCAAAAGTGATTAATGAGTAATGTTTAAAGATTTCTTTCAGTATGGTGAAGAGGTGGCTGGTTATGATGTTCGTGTTATAAACGAACGCGAAGCACGTGCCGCTGCTGGAATTCTTTTTGCCTTTGGAATGCTCTCTCTTACAAATGCAGTTATGCTCCATCATGGGGTTGTTACTCGCTACTTTATCTCCTTTTTTACACTTGATTTTATCATTCGTGTAATCAATCCTAGTTACTCCCCTAGTATGCTTCTTGGACGTTTCTTTGTTCAGAACCAAACACCAGAGTATGTTGGTGCTGCACAAAAACGATTTGCTTGGAGTTTAGGACTCCTTTTAGCACTCCCTATGTTTTACTACCTTGTTATTAACTGGCAACCAAATCCCATAAAGGTACTCATCTGTATTATTTGTTTACTATTACTCATCTTTGAGTCTGCTTTTTCTATCTGTCTTGGTTGTAAGATATATAACCTTGTTATGCCTCAGAAAGCCTCTCACTGTCCAGGTGGTGTCTGTGAAATAAAGAAAAAAGAGAAGATTCAAACTTTTAATGGTGTTCAAAAATTTATCTTCTTTATGACTCTAGTTGTTATCTTAAGTGGCATCTATAACTATATGTATAAACTTGATAACAAAACACACATAGGTAAATTGGTTTCTGAAAAAATGATGAGTGATAAAGACAGGAAAGCACTTGAAGAAGCACAATATTTAAAAGAGTTGGCTGACTTTGAGGATGATGAGGATTTTTAAAACCCCATCATCAACTTTACTACTCTATAATTTCAAGTTGTTCTTTACTGAGAATAGCTCTTGTTTTATAGATACACTGAAGATGAATCATCGTCGCTTTTGCACGTAAACTTGCAAGTTTAGTCACATCAGATGCTAAAGATTGTGGCGTTACACCCTCATTACTTCTCTGAACTATACTCGCTTCAAGAGGGTTAATCTCTTTACCTAATGCTTTTGCACCACCCATAGTCTCAAGTCTTATTTTCATAAGTTGCTCTTTTTGTGCCTTAGTAAGTGCAACATCCTCATCATCCCAAAATATTTTTACCATCATAGTTAAGTGAGGTAACTGCCCTTGAATAAGAAAAGGCTTTGCTGGTGCCTGTCTTCCTTGAGCTGCACTAAGTGTTACTGTTGCCATTGTTGCTACAAGTGCAACAGAACCTAAAAGAGATACTAATTTTGTTTTCATATTAAAAGCCTTTTATATTTTATAGCGAGTATCATAAGATTTTATTGTTAATCGATCGTTAAGAGTTCACTACAAATGCACTAATACTTCGCTAACACTCTTGTGTCATAATCCCTCTAACAAACAAAATAAAGGAAAGAAATTATGTTACATATAAACAAAAAATCGATTACTCTCTCTTTAGCTGCCCTTGCAACACTAGTTATTGGTTGTGGGAGTAGTGATGATTCTACAGCACTTACATCTTATACAACTCCAACTACAATCACTGGACAACTTATAGATGGATATATTGAAGGTGCATACTATACATGTTCGGATGGAGCAGAAAGTGTTACTACTTTAAATGGTGAATTCTCATGTGAAGAACTTCCTGTAACATTTAAGGTAGGAAGTATCACACTTGGAGAGATTACAGCTTTACCTGAAGATCATCATGTCTTTCCACAAGACCTCTTAGGTGTTGAGAGATCAGATATAAATAACACTCAAGTTTTAGCAATGGCACAACTGCTTCAATCATTAGATAGTGATCATAACCCTGATAATGGTATAGATATCAATGCTTCTGTCTTAGAAAATATTTCACTCCAAGAGGATTTTGATGCTTACAATCTCGATGCTTACATTACACAAGCTGGAGTTCATGAAGTCAATGCAACACAAGCACATGCACACTTAGAAAACTCCATGCATACACTTGAGACTATTGATAGTTTAGAATTACCATATATAGTTGAAGACTCTCTTAACAGTGTTATGTATACACTCAGTGATACACTCAAAAATGATATAGCCTATATGGGAAATGAAGAGCGTTTAGCTTACGATATTTATAATGCTCTTTTTACTCTCTACCCTGCACAAACGCAACTTGATAATATTGCACAGACATCAGAAATACAGCATATAGCATCAGTCAAAGCACTTGTAGCAAAGTACTCCTTAGAAGATAATGCACTGAGTATTAGAGATACAAATAGTACGGATTTAAGTTCAAGTGCTGATCTAAATAGTGTCGCTGGTGTTTATGATATTCAGGTGATTCAAGACCTTTATACTCTTCTTTTAGAAAAAGGAAAAAACTCAGAAACAGATGCTCTACAAGTTGGCTGTATGGTAGAAGTTACAGATATAGATGACCTTGATCGTTCTATCATTGATGCAGAGGAGACAAATGCAAGTGATGTTGTAGCAACATTTAACTTCTTAAGAGATGCAAGTTACTCTCACTACTGGGCATTTGATAGAAGTCTAAAAAATATTGGTGTTGAGACAGGATGTTGTTCTCTTGGTGATGAATATTGTAAAACAACAGATGAATATCCTGTTATAGAGCATGGAAGCGATGTTGAACATGGAAATGATTTTGAGCATCCAACAGATGCTTCAGGTGAAACACACACTGGACAGGGGTATAGAGGGGGAAGATAAGCTTCTCACCTTTTTCTTTTAAAAATCTCTCTCATCTTTAATAGAAATAGATTTATAAAAATTGCTAAAGATAGTAGCAGCGATACCACTTCCTACCCTTATTTTATCTCCCTTTTGATTTAAAATAGGAGTAGTTGTATAACCACATGATGGACTTTTAGATTTTAGCACTATGCTATCTGTATTTGGATATTTTTTACAAAAAGAGTCTATCTCATTTTTTAGTCGCTCTGTAACATCTACAGTAGTAACATCAGTAATAATTCTATTTTCCCCATCAACTTCCACTACAGATATTCTCTCACGAGGTGTTCCAAAAAGAGGTGCTTCAGGACAAAAAGGAATAATCTCATACTCTTTATAAGCTTCTAAAATAGCATTTATCTTTTTTGTTTTACCATCATAACGACAATACTCACCTAGTATGCAAGCCGAAATAATGACCTTCTTCTTCTCCATACTAACAGATAACGATAGACTTAATCTCTGTCATCTCTTCTATAGCAAAACGAGGGCCTTCACGACCAACACCTGAGAGTTTCACACCACCATACGGCTGAATATCAAAACGAAGTGTTGGCATATCATTTATAACTATGCCCCCTGCATTTAACTCATCTATAGCACGATTTG
>CAZMBK010000060.1:0-7915 GCA_964564315.1 uncultured Sulfurimonas sp.
GCAGGAGATATAGTAAGATTACCCTCTCGTTGGGGTGCTAACTCATAAACAACTTTTGTAACAATAAACTCTTTTGTTTCAATTCTCTTAGCTTGACTCTCAGACTTTTTCCAAAATCCTTGAAACTCTGGTGCTATAAATTTACTATCGACAGCTTGTGCCCCTTTTCTCTGTTTTAAAAGAAGTGTTAAAGTAAAAGGTTCTCCTATAAATAACTCATTCTTTGAAGCTTCAAAAGAGAGTAAGAACTCTGCACTCTTATCTTGGGCTCTTGGTTTCACCTCTACTTTTACACTATTTGACTTCTCTAACTTAGAGTCTATACTTACTGCTACAGGCTCAATAACACAACTTTTTTGTGGGACAAAATCATATGTTAAAGTATAACTCTTCTGATAATTTCCATTGATAGACTGTATACTTGTTTGTGATCCTGTTGCGACTATATCATTCCCACATATATCTAAAAGAAGCGGTTTTTTTACACTCCCTCCACTTATAGTAAGCATATAGCTCGCCGTATCTCCTGCATAGACATACTTTGGCTCTACTTTAGCAGTTACACTTGCATTTAAAAGGTTTGTAAAAAATATTAAAAGTAGTACTATTTTACCAAGGTTTTTCATCACTCTTCTCCTCAAATTTATTCTCTTTATTTAGTTGATACAGATATGTTGCATGTTGAGAGTTTAAAGCTTTCATCCATTTTTTCTGCTCCTCATCACTCATCTGATCTTTCATATCTTTTCTCGCTTCTTGTGGTGCAACTGTACTATTTTGATCGGGCAACTCTTTTGCTTTATCTTTCTCTTTTTGAGCCTGAGACTTCTCTTTCTTTTTATCATCTTGTTTTTTTTGCTCTTGCTCTTTCTTCTTCTGCGCATCACTTTTTTTATCATCTTTTTTCTGATCTTCATTTTTCTTCTGTTTCTCTTTATCAGACTTACTCTTTTGATCCTTCTCTTTATCACTTTTCTTATCTGATTTTTTATCTTTATTGGAGTTCTCTTTGTTCTGCTCATCCTTATTTTTCTTTTTATCTTCTTTATCTTGTTTTTTCTGCTCTTGTTTTTTTTGCTCTTCTAATGCTTTTTTCACAGCTTCAAGATTCTCTCTTACATCTTTATCATCTTCAAGTTTTAAAGAGTTTTCATATGCTTCTATCGCTTTTTCTAAGCTCTCTTTTTCCTTTGCTTTTACATAAGAGTTTCCAAGATTTGCATAGTTTTTAGCTTGCTTTTGGGGTGCATTAAAAAAAGTTTTATTATACGATGCTATTGCTTCTTTATATTTTCCCTGTTTATAGAGTGTATTTGCAAGATTATAATGTGTCTCTGCATTATCTGTTTTTCCTTTATAATGCTCATAAATATTTTCTGCTTTTTCATACTCACCTGCACTATAAGCCTCTTTTGCCTTTTCTAACTCCATAAAGTCTAAGACACTAGCCTCTGCTTTTACACCACTCATCATCAATCCAAAAAGCACAAACATAGCGGGAAGAGATACACTCTCTCGTTTACTCATTGAAGAAGTTGCTATAAGTAAGATAAACATCGCCAAGCCTAATGGATAGTAAAAAAGAGGTATAAAACGTTTAATCTCTTTAGACTTCATCTCTTTTTTCACACTATGAGCATGTATCTCTTTAAGCATTGTTGCAATATCCTCTTTTGAGTTGACACTCTGTATGTAGACACCACCTGTTTTTGTCGCTAACTCACTAATGTTCTCATTAAGTTTTGAAATAATAACCTCACCATTTTGCTTTATAAAGGTACCGTCTTCTCTCTTTATAGGAGCACCTTTTTGTGTTCCTACACCTAAAACAAAAACAACTATATCTTTCTCTTTTGCATACTCTATCTCTTTACTAAAATTCTCTTGATCTCCACCATCACTTAAAATAAGCAGATATTTTTTTCCCTCTTTGTTAACACTATTTGCTACAACATCAAGCATAGAGAGGAAGTTTGTTCCCTTCTCTGTAATGGAGTTTGTGTCAAGTGAACGCAGTAAAAAAGCAACCGCTGCAGTGTCAAAACTAAGAGGAGAAACAAGGTAAGAGTTCTTTGCAAAACCTATAACCCCTACTCTCTCATCAGGTGCCATCTTTAAAAGTTCAAGTGCTTTTTGTTTAGCAAGTTTTAAACGGTTTGGGTACATATCTTCTGCAAGCATGGAGTCAGATATATCTAATGCTATCATTATATCTGCACTCTTTGCTTTTACATCAACCGTTCCCTCATCTATAACAGGAGCGCTCAGACTTATTACCATCAGTAGTGCCATTAAAAAAAAGAGTGCATTTCTTGCTTTTAAAGTCAAGGTATTTGCACTTACTCGAAGCTTACTCATTACCGCTTCTGAGAAATAACTCTCCTGAGCTGTTGTTTGTGTTAAAAGAAGCCCAAAAAGTATGACTAAAGGGGGCAATAAATAGTATAGAAATTCTGGATGTAAAAAACTCATATTAATTTGCTCCTCGTTTGTTTCTTAAAAATACATATAACATTAAAGCGAGTAGTGCTATAAATAATGGATAAAAATAGTAGTACTGTAAGTAAGTAAAACTCTCATTTTTAATCTCTACTTTTTCTAGCGCATCTATCTTTGCATAGACATCTTTTAACTCATCTCCACTCGAAGCACCAAATGCTACACCACCTGTCTCTTTTGCAATTTTTAAGAGGACTCTGGCATTGTACTCATTTGCATTGCCTATTCCTATTGGGTAGACTTTTACACCCTCTTTTTTTGCCATATCAAGGGCTACTTTAAGTGGTATTTTATCTACACCCTCAGTTGAGTAGCCATCAGTTAAAAGAATTGCTATCTTTGACTTAGAATCACTCATTTTTAAAAGATTTACACCTTGTGCTAGAGATTCATAAAGTGCCGTATACTTTCCAGCCATTCCAATTTGAAGCTGAGAGACAATTCTGGCTAAAATATTTTCATCATAAGTAAGAGGAGAGGCTATAAAAGAGTATGCTCCAAATACAACAAGCCCCATATTGTCACTTTTTCTCTTTTGCACAAAATCAGAGACTATATCTTTTACAACATCAAAACGACTTGCTCTAGGATTATTCATATCAAAGCCTCGAGCCTGCATAGATTGAGAAGCATCGATTATAAGTGCTATTTCATGCCCTTTTTTTGGCTCTAACTCATATGGTTCATCCATTACAGGAGACATGAGTGCTATCACCATCATCACTATACCTAGCCACTTTAAAAAAAAGAGTAACTTTGAAGAGGCTATTCCCTGCTTCATAAACTGTGAAGCATGTGGAAAGTATAGGGATGGAAGCTTCATCTTGCAGAGTGACTCACAGGCTATAAAAAAGCCTAAAAGAAAAACTAAACGCGGAAACTCAAAGTATAAACCATCAAACATCGATAAGTCCTAAATATATTTCGTATTTATGTTTTACTGCATCATCAAATGAAGCAACAGTTTTTTTGTACTTATACTCCTCTAGGAGTGCTACTAACTCATCATAAGCTTTCATATGACGTTCACTATCCTCTTTAAATGTAGCCCCATAAAGAGTCATCTTGTATGCAGACTCTTTAGGTGAGTCAAAATTTACAGATTTTAGTAATTTTAAATGTTCTGCTCGAATATTAAATTTATTTCTATTTCTAAACCATCTAAAAAGAAGATAAAGTAAGCCTAAAACTATAACAGTTGCTAAACTTAGAAGTGCCAAAAAATAGTAAAAAGAGTACTCTTGTATCTCCATAAGAGGTTTAATATCGTGGAGTTGTATCTCATTTGTTGGCATAACTATCTCCCCTCAAAAAGTCTACGAAGTGCCACACTTATGTTGGCATCTGTATAAACTTTTGTAAATCGTATTTGATCTTTTCTTAAAACTCTGTAGAGTTCTCTATCGTGTGCATGTACTCTTTGCGCATAACTCTCTACACTACTCTTGTTAAAGTCACCCTCAAGTGTTGCTCCACTCTCAGGATCTACAAGAGAAGAAAATCCCATCTCAGGGGGTCTCTCCTCTAAATGATCTCTCACTATTATCGCTATAACCTCATGTTTCTTTGCTAGAAGTTTAAAGTCTGGTATCTCAAAAAAATCTCCTACTACTATTATTACCGACTTGCGTTTAAGCCTTCTAAATAGAGTTGTTGCAAGATTTTTAAAGTCTACTCGCTTATGCAGTGCATCAAAGTTTAAAATTTCATCAACACTTTTCTGTATCTGATGTAGTTTTTTACTTGGTTTAGAGTGACTCTGCATACTATCTGTAAATATATAAGAGGAGAGAAGATCCCCATTTTTAAGGACTGAAAAACCTAGAAGAGCAACCACCTCAGCGATAACATCTTGCTTAAACTTTTTAGAACCAAAATGTACACTTCCATTTAATACAGAAGCAATCACCACATTTAACTCCCTCTCTTCACGAAAGATTTTTATGTATGGTGTTTGAAGTTTCGCCGTTATGTTCCAGTCAATATGGCGAATATCATCACCTGGCATATACTCTCTAAGCTCTATAAAGTCATACCCTTCGCCTTGAAAAATGGAAGGATTATTTCCTACCATCTCAGAGAAAACTTGACGTTTAGCTCGAACAAGTATCTTTTTTAGTTTGCTCATATTTGCAACCTTATGGTATTGCTACCGCTTCGAGTACTTTTTGAATAATTTCATCTGTAGTGATACCCTCAGCCTCTGCTTCATAAGTGAGTACTATACGGTGTCTCATCAACTCTTTTGCAATGTAAGCAACATCTACAGGTGTCACAAAATCCTTTCCTCGCATAAATGCCATAGCTTTAACCGCTTTAAACATATCTATACTCACACGAGGAGATGCCCCAAACTGAATAAATTCTGCTATCTCTTCAAGCCCATACTCTTTTGGATTTCTCGTTGCATTTACAAGCTCTATCATATACTCTTCAACTTCAGCATCTACATGAATATTTTTTATAGCACCCTTAAGAGTCTCTAACTCTTCACTACTTAAAACAGGAAGAATCTCTTCAAACTTACCACTCGATATACGACGAGCAATCTCTAACTCTTCACTTTTAGTATTGTAATCTACTATAAGTTTAAGCATAAAACGATCAAGTTGTGCTTCTGGAAGTTGGTATACACCCTCTTGCTCAACTGGATTTTGTGTTGCCATAACAAAGAAAGGAGGCTCTAGTTTAAATGTTGTATCTCCTAATGTTACCTGCTTCTCCTGCATCACTTCAAGAAGTGCCGACTGTACTTTTGCTGGAGCACGGTTAATCTCATCTGCTAAAAGAAGGTTTGTAAAAATAGGACCTTTTTTTATTTTAAACTGATTGTTTTGTGGATCATATATCTCTGCACCTAAGATGTCAGAGGGGAGCAAGTCGGGAGTAAATTGAGCACGTTTGAAGTTCAGACCTAAAGCCTTTGAGAGAGCATTAACCGTCGTTGTTTTTGCAAGACCAGGAACACCCTCTATAAGAATATGCCCCTCACAAAGAAGTGCAATAAGAAGAGAGTCTATCATCTTCTCTTGTCCTACAACTACTTTAGCTACTTCATTTTTAACATTTTGTATTTTATTTATCATTTCTAAATCACCCTTAAATATATTTTATATAAGAAGTATATTCCTTTGGGGTAAATAGTTATAAAATGCTTGGCTAATGTTTGTTAAATGGGGAGATTTAAAAGTTTTCCTACTCCCTCTTTTTGCATTAGGTCATTGAGTTGTACAGAGAGGTTCTGTTTCGCTACGCCAAACCCTTGAGAAGATTGCCCTACTAAGTTTATACTGTTTGAACCAACTATACTCCCCTCACTATTTTTTGTCGTAAATTTAATCTCACTACGAGCAAGAGTAAAACCATATGCTTTAGTTTTGAGGATCTCCGCATTTATAGAGACTATAAAATGATTTTCGTCAGAAGATTTACTTATCTTAAAGCCTTTGGCACTTAAACCTTTAGAGAGTACTCCTAACAAGCCTTTGCTATTACTATCTGCTCGTACTTCAAAACTGATAGAGTGTAGTACTCTATTGTACTCATCTTTGAGTCTCTCTCTTTTTTGAATATAGGTATGAGTATTAAATGCTTCATTCAAGACACCCATTACTAAAAGTTTGTTCTCTAAGTTCTTAAAATTACTTTTTTGTTTTGCTAAAAATGCCAACTCTTGAAGTGCATTACTATTTTTTACCTCTTTTTCGCCCTCTTTGAGTACAAAGAACTCTTGATCTAACTCTTTTTTCATACTCAAAAAAAGTTTGTTTTTATCTACCTTAATAAGTACAGCATAACGTTTAAAGCCTAAAGCTTTCTCCTCTACTACAAGATAATGACTTATCCTTATAGTTTTTACTTCACTTTTTATATCACTCTCATATGAAGAGTCTTTACTAAAGTGACTCCCCTCTTTTACTACGGTTTTTGTACGATATGTAGAAGAAATAGAGACACTTAATGTTTCAGCTAAAAAAGAGAGTGCTTTAGTTATTGCCTCTTTTTTATCCTTACCTTCTCCTAAAGCATATAACTCTCTATCATTTGATTTTAGAGGCTGTAAATACCACTCAGGTAAACTTTTTTCTTTTACTGTAACTCTCTGTGAAGAGCCACAACTACTAAAACTTAAAAGTATTAAAATAAGTACTAAACTAATTTTCATCTCTACCTCGCTATCTGTTGACGTGTTTTTTTACGCTTTGCTATAAGCTTGTCTATTCGTAACACGGCTTCATTTATCTCTTGGACTGGCTCTATCATTAAGTTATCTGCATAAGAGTAGTACTCTTTGGCATCACTATACTTACCTTTTGCTTCACTTAACACACCGAGATTATAAAATGGTACATAACTTTTTGAGTTAGTAGCATCAACAAGACGTAAAAGAAGCGTCTCTGCCTTACTATAACGTTGCTGTTTAATGTACTCTAAAGCAACTTCAAGAAGCTTCTCCTCTTCATCAGTATAATCTATATCAGGGTCTTCAAGTAAAGAGACTTCAAAGTATCTATAATGTGGTGTAAGTTTATAGGAAAATTCTCTCGCCATAGCTGTAGCTAGTTTTTGAGCAGAAAGAGCAACAGAGGGCATACTACGATAGCTATCAGCACACTGTTTGTAATGTGCTTCTTTAAGTAGTGTATCTGCAAAAACAATATCCCCTTTTGCAACATCTACAACTCTTATCTCAGCAGAAAGCCCAACAACTCTCTTTTTACATCTCACATTATAGTAAGTAAAGGTATCACATTTTTTATTAGCACAGCGAACTCTTTTTTCATAAGAGTAACTATCCTGCGATGTAGGAGAACCGACATTAGCACTTATAATAGCTTGTGTCCCTATAAGCTGACCCACTTTTGTAGCAGTTTTAGGATCAACTAATCCACTCGTTTGTAAGCGTTGCTCTTTTATAATCTTGTCAAAGTCATTTCTACTTATTAGAGTAAAGTAGTTAATTCCATCAATCTCAAACTTTGCTAAATTTGCTTCTATTTTACTAGACAAACCAACTTTATCATTTTTAAAATTTGCGACTGTAATTTTTTTAGTATCTGCTATTCTATCTATTTGTGCAGGTTCTAATGCACGCATTTGAATCTTTTGAGAACAAGACGTCAAGAACAGAGCCAATAAACTTACCATTCCAAATACTAAACCATACTTCATAAGAGTCCTTGAAAAAAATTTATACTTTATTATACACAATATTACTAATCAAATGCCCTTTAACCTACAAAAATAAAGAATTTCACAATTTAGGAAAGTTTTCCTTGACATACAAAAGATTTTTGTCTATAATTTCGACCTCTTAACAAATAAGAGACAAAATGTCTTGTTAGCTCAGCTGGTAGAGCACGTCACTTTTAATGATGTGGCCGATGGTTCGAATCCATCACAGGACACCATTTTT
>CAZMBK010000061.1:0-1873 GCA_964564315.1 uncultured Sulfurimonas sp.
TGAAAAGCTGAAAAACGAGGAGAAGGAGATTCTTGACAGGATATCGGAGCTCTACAGAGTAGAAATAAAAGTGATTCCTGTAGAGCACTATCACATTGAAAAGTACACCCTTTCTAAGAATTAAAAGGGGGCTTTAGGCCCCCTTTCGGTTATGGACAGGAGTCTACAGCCTTAAAGAGTTCTAAGTCTTCGTCGTCATTGTAAATAGCATAAGAAGCGATGTAGATTCCTTCCTCAGTCTTAGCTATTTTAAAGATTTGGAGTTTTCTAATATCAAAATCTTCATCTAAAGGTTGAATGTTAATAGTATTTCCGCTGATAGTGTAGGTTGCTACTTTTACAAGCTCTGTGTTCTTCTCTAAGTCTTTTGCGTAGAGCTTTCCATTCCTGAACTCCACACAGAACTCGGGTACTAAAGTTTTGCTTTCAGGGTCAACGTTGTAATTAATCCACGCTTTCATTAAAGGTTTTATAGTATCTTCGTTGGGTTCTGGATTGCTGTAAAGGCAGGATTCGTCTGTACATACCGCTGTATCGTCAGCGTAAACGTATACTTTAGTCTTCCCAGTTGGGAGTTCTACGAGTATCTTTCCGTTCTCATCCTTATAAATCTCTCTCTCACCGTCTTTAAATTCAGTATTTTCGCAGCTTACTAAATTAACCAGATATCTGTTCCCCTCTTCTTCCACTTTCTCTACCAGACAGCTACCTCCATCTGAAGTTTTTACTTCTTTACCCTCATTGTCTTTAAAGAACTGAATTACCTGATTAATGTCTTCGGGGAAAAAGACACTTGATTTTACGGCCGATGAAGAATATCCAGAGCTGGCCTCGTAGCCATATCCGCTACTTGTTTCAGACTCTTCTTCATAACCGTAGCCGCTTGCGGGTTCATGACATGTACTGGTTAGAGTTATGTAGCCTTCAATAGAGTTCCCTTGAGCGTCTTTGTACCTGTAGTAAATTTTGTTATCTTCTACTTTTGTAATTTCTGCCCCTTCTCCATCCTCGTCTACTACTATAACTTTACCATCTTTGATGTAAGTTTTTTCATAATTGTTGTCGTTATCTTCAGGATTTTCACATTGAGTGAGTTTGAACTCTAAAGGATTTTGGGGGTTAATTTCAAGCTTACAGATATCTCCGTCGGCCTCTTTGTCGTAGAATGCGATGCATTTGCCGTTAGCTTTTGTTAAGAACTCTGCAAAGTGGTGAAGAAGCTCCAAGGCTTTCTCGCTTTCACTTAGAGTTTCAGGCTTAGGCAGAGGATGGTGCTCTACCTCTTCGTTATCAACAATAACGACCTTTTGGTTGGGGTCTATCTCTAACTTGTGTTCGTCTACTTCTAAGGAAACTTCTTTTTTCTCTTTTAGTGCTTCTTTAATGAGTTCAGCTAAAGGCTTGGATACTTGAGCTTTAAGGTGGCTAACGTCTACAATCTCTCCCTGTACTTTTCCTAAGCTGTGAATGATGTCCTCTATTAATTGGGCTACCGTTTCGTCTCCATTTGCTAAATCTTCCGGAGTGATTATTTCTGTGTTGTCGTTAGCTTCAACTTCTCCAAGAGGTATCTTTCCGAGAGATATTTCAAGCCTTACTGGAGGCTTGGCTCCTGAAATTACGGCCACACCAGTATCGTCTGTTATTGCGCACCTCTCTGTTCCCTCTATGCAGACTTTTGCACCTTTTACGTAGCTTGCAACGACTTGGGTTGTTATTACATCTGCGCCTGTTTGAGAAGTGCTTGAAGTGTTAATGTCTCCACCTCCTCCACCGCCACAGCTCCAAGTTAAGGTTGTAATTAGGAATGTTGTTGCCACTTCTAAAAGCTTCTTTTTCATGAGTCTCCTCCTAATTGTTTTTGTTTTAAGCA
>CAZMBK010000061.1:1973-7896 GCA_964564315.1 uncultured Sulfurimonas sp.
TCCTCCTAATTGTTTTTGTTTTAAGCAGATTGTTATAAGATATATTATATCAAATTTATATCAAATTATTGTTCAGAACAGAAAATGTAAGAGAGCTTTGTTAGTGTCTTTTCCACCCCCTTTTTCTGTCGTTTTGCTTAACTTCCTTTTTATAAGTAAAAAGTTGATTGATTTCCTGCATCTTGGCCTTTGAAAATATCCTTCTTATTCTCTCAACTTCATTATTTTTAATGGCTTTTCGTAGCTGTATAGTAGAGATTGTTTTCCATTTGAATACTCTACAGTAGCCTGCTCTTATGGTTTCAAGTAATGGAAGACTTGAAACCGATAACGTTAAAGTGGAGATTATGAGAGCCTTTTTTAGAAAAACCTTATCTTTACATATCTGGTGAAGTAAATTTAGTGCTAAAGCTCCGTAAGATAAGAGAGGTATGTAATAGATAACCCTGTAGCGTGAAGTTATAAAAAAGAGGGCTAAGATGAGAGGAAATGTAAAAAGGACGATGTCAAGAGTGTAATTTCTCTGTCCGCTTTTGGTAGCAATCAAAAATCCCAGCGTACCTATAAAAAGAGCTACTGAAAAGTTTATAGGGAGGAGGCCTATTATCCAGACTTTTTTTGCTATCAGGTATAGATTGTAGTTGTTAGGTATCTCGTAGTTGTTGAAGAAGATTAAGAGCTTTTTAAAATACAGCTTTATGAATGAAAGCGGATTCTCAGTTATTGTTTTTATTCCCCTTTTCCACCAGTAAGCGTTAACCTCTTTATTAGTTAACTTTTTTCCTCCTTCTCTTTCTGCTACTCTTTTAGCATCGTAGTAGTGGCCAAAAGCGTTTGGTCTCACTCCGGGGGCTCTTTTATAAACTCCGGTAGCTCCCTGTTGATTTCCTATAAAGAAATGAATACCTGATGTTTGGGAAGAGATGGAAAAGCCATTACCTTTGTGTAAGTTAAGAAGAATTATTGGAGATAGAGATAAGGTAAAGCTTATTAAAAGAGATAGTATGAACCTGAATCTTCTCTGAAGAAGAAAAAAGAACAGATAGATGATTAATAAGCCTAAAAATATTCCTTCTATATTAGAAAGTATCCCGGCTACTAAACCTGAAAAGAAGGACTTTTCAGATGTGATAAGAAGTAGGAACAGAATAAAAAAAGTTAGATATAAAGCAGTCTTTATTGGGAGTATGTAGTAGAACAAAAGGGCTTTTGTTAAAAGAAAGAGTATACCTCCAATTTTTGCAGTTTGCCAGTTAAATATTCTTTTAAGTAGAAGAACAAAGCCAACTAATGAGCAGATGTATAAAATACCATTGAAAAAGATAGCTACTTTAACCGGGTTTCCTAAAAAAGAGAAGAGAAAGTAGAGGTAGGCATAGTAAACTGAAAAGAAAATAGGAAGACTCCCAAATGTTATACCGTATTTTCCTATTGCTTTGGCTAAAAACCAATATAGAGCAGTGTCAGAATCCGGGATTGGGGTAGAAAAAAAAGGCTGGTGGCTCCACTGAATTAGAGCCACCAGCCAGATTCCAATTCCAGCTCCTACTATCGTAAGTAAATCTCTATTCATTAAGTTTTATGAACTTATTTTGTCGTACAGGGTGTTCCTGCCATATCCAGTATAGCTCCATCTTCGGTGAGGAGGTAAGCTACATTATTATCAAGGTCTACACTGGTTATCTGAAATATTTCACCTTCACTATCTCTGATTAGTACTTTACCGTCATAGGTATAGACTTCTGCCCAACCTGAGCTGTTGTTTTCAGAGTTGTTTTTAGGGTTGAGGCAATCGGTAAACATAAACTGGCTTGGGTTGTCAGGGTTAACAACGAGCTTACATGTGTCAATTGGCTCAGTTTCTCCAGATTCTGGATTGGTAAACTCAAAAGAAACGCATAGGCCGTTATTTACGGCTAAGAACTTTTTAAACTGGGTTTCAAGGTCGTTTTCTGACTCATCTGTAGTTTCAGACTCAGTCTCATAACCGTATCCGGTTTGGGATGAGGTAATACAGGCGTTGACTACAGATAGCTGCCCTTCAACTGTTTGGTTGTCGTCTTCAGTAATGAAGTAGACGGCGTTTTCGTCAAGGTCAACTGCTGTGATTTGAGCTACTGCGCCCTCAGAGTCTTTGACAAAGAGTTTACCGTCTTCAGTATAAACCTGCTCCCATGAGTCGTCATTATACTCTGGGTTGCTACAGTCTGTAAGCATAAATTGGCTGGGGTTATCCGGGTTAACTACGAGCTTACAAGTTACCATCTCTGTTTCCTCTTTGTCAGGGTTGTAGGTTTCAATGAAAACACACGAACCGTTATTTGCAGTTAAAAACTCCCTGAACTGGGACTCAAGGTCCACTGCAGTTTCGTAGCCGTAGCCGGTTTGAGATGGGGTGGTGCAGCTATCAACCACAAATAGCTGTCCTTCAATAGTTTGATTATCTTCTTCGGTAATAAAGAAGACCTTGCCGCTATCAAGGTCAACGTTGGTTATTTGAGCCACTGCTCCCTCGGAGTCTTTGACGAAGAGCTTGCCATCTTCAATGTAAACCTGCTCCCATGAGTCGTCGTTATACTCAGGGTCGCTACAGTCTGTAAGCATAAACTGACTTGGATTATCTGAGTTAACTACGAGCTTACAGGTTGCTGTTTCGTTAAAGATTTCAATAGAAACACAGGAGCCGTTGTTTGCTGTTAAGAATTCTATGAGGCGAGATTCAAGGTCAGATGCAGTTTCGTAGCCGTAGCCGGACTCGGTTTCCGTTTCATAACCATATCCGGTCTCAGACTCGGTTTCGTAGCCGGTTTGAGGTGAGGCAATGCAGGCGTTGACTACAGATAGTTGCCCTTCAACTGTTTGGTTGTCGTCTTCGGTAATGAAGTAAACAGTGTTGTTATCAAGGTCAACTGCTGTGATTTGGGCTATAGCTCCCTCGGAGTCTTTGACGAAAAGTTTGCCGTCTTCAGTGTAAACCTGCTCCCATGAGTCGTCGTTATACTCAGGGTCGCTACAGTCTGTGAACATAAGCTGGCTTGGATTGTCGGTGTTAACTACAAGCTTGCAAGTTACCGGTTCTTCATTTTCCATCTCAAAAAGAACGCATGCTCCGTTATTCTTGGTTAAGAACTCTTTGAGTTTAGCTTCAAGGTCAGCCTCAGGCTCGGATCCATAGCCTGTTTCTTGTTCATATCCATATCCAGCTTCGTAGTTTGACTCTACATATAAACTTCCTTCGGAAGATACGCTGTTTTTACGATCGCTCAGCTCAACTTTGAAGTTGACCTCTCCACTCAACGCTGAAGGAATTATTGCTTCTCCTGAACATCTAAAGTAGCTACTTCCGAGGTTTATACAGGTTAACTGCTGTACTGATTCTCCAACTGTAAATTTTGCTGAAAGTTGTTGGGAATCAGGGTCTTCAGCAAATACGAAGATTTCAATTTTATCTTCAGGTTTGATAAAGTACTTATCTGTATATACTCCAAGGATTTGAGGAGGAAGATTTTCATCGTAGACCTTAACGGAAATTGTTTCTTTGCTTTCGCTCTTTCCGTCAGAAACTCCTACAATTATGTCATAATTCCCTGCCTTATCAAACTCACAGGTAATAAGTCCCTCATTAGTTAGACTACAGTTATTGCTGTAAACCTTGTACTGAATTTCGTCTCCGTCGGGGTCGTATGCATAAACAAAGATGGTGTAGGGAGTAGAAGTTTTAAGTTCTTCAAGATTTACAGGTTCGCCGTTGGAGTTAATAATCTCTGTTCCGTAGATTATTGGCGGTTCGTTTTCTTCGGTAACTTCAAAGCTTGCAGAACCTTTTTCCTCTACTTTACCGTCGGAAATACTGCAGCTTATCTCAATTGTGCCAGTGTTTGTTGGAGTGCAGGTTGTTGAAGCAAACAGGTAGCCGTCTTCCGATTCAATGAGCTGGTAATTTATTTGATTGTCTCCACATGATAGGTTCTTGATTTCCAGTTTATCTCCGTCAATGTCAAAGGCATATACGTAAACTTCAACACTTTCTTCCGGTCTTACTTTCTCTGAGTAAACTTCAACGTAAATCTCTGGAGGATTGTTTGCAATTGTTAAAGTTAATGTATTGTCGGCGTTGGTTATTGTTTTTTCCACCGACTTCAGCTTTGGACCAAAAGCGGTGTAGGTTTTGTTAGGTATAACTCTAAAGTCGGCTTCTCCACTTTCGTTAGTGTTGTTGCACTGGTAGTAGCTATAGTCGTTGCTTTGCAGACAGACAGGAAGGTTGGGTACGGGATTGCCGTTTTCGTCTTTTACTATTACTTTTGCGTCTGTTAAGCTTACGTTCTCTGTTATTTCATAAGCACAATCGCAGCCTGCAATCTGGATAGTTTTTGCTTCGTCTAAGTTAACAGGAATAGCGCTTCCTACTGTAGGGCTTATATAGTAAATATTATAGCTATCTTTTAGCTCTTTTGTTATCGCTTCGCAACTGGTGTCTGTAGTAGCAATGTTGATGGTAGTTATTCCGTTTTCGTCTGTGTAGTTATCAAAGTAAAATCCATCTTTGTAAGCTTCAAACCATACGTTGGTTATAGGATTTCCTTCGTTGTCTTTTAACACAAAGCAGACTTTTGCCTCTTTTACTTGCGTGAAATAGATGGGATAGTCAATGTTTACATAGTCTCCCCAGTTCGGTTTTGTTATGCAGATGTCAACACTGTAAGTGCCGTTTTCATTAAGCTCATCGCAGCTGTTGATTCCTTGAAGTGTTCCTGTTCCTAAGAAGTCCCACTTACCTGTATTTTCGTTGAAGGAGTATATGGGAACCTGACAACCGGGCTCTTCTTTGTTGAAGTCTCCTTCTTCTTTTATTTTGCTTATACCCTCCTTAGGTATTGTTTGGGTTAACCGGTAAAGACATGCGTCTGCTTTACTTGGCTGAAGGCTGACGGGATTTCCATTCTGGTCTTTTAGCTCTAAAAATGCAAAAGCTACAGATTCAAGGCCTACTTCTTCCTTGCCATCCGGAGATGAGCCTCTAAACTCACCCGGGAAGAACTTTAAGTCTTCAGGGTCTGAGGAGTTAAAGGGTTTCATAGAGACTTTTAGTTGGGTTACGTTCTCAGGTATATTTGCTTCGTTGAGTTCAACTTCCATCGGAGGAACTTCAGCTGTTATAGCCCTCGTTCCTCTGTAGACTTTTAGTTTTCCGTCCTGTCCGAGAGATATGATAATCTTGCTGCCGGAAGCCCTATTTCGGGAAAGATTAACGATTTTAGTGTAAGCCGGGCTTAGCGTGATAGAGAGGTTTACTGGTGTGTCAGGTAAGAGATTGAGAGTTTTTGTATATGTAGTATAGTTTTCAGCTTCTACTACAAGTTGGGCTATTGTGCCGTTTTCGGGAACATCTACTTGAGGAATTCTGAACTTTCCATCTGTAGCTATTACCTGATAAGTTTTGTCTAAGGTATCAAAGATGCCGTCCTGATTAGTATCAACAGTAAGCTTTACAACAGGAGAAATGTCGTTAGGTTGTACTTGGCCTACAATGTCTGTCTGCTTTAGGGTTCTCGTTTCTGCAGTTTGGGGTGTTTGCTCTGTGGTGTTGGTTAGACTGCTACTTTCCCAATCACTACCACCTCCTCCACAAGATGCCATGAGCATGGAGGAGACAGCACTGGCTAATAGGAGTTTATTAATTTTTCCTTTCTTCATTCTGGCCCCTTGTTGGTTCGTGCTGATTTCGCAAATAAATTTTAATAGATTGGTAAAATGGTGGTCAACGGTTTGGAGGTTAGGTAAATGAAAGTGGGCCGGGCTATGTTTTTGGCTTTTTCTCTACTTTTTGTGATGTCGTGTGAGAAGATTCCGAAAGGAGCTCAGGAACAGTACAGGAAGGGAATAGAGGCCGCCTCTCAGGAGGACTGGGGTAAGGCAGCCT
>CAZMBK010000062.1:0-7869 GCA_964564315.1 uncultured Sulfurimonas sp.
TTTTTTGAAATAAGCTAACTTAAGCTAAGTGCTTTCAGTCTGACTCATAACTATTTATTCAACACCATTATAGACACAACCACCTTAAATCACACAATTAACATACAAAAATTATGCACTGTTAAAAATGAAAAATAGACAATTTTATGGCATTTTGCCATATTTTTGAGCTATCTGCTATTTATTGATTATTATTCTTAAAGAAAAAGTGTACTGTTTATACTTTAATTGCCGTTATTATGACATTTATGGTCTGTTATTTGTCATTATTCCATTAAAAGTGCATATGTTAGCTTAAAATTTGAGTGGAAATTTATGTATACCCCTGTGAATGAACCTTCACTTTTATGATATATTTTTCTATGTCTGTGTAAAAAATAGGGATTAAAAATATCAATGAGATTAGGAGTCGATTTAACAGAAGTTCACTCATAGGGGTGTGAAAGAAAAGAGGATTAGAGAAGCTTTTGCATACGGATAAGGGTCGATAAAAGTATAGCTCCTTTATCTATGTGTGCACTTTTCATCTTTAGTTCACTCTCTAAAAGAAGTTCATGAAGTTTTAAGTATGTTGGTGGCTTAATTTTTATGGATTGTGTAGCCTTTGCATCAACTACAAACTTTGGAGCAGGGTAGCCTAAAATTTCAAGTGCATTGGGTGCACCATTAACACGAATGTAGATGTTAAACATATAGAGTTGTGTGATGTAAGCTGTGATGGCAGTGAGTATGCGTATCTCATCTTCTCCATGCTCTACTATGCTTTGGAGATCCTCTTTAAAATCTTTTTTTAGAAGAAGGCTTTTTATAAAGTCATCAAGATTTACTTCTCCTAAACCAAAGACTAAACTATCTACATCTTTAGTCGTAATTACTCTATCAAAAACACGAAATTTTTCTATCTCATTTACGGCAAGGGCAACATCTCCATTATGAATTCCTAAGAGATGTGAAACTGTGTACTTGTCGATATTTACGGATTTTTCTGAGGCTACTTGAAGTACGATGTTTTGTGCTTCATAATCTTTAGGGTGAAAAAAACGAACAGCCATAGCTTTTGTCTTTGCAAAGGCTTTTTTATTGTTATATGTTTTATGGTCACTTCCATAGTAGGCATAAACAAAAATATTATCAGGATTTTTTTCACAAAAGCTGAGTAGTGTATCGAGCTCTTTTTTAGGAACTTTTTTTTCACTTTTTATAATGAGAATATTTCTATCACCAAAGAGGGAGCCTTGAGATAGGTGTGCTTTAGCAGAGTTAAAATCATACTCATCATGATAGAAATTAATGATGTTCGCATCATCAATAGTAGTCAGCATTTTTGTGTACATATCTATAAGGAAAGAGGACTCTCCAAAAAAGACAAAAGAGTTAGAAATAGAACCACTTCGTATGGCACTATCTAACTCATTTTTATACATCTACTTTTCCAACAACAGAGGCTTTTATTTTTGCACGAGCTATATCTACACTCTCTATTTTTATAAAAACATCTTCAAAAAGAACTACATCCTCATTTGATACTATAAGAACGCGAGCCCCCTGTATAGTATCATGGATTTCAGCTTTTACTTCTACTTCTGTTGCTGTGATTCTTGCTTTGAACTCTTTGCCTATGTTCTCATTTGCCCATCTTGCATACTTTCTAGCCATAAATTCAGTCTCAATTTTACTAGCTTCACGCTCTTTTTCACTAATAGCCATAGAGAGAGCTTCTATGTTTCTCAAAACATAAGAACCCTCCTCTGTATCTCCAGCATTTATAGCCTTAAGGAGTCTATGTACAATAAGGTCAGAGTAACGACGAATAGGCGATGTAAAGTGTGTATACTGCTCAAACCCTAAACCAAAGTGTCCAGAGTTAAGTGGTGCATATCGTGCTTGCATTTGTGACTGAATGATAAGGGTGTCGACTTCAGACTCTAAGCCCATCTCTTTAGCTTGTGCTTGAATGTCAGAGATAGTCTCTTTCGTACTCTCTCTTATCTCTATCTGCATCCCAATTCCAGCTAACTCCTGATAGAGTGTTTGAAGTTTGTTTTGAGAGGGTGCCTCATGAATTCTAAAGAGACCTCTCTCAAACTGTTTTGCTGCTTCTTTATTGGCCAAAAGCATACAATCCTCTATGAGTGAGTGCGAAGGTGTCTCTTCTGCTTCATGTGTTGCAACAATGTTGGAGTTTTCATCTATTTCCATATCTATCTCTGTTGAGCGAAAATCATAACCAACTTTAAGTCGTTTCACTTTAAGCATATCTGTTATAACTCTAAGTTTTGTAAGAGAGTTGAAGATTCTTACTTCATCCTCATTTTGAGCATGGAGTTTCCCCTCAAAGTAAGCATCAATCTCCTCGTAGTTAAACCTACGTTTGGAGTGGATAACTGCCTCATAAACACTCGAGCTTGTGACTTCTAAAAGTGCTCTATCTATTTTCATCTCAAACACATATGCAAGTCTATCGACATGGGGTTGTAGTGAACAAAGGGTTTCACTGAGTTGGCGAGGAAGCATTGGAATGGATCGATGGGGTAGGTAGATAGAAAAACTTCTATATATAGCTTCATTATCTAGTGCTCCAAAAGGCTTTACATATTCACTTACATCAGCAATAGCAACATAAAGTGTTGAATGTTCTTCATCCCAGCAGATAGCATCATCATAATCTTTAGCAGTAACAGGATCTATAGTAGAGAAGTCTAGCTCTCTTAAATCTTTGCGTTTAGGGTATTTTTTTGCATCAACAGGAGGAAATGATTTTGCAATTTTTAGTACCTCTTCTTCAAACTCATCATGTTTATTAAACTGTGCAAGGACAATTTTTTCATCTACAAGAGGATCAGAGATATTACCAAGGAGTTCTAAGACTCTATTTTCTTGATTGTCTATTTTAAAAACATCTCCTGTTTTATACTTCTCTAACTCTTCTGCTGAAAGTTCAGCACCTATAGGAAAGTCAGTTTTTAAATCGACTAAAGATTTATGGTTTTCTTTAAAAATAATATAGGCAATACTGTAACTCTGTTCACGACCTACTATTTCAGCTATCTGTGCGGATGGAGTACCGCGTTTACCAAGGAGTCGTTTAGCGATGATAAGGTCACCCTCTGTAGCAACACCTAAATCTTCTATGAAAAGATCTCGGATATTTTCGCCGATTACATTTAAGTAGGCAGTCTCTTTTTGAACTAAACCTAATGTTCCTGCACGGTATTTAGAGTTAAATTTGTATTGATTTTCTTTCTTTGTGAGGTACTTTTTGCTGAGCCATTCATTGACAAATTTTGCTTCATCTGGGGTAATGTCTTGTTCACTCACACCAAGTGTGAGTCTTATAAGTAGTGATTTCAATGGTTCAGATTATTTAGCAGTTTCTATGGCAGTATCGAAGCTTTCCATATCGAGTTCATATTTTGTAATTAACTCTTTTGCTGCTGCTATACTATCATCGCTAATAACACCATTAATAGGAACGGCAATACGAACAACATGAAGTATTTTTGCTGGTCTCTGATCCTCTTCTTCTGCTTTTTCAGGGTTTTGGCAGTTACGTATAACATCTACGAGACCCTCTTCAAATTTCCACTGTGCGAAGATAGTTGCAGATACTTCAGGAGTATCTACCCCTACGATTTCTCTTTCTGCTGCTTCTACATCACCCAGTTCATTAAGTGCATCTTTAAAAGCATCTTCTTTTCCATCAGAGAGTATTTGCTGTGCAATCAGTACTTTTCCTATTTCAACAAGAAATGCAGCTGGAGACAATACACCAAGAAGACGATTCTCTTTTCTTAAGCACCATGAAGTCATAAGTCCATGCTGTTTTTTAGAGAGTGCTGAGAACATATCATTTGAGATACCGTATGGTGAAAGATCAAGTGCAAAACTCTTTTTTACTATACTAGCAAGGGCAAATCCACGGACAGTTCCCATACCAAAAAGACCTACTGCTTGACTGATGGCATTTATTTCACGTGAAAAACCATAGAGAGGAGAGTTTGCTGCTTTGAGTATGTCAGCAGTTAAAAGAGGATCTTTCTCTAAAATCTTTACCATATCGTTAAAACTACTATCTGGATCTTGATACACCGCTTCTATTTTCATCGCTGATTCAGGGAGTGGTGGAAGTTGTTTTATCTTTTTTAGTATCTCTTCAGTCATTGTGTCTCTCTTTTATAATTTAGCTTGTTATTGTGTAATTATAGTCTTCTGACATAAATTTATACTGAATATTTACAATAAACTGATATTATTTTTCTAAATATTTAAAAAAGGAAAATGTGAAGATGCAAAGAGATGCAATGTTAACTCAGCTTGGATATACACCAAATGATGCCTTAGTAAAACAACTTAAAGAGATTGAAGAGAATACTCCGGGGTATGATAAAATTCAAAAACATATTATGGACCTTCACAATCATCTTAAGGTAAATAATGCTTATATCGCACTATCAAACTCAAACAGTCACTTTAAAATAAAAATAGAGTCTCCAACTCCTGAGTTAGCAGAAGAAGCACATGAAAAAGTACAGCACTTTAGTGAAAAATTTAAAGTAACTATAGATAAGCTGGAGAAAAAAGAGACTTATTATATTCTTGGTTTTCATCATTAAGGAATCTGTTTGTTAGAGCCTATGAGCCTAGAGGGGTATGATATTCTCGTTGCAGAGTTTAAGTACCTTTTAGAAGAAGAAAAACCTAAGGTGGCACAGGAAAAGCTAGTAGCTGCAGCACAAGGTGATAGAAGTGAAAATGCTGACTATCATGCGGCTAAAGAGAAGTTACGTTTTATAGATAAACGTCTCTTCTACCTCAATAAAATGATCCAAAACTCTAAAATCATAGACCCCACTCTGCATAAGCATCAAAAAATATCTTTTGGTAGTACTGTACATGTAATAAATATAGAGAGTGATGCAGAGGAAACCTATACACTTTGTGGTGTTTTAGAGAGTGAACCTGAAAATGGGCTTATCTCTATTCACTCCCCTATAGCAAAAGCTCTTATAGGAAAAGAAGTTGGTGATGAGTTTAAGGTAAAGCTCCCTTTAGAGACAAAAGAGTATGAGATAGAGAGTGTAGAGTATATTAATATATTTTCATTAAAGAAAAATATTCGCACAAAAAAAGAGTTTGCATTTCACTAAGTTACAAAGAATCTACAATTAAAAAGGCATCATAAGTATGAGTAAAATTAAAGAGATATATTTAAAAGATTACAAGTCACCTGCATTTGAGATACAGAGTGTTCATTTAAGGTTTGAATTAGAAGAGGAGTATGCTCTTGTAACAAATGTTATGAAGATAAAAAAGATAGATGTAGAGAGTAAAAATCTTCGTTTAGACTCTATAGATTTGGAGTTATTAGAACTCTATATAAATGACTTAAAGATTGATGAGAGTCGTTACATTATAGATGATGAAAGTTTAACTATACTTAATGTACCTACTCTATTTAGTATTAAAATAGAGAATAAAATTTATCCTCAAAACAATACTGAACTAGAGGGTCTTTATAAATCAGGCGGAATATTCTGTACACAAAATGAGCCAGAGGGTTTTAGAAGAATTACTCCCTATCTTGATCGTCCCGATGTTATGAGTCTTTTTACTACAACAGTTGTTGCAGATAGAGAGAAGTACCCTGTTCTTTTGAGTAATGGAAATAGAGTTCAGTGTCATGATAGCTTTGATAAACGTCATGGAGTGACTTGGGTAGATCCACATAAAAAGCCCTCTTATCTTTTTGCTTTAGTAGCAGGAGATTTAGGGAGTATACATGATGAGTATACTACAGCTTCAGGTGAGAGAGTAGAACTTAACATCTACTGTGATTTAGGCAATGAAAGTAAATGTCATCATGCTATGAAGTCACTTAAAGAGGCGATGCTTTGGGATGAAGAAAAATATGGTCGAGAGTATGACCTAGAATACTATAATATAGTAGCCGTAGATAGTTTTAATATGGGAGCTATGGAGAATAAAGGCTTGAATATTTTTAACTCTGCATATGTTTTAGCAGATGAAGATAGTGCAAGTGATGCTAACTTTATGGGGATTCAGTCTGTTATAGCCCATGAGTACTTCCATAACTGGACTGGTAATCGTATAACTTGTAGAGATTGGTTTCAGCTTACACTAAAAGAGGGGCTTACAGTCTTTAGAGATCAATGTTTTTCTGCTGACTTAAACTCTTCAGAGGTACAGCGAATAGAAGATGTAAAAGCACTTCGTGAGCGTCAGTTTGTTGAAGATGCTTCACCTACTGCACACCCTATTCAGCCAAAATCTTACATATCTATGAATAACTTTTACACTTCGACAGTGTATGAAAAGGGTGCTGAGGTTATTCGTATGATTCATACTCTTTTAGGTGAAGAAAACTACCGTAAAGCAACTGATCTTTATTTTAAAACTTATGATGGACAAGCCGTAACTACGGATGACTTTTTATGGGCGATGCAAGAGGCTTCAGGGGTAGACCTAAGTGCATTTAAGAAGTGGTATCATCAGAGTGGGACACCAAAGTTAAAAGTAGAAGAAGATTTTAGTGAAGGTGCATATACTCTTACTCTCACACAAATAGTACCAAAAACTGTAGATGGTAAAGATCAGGAACCTTTTTTCTATCCTCTAAAAATGGCACTGCTTAATGGAGATGGAAGTGAAGCACTCTCAAAGGTATTAATTATCTCAAATGAGAAAGAAGTATTTACATTTGATGGCTTGAATGAAAAACCAATACTCTCAATAAATCGAGATTTTTCAGCACCAATTATTGTAGAGCAAGAGAGTGTTGATTTCTCTTTTTTAATGAAGCATGATAAAAATAGCTTTATTCAGTACGAATCAGCACAAAATTTTGCAGTGGAGACATTAGAGTCCATGATGCAGGGAAATGAAGTAAATGAGAATTTTCTTGTGAGCTTTGGGTCTCTTTTAGCATTAGATGTAGATCTCTCTTACTTAGCACTGCTCTTAGAACTTCCTTCTGTTTCTACACTTATGCAGCGTCAAGATGAGGTGGATTTTGATCCTATATATAAAGCAAAAGAGAAGTTAGCAAAAGTATTGGCAGTGAGATATGAAGAGAAACTTTTAGCACTTTACCATGAACATCATACAAGTGAGATGAAAATAGATGCTCTGAGTATGGGAAAACGAGCACTTAAAAATAGAGTTCTAAAAATACTCTCTGCTTTAGAGAATAATGCAGTATCTGCGCTGACTTATAAGCAGTATAAAGAGTCTAAAAGTATGAGTGATAGAGTGGTCGCTCTTGGGATTCTTGAAGATTGTGATGCAAAACTCGCAAAAATTGCATTTGATGATTTTTATGAAAAGTATAAGGATCAAACCTTGGTAATGAATAAATACTTTGGACTTTTAGCTTTATCCACACGTCAGGGTGTGTTAGAGAGAGTCAAAGAGTTACAAAAAGATACTGCGTATGATGCAAAAGTGCCAAACTTGGTTCGTTCCCTTGTTGGTTCATTTAGTCGTAACTATAAGTATTTCCATTCAAAAGATGCAAGTGGGTATAAATTTATTGCAGATAAAATAATAGAGATAGATAAAATAAATGCACAGATTGCTTCAGGGCTTGCAGGTTCATTTAAAATTTATTCAAAACTCAATATACAAAATAGAGAGTTAATGAGAGTAGAATTAGAGAGAATACTCTCGGTAGAATCAATTTCAAAAAATGTATATGAGATAATTAGTAAAATACTAAAATAAGTTATATAACTTCAACTTAGATTTATTATAATTTAGACTATTTTATGCTATAGTTTAGAATTATTATAAATATAAGGAATTGGTATGAGAAAAATTATTACACTTTCTATGGTAGCTTTGTTTGCTACA
>CAZMBK010000063.1:0-7833 GCA_964564315.1 uncultured Sulfurimonas sp.
AAATCTCAGACAATAATTATGGAGAATCACTAATGAAAGTAATATATACAGATGTTCTTATTATCGGTGGGGGGTTAGCTGGTCTTCGCGTTGCAACGGGAGTGAAAGAGAGAGGTCATGATACAGTTGTTCTTACTTTAGTACCACCCAAACGCAGCCACTCTTCAGCAGCACAAGGGGGTATGCAAGCCTCTTTAGCAAACTCAAAAATGGGTGAGGGTGATAATGAAGATGTGCATTTCTCAGATACCATCAAGGGGAGTGACTGGGGAGCTGATCAGGTTGTGGCTCGTATGTTTACTCACTGTGCACCAAAAGCTATAAGAGAACTTGCTCACTGGGGTGTGCCTTGGACAAGAGTACAAAGAGGTGATCGAACAGCTATTATAAATGCTAAAAAAGTAACTATTAATGAAAAAGATGAAGCACATGGTCTTATTACTGCACGAGATTTTGGTGGTACAAAAAAATGGAGAACCTGTTATACATCAGATGGAACAGGGCACTCAATGCTCTATGCTATGGACAATAAGGCACATGAAGATAATGTTGAGATCCATGAGCGTTTAGAAGCCATTAGTCTAATTCATGAAAATGGTCGCTGTTATGGTGCTATTGCTAGAAACTTAATGAATGGTGAATTAGTTGCTTATATCTCAAAGGCGACTACTATTGCTACGGGTGGTTATGGTCGTATTTATAGTGTCTCAACAAACGCCATCATCTGTCAGGGAATAGGGCAGGCTATAGCACTTGAAACGGGTGTAGCAACTCTAGGAAATATGGAAGCCATTCAGTTTCATCCAACAGCTATCGTTCCAGTTGGAATCCTTACAACTGAGGGGTGTCGTGGTGATGGTGGTCTACTTTTAGATAAAGATGGTTACCGTTTTATGCCAGACTATGAGCCAGATAAAAAAGAGTTAGCTTCTCGTGATGTTGTAAGTCGAAGAATGACAGAACACATGAGAAAAGGCAAGGGTGTAAAAAGTCCTTATGGAGATCATCTATGGCTTGATATTACCATTCTTGGTCGTGCTCATATTGAGAAGAATTTACGAGAAGTAAAAGAGATATGTGAGAACTTTTTAGGGATAGATCCTGCAGAAGAGTGGATTCCCGTTCGCCCAACACAACATTACTCTATGGGTGGAATTCGTACGAAGTATACAGGGGAGTCTCAAACACTTAAGGGGCTCTACTCGTGTGGAGAAGCTGCTTGTTGGGATATGCATGGTTTTAACCGTTTAGGTGGAAACTCTGTAAGTGAGACAGTTGTTGCAGGAATGTTAGTGGCTGAGTATATTAGTGACTACTTAGAGAGTGCAGAGTCTCATCTTACTATACACACATCAAATATTGAAAAGTTTATGAAGATAGAGCAGGATAAAATTGATACTCTACTTAGTAAAGAGAATGGAGAAGATGCCTATGTTCTTCGCCGTCGTATGGAAGAGATTATGATGGAGGATGTTGGTATATTTAGAAATGGTGAAGATCTTCAAAAGGCAGTAGATGAGTTACAAGAACTGCATAAAAGAGCTAAAAACATAGAGGTCTTTCGTTCAAAATCTCGTGCAGCAAATCCTGCATTAGAAAATGCCTATAGAACTCAAAAAATGATAAAAGTAGCACTCACTGTAGCACTTGGAGCACTTCTTAGAACGGAGAGTCGTGGGGCACATTCACGTGAGGATTTTCCTAAGAGAGATGATGCAAATTGGCTTAAACGGAGTATTACTTCATGGCCAAATGAAGAGGAGAGTTTACCAACTATGAGCTATGAAGAGATACCTATAGGTGAAATGGAAATGCCTCCTGGTTTTCGTGGGTATGGAAAAGATTTAACAGAACATCATGAAAATACAGCGATGAGACAATCAACTGTAGATGCCATAAGAAATGAGTTAGAATCACAAGGCAAAAATCGTTTTGAAATTCAAAATGCACTGATGCCCTTTATGGATAAACTACCGAAAAAATACCAAGGTATAAATGAAAGATTTGGAGAGAATGTATGAGTCAAAAAGAAAAAAGTCCAAGAGTTTTAACAATAAATATACTCCGTTTTGATCCGCATGATCCTGAAGATTTTCCACATATGGAGAGTTTTAAAGTAGAAGAAGCGATCGGGATGACTCTGTTTGTAGCACTCAATGAGATACGAGAGCATCATGATAACTCTCTAAAATTTGATTTTGTTTGTCGTGCGGGTATCTGTGGTTCATGTTCTATGCTGGTAAATGGAAAACCAACACTTGCTTGTCGAACACTTACAAAAAAACTTGATGCAAATATTACACTTGCACCGCTTCCTCTTTTTGAACTTATTGGAGATCTCTCCATATATACTGGAAAGTGGATGCGTGGTTTAAATGAGCGCTTAGAGACTTGGATACATGATAAAGAGAGCGAATTAAAAGTTGATAAACTAGAAGAGAAGATGGAACCTGAATTAGCTGATGAAATTTATGAGCTTGATCGTTGTGTTGAGTGTGGCTGTTGTGTTGCAGGATGTGGTACGATTCAGATGCGAGAAAATTTTGTTGGTGCTGTTGGTATGAATAAAGTAGCACGTTATCATTTAGATCCACGTGATAAACGTAGTGATGAAGAGTACTATGAAATGATAGGTGATGAGGATGGTGTTTTTGGCTGTATGACACTTCTAGGTTGTGAAGATGTTTGTCCAAAAGATTTGCCACTTCAGAGTAAAATTGCTTATTTACGGCGTATGATGATAAAGACTGCACTTAAAAATTAGTAAGAGAGACCGTTGCGTTACAAAAGTTTTTTTGGAATATCATAGTCATAATAAAGAAGTTCATAAACCCTTTATCTAAATAATGGTAGAATGAAGTGTAAATATAATATAAATTTAGGATAAATATGTCAATAGCAGAAGCAGAAATTAAAAAGTTTGAAAATGGAAATTGTGCAGAAAATAAAGTTTTCTACCAAGCAATGGAAGAGGTTATCTACTCAATAGCACCACTATTGGAGTCGGATGATAAATACATTAAACATGCGATATTAGAGCGTTTAGTTGTACCTGATAGGGTTATAAAGTTTAAAGTTGTATGGCTTGACGATAATAATAAGATTCAGGTAAATACTGGCTTTCGTGTTCAGTTTAACAATGCTCTAGGGCCATATAAGGGTGGATTGCGATTTCATCCAACAGTAAATGAAGGAATTTTAAAATTTCTTGGATTTGAGCAGATTCTTAAAAACTCTCTTACTGGTTTACCTATAGGTGGGGGTAAAGGTGGAAGTGACTTTAATCCTAAGGGAAAGAGTGATTTTGAAGTTATGAAATTTTGTTCAGCATTTATGACAGAACTTCACAAATACATAGGTCCACGTATAGATGTTCCTGCTGGAGATATTGGAGTTGGTGGTCGTGAAATTGGTTACCTATTTGGAGAGTATAAAAAAATTACTTCATCTTTTGAAGGTGTCTTAACTGGAAAACCTTTCTTTTTTGGTGGTTCTTTAATGCGTCCAGAGGCGACAGGTTATGGAGCTGTTTACTTTACAGAAACAATGCTTGAGATGGAAGGCAGAGAGCCTTTAGAAGGAAAAATATGTACAGTAAGTGGTGCTGGAAATGTGGCACTTCATGCAATTGAAAAATTACAGCATATAGGTGCTATTCCAGTGACTTGTACAGACTCTCATGGAACTATTTATGATTCTCGTGGTGTTGATTTAGCTCTTTTAAAAGATATAAAACTAAATCGTCGAGCTTCTCTTGAAGAGTATATAAAAATACATGAAAGTGCAAAGTATATTCCTGTAGAAGAGTATCCTGAAGGTGCACATGCAGTTTGGGATATTCCATGCTATGCAGCATTTCCTTGTGCTACACAAAATGAACTTACAGATATAGATGCTCAAAACTTAATTGTAAATGGTGTTGTAAGTGTTACTGAGGGTGCAAATATGCCTTCAACTCCAAAAGCAATTAATGACTTTTTATCTCATAAAATCTGTTTTGCACCAGCAAAAGCTGCGAATGCAGGTGGTGTTGCCGTGAGTGAGTTTGAGATGGCACAAAATGCTTCCATGAGTAAATGGAGTTTTGAAAAAGTTGATGAAAAGTTAAAACTTACTATGCAACAGATTGCAAAACGTGTAGCATTAACGGCTAAAGACTATGGAGTTGAAGGTAATTATGTTGATGGTGCTAATATTGCTGGCTTTAAAAAAGTTGCTGATGCTATGATAGCTGAGGGGATTTAAAACGATTTTATGATACGGTATATAATGTTAAAATTTTTCTTTTTTCTTTTTCTTTCTGTTTCACTCTGGGGTGGTACTGTTGAGTTTACTGATTATGTTGCCAAACATATAAAGTTAATTAAACATATAGATGAAAGTAATGCAACAAAAGAGAGCATAGAAGCAATTCTTAAAGAACAAGATAAACTATATGTATCTGAGTTAAATAGATTAATGTCTGAGAAGAGTCGTTATATCAAGCAGAGTATGAGCTATGATAGTGAAATATTTTCTCTTAAGAAAATTATATCAATCAACAAAAATGCAGGAAATAGGTATGCTGTTTTACGTGATGAAGTGGCATTAAAGTCTTATTTACTTTTAAAATATCAAAAGCAGATGATAAGAAAAGTACTGCTTGCTCTGGATGCACATACAAAAGAGGAGTACCAGACTCGTTTAAATGAGATTATTACGCAAAATCAACTTCTTGTAAATAAACTGTATGAGAAAGATTATAAAAATATTTTAACTATTTATCCTGAGACATATCTTCTGAAAACTGTAAAAGACAATATAAACGATTTTTATATTTTAAGAGATGTTAATAATGATGTTATTAGCTATCTTTATAAGTTTGAAGCGAAGATGTATAGGCTTAATAAGTACTCAAAATACCATCTTATCTCATTTGTGCTTTATATTAACTCTTTGGATATTGTAGAAGTACTTGATCCAATGCTAGAGATATACGGGCTTAATGTTATTAAGATTTTATTTATACTTTTTTTGATTATTGTTATCTATTTCTTTAGAAAAATTGTTTATGTCTCTCTTCAAAAGTATCTTTTAGAATTTGATATATTTAAAGAGTATTCAAGTGATATTTTAAATACATTAAAAACCCCCATAGAGTATATTATTATAATAATAAATATTAATATGATTATCTATGTTTATAATGATTTTAGTTCTGATGATCTTGTAAGTAAATTTTTTAATATGCTGTATGGATTCTATTTTACATTGGTAATTTATAAAATTGTAAACACCATTGCAAAGGTGAGGCTCTCATCTGTTCCTATAGATGGTTCTAGCATTAAAAATGATTTAGTAAATGTTGGGATGAAAATAATAAACTTTATTATCGTCATTATAGGACTTCTAATTATCCTGTTTTTTGCAGGTGTAAATTTAACAGCTGTGCTCTCTGGTCTTGGAATAGGTGGTTTTGCTGTTGCATTTGCAGCAAAAGATACTATTAGTAACTTTTTTGGGACACTCTCTATTCTTTTTTCTGATGTATTTTCTCAAGGAGATTGGATTGAAATTGATGGTAAGCAGGGAGTTGTTGTTGAGATAGGACTACGTGTAACAACAATACGAACGTTTGATAACGCTTTAATTGCTATTCCAAATGGAACTTTTGCATCTAAGGATGTGAAAAACTGGAATAAAAGAGTGTTAGGTCGTAGAATAAAAATGCATATAGGTGTTAAGTATGATTCTAAAAGTGAAGATATAAAAAAAGCTGTTGCTGAGATAAAAGATATGTTAGATAAACACTCTGGCATTGCAACCAAAGCAACAAAATATACACATAGAAAGCAAAAGAGTACAGTAAAACTTGTTTCAAGAGATGATTTAGAGGGAGTAAAAAATAATTTGCTTGTTTATTTGGATTCTTTTGGAGATTCAAGTATAAATATTTTAGTTTACTGTTTTACAAAATCTGTACAGTGGGGAGAATGGTTAGAAACAAAAGAGGATGTTATGCACAAAATTATGGCCATTTTGAAAAAAAATAATTTAGAATTTGCCTTTCCTTCTCTCTCTATTTATAATGAAAAAATGCCAGAAGCATAAAGGAAAATAGTGATGTTAGATGCTACAAAACGAGTTAATATTAAACATGGACAATCTGTAGCTATTGTCTTAAAACAAGATCAAGATACAGGGTATTTGACAGATGGAATTGTTCGTGATATTTTGACTAAATCTCCTAAGCATCCTCATGGGATTAAAGTGAGACTTATGAGTGGTGAAGTTGGTCGAGTAAAAGAGATCTATTAATGAAAAAGCGAACAAAAATTTTAGCTACTATTGGACCTGCATCTGACTCTTTAGAGATGATAATAGGGCTTATAAAAGCAGGTGTTAATGTCTTTAGACTTAACTTCTCCCATGGAACACATGAGTATCACTTTGAAGTTCTTCAGAGGATTCGAGAGGCTCAAAAACAGAGTGGTATGCATGTTGGAGTTCTCCAAGATATAAGTGGACCTAAGATACGTGTTGGAAAATTAAAAGAGCCTTTTGACTTAGAAGTAGATGATACTATTGAGTTTGTAAAAGAGGAAATTCTTGGAAAAAAAATAGCAGAAAAAAGATATATCACTTGTATAAATCAGCCTACTATTTTAGAGCAACTCTCTATAGGTGAGTATATTTATCTTTATGATGGAATGATTCGTACTGAAGTTATAGAAGTAAGTGAAAATGGTGTTAAAGTTATAGTTCAAAATAGTGGAAAATTAAGCTCCAAAAAAGGGGTGAACTTTCCAAATACTAGACTCGGCATAGATGTTTTAACTTCAAAAGATAAAGTTGATATGCTTTGGGGCATTAAAAATGATATTGATTTTATGGCAATCTCATTTGTTCAAAATGCACAAGATATGATAAATGCCAGAACAATACTAGAGACACATAATGCGAATATTCAACTTTTTGCAAAGATTGAAAAGTTTGATGCAGTTGAAAATATAGATGAAATTCTTGCTGTGAGTGATGGTGTGATGGTCGCTCGTGGGGATTTAGGCATAGAAGTACCTTTCTCGGAAGTACCAGCACTTCAAAAAATGCTTATTCAAAAAGCGAACAGTATGTCAAAACCTGTTATAACAGCAACACAGATGCTTCTCTCTATGACAGAAAAAGATAGAGCAACGCGTGCGGAAATAAGTGACATCGCAAACGCAGTTCTTGATGGTACAGATGTTGTGATGCTCTCAGAGGAGAGTGCAGTTGGGCATAATCCAGTACTAGCTGTTGAGACTATGGTTAAGGCTATACAAGGGGCTGAAAAAATTTATCCTTTTAACAAGTACTCTTCATTTGAACTGCGTGATGCAACCGATAGCATCAATGAAGCAGCTGTAAAACTCTGTTCTGATGTGGATGCTTGGGGAATCATCTCTCTTACCTCTTCAGGCTCTTCTGTTCGTAAAATTGCAAGGTATAGACCCCGTCGTGATATATATGCAGTTGTTCACTCTGAGAAAGTTGCTCGTTCACTTACAATGTGTTGGGGTGTTGTTCCTGCATTTATGGTGCAAAAGAGTTCTTTAGGTCAGATGATGAGTTCAGTAATGAACCAAGGTATAGAGAGAAAAGTATTGCAACTTGATAAAAGTTATATACTCACAGCAGGAGATCCTGCTGGAATAGTTGGAAACACTAATATGATTAGAATTTTAAGAGAGAGTGAAATGGTTTTCTTTAAAGAGCTTTCAAGCAAGATTATAAAGAATTAAATATCTTTTAAAGTAGTGTTTGTATCTGTATGTAAACTTGCCAAAGTGCAGCAGTAGAAATACCTGCAGCAAC
>CAZMBK010000064.1:0-7778 GCA_964564315.1 uncultured Sulfurimonas sp.
GTTGGTACTACACTCAGTACATAGTTTGTAAAATCTTTTACTGGTGTTGTTGTATCTACTATAAGTGTAACATTTACATCTTTTGAATTATAATTATCCATTTTAAAAGTTAGGACTGTTGTATTTCTGTCAAGAGTTGATAAATCGCTTGGTGATGTATAACTAAATGCAGCATGTCCATTAGCATCTGTAATGACACTAAATGTATTTACACTCCCAAATGATCCATTAAAAAAATCTAAAAGTATAGTTTCGTCTGATGCTGGTTTATTATCATTTCCTTCAAGATATATATCTATAACATGTGATTCTAAACCAGCTCTTATCGTAATATTGCTCTCCAACACACTAATATTGTAATCAGTATAGTTAATATCTTCCACTCTTTGAAGAAAATTCACTTTTACGGGTGCTGTAATATTTTTATCGTTTTGCATTGTAATATTGAAATCAAATGCTGTATTTGCTAGATTTGTTATATCATCAGGTGCTATATATGTAAATGTTGCATAATTTGTAAAATAACTTGTAGCTATTGCAAAATAGTCTGACATACTTCCTTTTTTTGTATCAAAAAAGTCTGCTACTAATTGCTCATTTACAACAATATCCCCATTGGCATCTAATATATATACTTTAAATTGTTTTGCTTCAGATGCATCAGTAACTATAAAATCATTTGGAATGATTTTTAAAGAGTAGTTTGTATAATTATTGTCATCTGGGAAAGTCACAGTTACCGTTTCATAAATATTTTCTGTCTCTTCTAATGTAATTTTAAAAGTGTGTGTACTCCCTTGAAGTGCTGCTAAATCTGCTAGTTTTTCGGGAGCAGTAAAAGTCACAACACTATTATTAGGACCACCAATACTATAAGACCCAATAGAGTTGTTAAAATCAAGGAGATTTACCTTAGGAAAATCATCTAATACTACATGTGCCTCATCATATAATGTTGTATTAAGAGTTACAGACTCACCAATATTATTTATACTAAATGCATTATTATCCAAAACAAGACGTTTTCCTGTATATGAGAGTACTGCTTCTATCGCTATACCTATCTTTCCATTTTGAGTTTCTGCATTTGCAGCAATGTAAACTTTTTCACCACGAAGTGCTGGATCATAAATAACTTTAAAGCTTAAGTTACCATTGTTGTCTGTCTCATAAATACCATCAACAGCTTGAACATTTGCAACAGCTACACTATCTGTACCATTGTTTGTAAAAATTCTATTTTCATTTCCTATAACATACTTTAAACTAATTGATGAATTTTCATCGAGTTTATCAGTAAGGTTTAAATCACCTCCAACAGACTCTATTTCCCAGTTACCAAAGAAAAGCTTATTAGTTTGATTTTGTGAAGGAAGAACAATGAGTCTATCTGCAGAAGCCTCAACATCTGAAAAGTTTTGTGTAGCATCTGCAAAATGTGCTTTTACTCCAGCAACAAGTTCTCCACTACCATTAATATCACTTAAAGAAGAGTGCTTAACACCATTGACTAATGTAGGATGAATAACAGTTCCAGAGTTTACGGGATTACCAAACTTATCGACAGCATGAACAGTGTAATAATCTGTATATATATTTAAAGTAGGATCAAGCTCTGTACTCGCATAAAACATAGATATAGAGGAGAGTTCACCAGAGTTAATAACAACAGGAAAACTGTTTCTAATTGTCACATTTTTTTCACCATCAAAAATATTTGCAGTAACATCTATAATGATTACTGAAGCTTGCTGTTTTGTATAAATAGCAAAACCTTGTTCCGCTGTTTGACTAAAAATTATGTTGTCTGAAGTTGTATCATTCGCATCAAAGTAAATTTTATCTCCATAGCGTGTACTTACATTCACATCATACACATGCCCACTATTAATTAGTTCAGTAGGTGTTAGTGCTTTAAAAATAGAAAGATATACTTCACCAGAACTATCCACTGCGATATCATTGTCTTGGACTAAGCCTATCTCATATAAATCACTATTCAAATTTAAGCTCTTTTCATAGCTAATTGTTAGATTATGTTCAAGCAAAGTATTAACATCTCTAAAAATAATGGTTCGATTATCTAAGTTATCAATATTTACAGGAGCTGTAAAATTTATATCAGCATAACCATCTTCATTAGTAGTAACCTTAAGTGTAGTAAATGTACCGTAATCTACTCCATCAATACTAGGTTCTTGGATAACAATATCTGTAGAAACACCTACTCTATTTGCATCTAATGTTAAAATCTTGATAAGATTTGACTGTTGAGTTTTTAATACAGTAATAGTATCTGGTAATAAGGAGAGTTCATTTAAGATACCTGCTGTATCTTGAAGAATAGAAAAAGTTACTTGTTTAGCACTTAATCCTATACCATCAATATTAATTGTCACATTATATTCACTACCATCTTTATCTAAATTTTCTGGTGCAGTATATATAAAACTAGCATGACCATTCTCATCAGTAAGTGCAGAAAATTTATCTAAAGTTCCGTTCTCTCCTGAAAAATAAGTAATGAGGATTGTCTCATTAGCTGCCGGTCTCGAATTATTATTTTCTAAATAAACATCTATTATTTTCTCTTCTAGTCCACGAGTTATAATTGATTTTGTAGGAACAGTTGCTAGTGTATATCCTGTATAATCTTTTGTAGTGCCATTAAGTTTAAATCTTACAGTAGTATAATTTACATTATTTACATCCGCACTTAACTTAAATGATATATTAAAATCATCCAAAACAGTTATGTCAGCTGGAGCACTATAGTTAAATGCTATATGACCATTCGTATCTGTTATTCCACTAAAGGAGTTCATACTTCCTTGACTTATATCAAAAAAGTCTATAATTATACTTTCATTTGCTACTGGTAATGCAGTACTGTTGTCTTCTAAATAAACTTCTAAAACAACCTCTTGAGCATTTTCGGTAATCGATATATTATTCTCAGGAAATAGGTTTAATACATAATTGTTATACTTTGGATCAAGCACTTCTACTTCAAAATTAAGATTTAAATCTACATTACTTCCCGTTGTTGCATCATAAATGTTAACTTTAATCGGATTTGATATACCATGAGCATTCAGTGCATCAATTGTTGTTTGTATATCAGAAACACCCTTATAACTAAAGTTTGCTATTCCATCAACAATATTTAAAGTTGCAGGAAAAGTTCCAATGTTAATCCCATTTTCTATTATATTTTGAGGATATTTAATATCTAAAACAGTATTAATATTTGTGGTACTTTGATCGGTAAAGGCATGTATCGTTAAATCTTCACTTTGATTAGAAGTATTAATTGTCAAATTAGTATCTGACAATATAAGTGTACTTAAAACAGGGTCTGTAGAAACATAATTTCCACTAAGATTAAAGTCAATAAAAAGACTGACATTTACATCTGCATTTGTTGTATCGTAAAATAAAAATTCCACTCTTGTACCATTTATATCATTTATATTATCAGGAGCTGTATAGGTGAAATGTATACGTCCATCAACTACTGTTGCTGTACCTGGATCAATCAATCCATAAAATGTACCATCAGTAATAAACTCTAAAGGGTATTGAAAAGTTATGCTTCCTTCAGTATTTGTTGCACCACTTGTATTAAAAGCCATCATGTAAATATCTTTTACAACACCACTTCCAGTTATCTCAATAACATTTCCATTAATAATTGATAAATTGTCGATCGCTGTTGTAGCATTAATGTCGATAGGAGGAAGTGTTGTATTAGAATCGGGAATTGTCGTATTTAAATCACTAGAAGTAACAGGATCACTGTTATCTCCTTGACAACCACTCATAGTAAATGACAAACTTACAATGAATGTTAATAATAATAATTTAAATATTTGCATAATAATCCTTAATGATACTGTATAAGTTGACAATTATAGCTCGTAGCATATAAAGAGCTCTTTAAATACTGCTACTTCAAAGCTTTTGCACAAACATATGCACTAGAAAAAGCCCATTGAAAATTATAACCACCTAGCTCACCTGTAACATCAACAACTTCACCTATAAAGTAAAGTCCTCTAACTTTTTTTGACTCCAAAGTGTTATACTGCAACTCTCTTGCCAAAATACCGCCTTTACTTACTTCTGCTTTGTTAAAGCCAAAATTTCCTGCAGGTGAGAAAGAGTAATTATGAAGTTTTTTTAATTTTTCTCTCTCTTGCTTTGTCAATTTTTTACACTCTTTATCTTCAACTTCTACTACTTTAAGTAATGCTTTTGCTAATCTTTTTGGTAATTTCAAAACGGAGCTAATAAGCTTTTTACGTCCATCTACAAGTTCTAAAATATTTTCATTTGGCAAAAAGTCAATAGATATCAACCCTTTTTTCCAGTATAAAGATGCAGATAAAACAGCTGGACCGCTTATACCTTTATGTGCAAAAAGCATCTCCTCCTTAAGAACTTTTTTTTCAACTTTAATATGAACAAAACAGCTTAATCCACTTAACTCTTTCATCCAAAATTGCTCTTTTTGTAGGGTTAATCCTACCAAAGCTGGAGTAAATTCTTTTATATTAATGTCAAATTTTTGTGCTATTTTTATGCCAATATCACTTGCACCTAGAGGAGTAAAACTCTTCCCTCCTGTTGCTACAACTATACTCTTAGCAAAATATTTTCCCATAGAAGATGTAAGTTCAAAAATCTCATCTACTTTGTCAAGATCTTGAATCTTACAATGTAATAAAACTTCAGAATACTTTGAAGACCTTTGTAAAAGATCAATAATATCTTGAGCACTATTTTCACAAAAGTAGTAACGATTTTTTCTTATCTCTAATGGTATTTTATTTCTATCTAAAAAATTTAATAGATCCTCTTTTGAGAACCTTTGCAACACACTTCCTAAGAGTTCAGAATCGCCATCAAAATTATCTGCACAAACATTAACATTAGTTATATTACACTTACCACCACCAGATATTTTTAATTTTTTTGCAACCTTATCATTAACATCTACTATTAAAACATCTTTTTTTTTACTTAAATTAGCAGCACACATAAGACCGCTAGCACCAGCTCCTAAAATTATTACATCATATATTTTCATTTCAATAATTATTACAGATGTGCAACCATCACAACAGAATCTATATTTTCAAATATTCTCTGTACTCGCTCTTGCCAAACTTCACCAAACTCTTTAGTCTCTTCTGATGTAGCCTCTCCTGAAGTAAGTTTTTGCATAAGTTGCATCAGTTTTGGATTTGGTTTTACTGTATCAGGATTATATGTCACATCAACACTTTCACCAGTATCTACTCTTGTAAATCTTGCACTTGAGTTAATAGAAGCACTAAAAAACATTAAAGAGTGACGAGCAAACTGTCCTTTTAGCCCTTTAAATCCACTCTTATCTGTAGCTCCTGTGATTTGAGAAATCACATTCCCTATAACTCCTGCAACTCCTTCTTCTAAAGACTCTTCAAACTCTACTTTTACATTCCCACGAACAGATCTTTGCTCACCATAAAGTGCTCTAAGTGCCTCAAGTGTCATAATATAAGCCCCTGCAACAGTTGGGCATGAGTGTCCTGCAGACTTTACAACGTCTAGGTAAGAAAACTCATACTCACCAGCTTCAAATGCTCCTAAAACTTGAGAAAGGGGATCTCTCACTTTTATAGTCTCGATTGTGTCAAAAAATTTTGGGTACTTCATAATATATTTTCCTTTTTTAAGACTTTTGCACTCACTATTACACTCTCACTCTGTGCTTCAAAAATTTCATTTATCTTCAAAGTAGCAAGGTCTATCACTTTATTGTTTTGAGAAAGTTGTGCAAAGCCTTTTTTAGATTTTAATTTTGGATGATTGGATTCTAACATTTTTTGTAAAGATAGAAGTTGATTTTGAGCAAGATTTATCTTAGAATCTATAGCTTGTGGAAATTGCTGTTCACTATTTTTTAATTCTCTCTCAAAGTTTTGTAATTTAAAGAGCATTGATTGTGTAAAACTAGCTTTTATTTGTGCTATTTCCTCTTCTCTATGAGAGAGTTTTTTCTCTACAGAATGCTGCTGAAAAGAGTTGTTTAGATGCTGTAACTCTTGAAATTTGTTATAGAATTTCTGATCTATTTTTTGTTCTATTTGAGTAGCAAGTGAGTCTATATACTGATAAAGCTCATTTGTATCTGGGAGTATCATCTCCATTGCAGCACTAGGCGTTGGAGCTCTTAAATCAGACACAAAATCACTTATTACCCAATCTATTTCATGCCCAATAGCAGAGACAATAGGAGTTTTAGCATAAAAAATTGCATTCGCCACTTGCTCTTCATTAAATGCCCATAGATCTTCTATACTTCCACCACCACGAGCAAGCACTAATATATCATACTCTTTTGTATCTGCTACTATAATTGCATTTGATATGGCACTAGAGGCACCTTCTCCTTGCACAAGTACATCGTAAATATCTATCTCGAGATTTCTATATCTACTATTTGCCACCCGCAACATATCTTGTAAAGCAGCACCAGTTGCAGAAGTTATAAGTGCAAGATGTAAAGGAAATTTAGGAAGTTGTTTTTTTCTTTCCTGTGTAAAATAACCCTGTTCTGATAGTTTCTGCTTGAGCTGTTCATACGCAAGAGATAAAGCACCCTGCCCTGATGGTTCTATGGAAAAACAGTTTAACTGGTAAGAACCACGAGGTTTATAAAGGGTAAGTGCGGCATTAATAACAACTTTCATTCCCTCTTCAAGAGTAAAACGAAGCTTCGAAGCATTACCTCGAAACATAACAGCACTAATAACAGAGTCTCTATCTTTAAGTGTAAAATAGATATGTCCAGAGTTGTGAAAAGTAATGCGAGAGAGTTCTCCCTCCACTAAAACCTGCTGAAAACTCGTTTCTAGTAGACCTTTTATCTGCTCATTTAATCCAGAAACGCTAAGTGTATACAAAAGAACCTACTTCTTACGGGCAATCATAAGAGTAGAAATATCCATAGAGAAACTTTGAGTATGAAGCATCTCAAAACCAGCTTTTTCTAACTCAGCCTGCATTCCCTGAATAGTTACAAAATCCTCTATAGAATCTGGTAAATAAGTATACGCATCTAAATTTTTAGAGATAAATCCACCTACATAAGGGAGTATTTTATGCATATAAACATCGCGTATTTTTTTAAGAAGTGTTTTGTTTTCATCTTTCATAAACTCTAAGATGACTACAAGTCCATCTTTTTTAAGAACACGGTTAAACTCATAAAATGCCTCTTGGCGCTCTACTACATTACGTATACCATAAGTAATGCTCAAAAAGTCAGCACTAGCATCTTCTAAGGGAATTTGTGTTGCTTTTGAAATATAATATGTAAAATCAGGAAACTTCTCACGAGCAACATCAACCATACCATTGGATGGATCTACTCCAACCATATCACTAATGTTTACACCTGCTTTATCGGCTTGTTTTTTCCAGTAGCCCATCATATCACCTGTACCACAAGCGACATCAACAACTCTATCTATCTCTTTTTTTCCATAGTACTCAAAAGAGAGATCACAAGCTTTTTTTCTCCATGAGATATCTACACCCATACTCATAACACGATTCGCTGTATCATAGGTTGATGCTATATCATCAAACATTTCAACAATCTTTTCCTGTTTTTGAGTGCCTTTTTCTTTTAGTATGCTCATAAATTAGTTCCTTCTTTTCATCCACATGATTATATCTTCATCTTCTTTTTCTAGATTTAAAATCTCAAATTTATCTTCTAAATT
>CAZMBK010000065.1:0-7758 GCA_964564315.1 uncultured Sulfurimonas sp.
AATCTAAAAATGATGCCTTTATGACCAATAGATTCTGGCTCAATATGAACTGGAAAGCAACAGATAACTTAAGCTTTACCGGACAGATGGCTTATAACAAACATTTTGGAGCTCGCTCTGGTGTTACTGCAGAAAATTCTGGCTTTGAAATATTTGACTGGATTACTAATGAAAATGCTTATGATGGTGAGATCCGTATTCGTTCTCTCTATTTTTTATATAAAAACGACACTTTTTTAACAGCAGATATTCCATGGACATTCAGTATAGGTCGTCGTCCTTCTACCAATGGACATCTTGTTAACCTAAGAGATGATGACCAAGCTTCATCTCCTATGGGACATACTATAAATGTTGAATTTGATGGAATGAGTTCTAAATTTTCTTTTGATAACCTCACTGGAATTGATGGTATGTATATAAAACTATGTGCTGGAAGAGGTCTTACAAATGCACTTCCAAAATTTAATGCACAACAGACTCCATATGCGACAGATGACAACTCTGTAAACGATATAGATCTAGTAGGACTTATCTTTGTCCCTTATAATGATGGTCAATATGGTATTGCTACAGAGTATTACTATGCCAATAACTTAATAGATGTTCAAGTTAGCCCAACTGGAATTCCAACAGGTGATTTTAATAAAGTAGGTGGACTCCATAGCTTCACAGCGAACTTCACTATGAATGGTATTGGAGATGAGTGGAGTGATTATCTTGATGATACCTTCTTTTTTCTAAGTGGGGCAGTGAGTCAAACAGACCCAAAAGCAGATACACGAATGCTCTACAATACCTATAATCTTGATGGAACGATGAATCCAGCAGGAGAGTCAAAAACAGGTTACTCAGCTTGGGTTGGCATACAGATGCCATCTATTATTAGTGAAGAGGGGAAATGGGGTTTAGAGTATAACTGGGGATCACAATACTGGAGAAGTATAACATATGCAGAAGATACTAACATAGGATCAAAATTAGCTACAAGAGGAAGTGCTTACGAAGCATACTTTACTGAACCTCTTATAGATGACATTTTATCTCTACAAGTACGATACACTTACATTGACTATACACATTCAGGAAGTAATGGATTTTTTGGAGAAACCTCAGGAAATGCTTTAGCTATTTCAGATATTCAAGATGCAGCAGCAGCTGGAAACCCTTTTGCTGCAAGATATGCTTCAAGCATAGTAGAAACAGCACAAGATATTCGTTTTTATTTAAGATACAGATATTAAAATCTGTATCTTAGGCGAAGTAAAAGCCACACATTTAAAAATTTACTAAGCTTGTAGCTCTTCTAGTGTCGCTTTTACTTTTGCAACATGCTCTTTGACACGAACCTTTTCAAAAACAGCTTTTACAATACCCTCAGGGTTTATAATAAATGTACTACGGACAATACCCATGTACTCTTTACCATAGTTCTTTTTCAGTTGCCAAACGCCATACTCTTGCATCATCTCTGTTGATTCATCACTTAGTAAGGTAATTCCTAACTCTTTTTTCTCTATAAAGTTTCTATGCTTTTTTGTACTGTCAGCACTCACACCGAGTATAATGGCATCTAAGTCACCAAACTCTGGTGCAGCCTCTGTAAACTCACATGCTTCTGTTGTACACCCTGGAGTATTATCACGTGGGTAAAAGTAAAGTACTACCCATTTTCCTTTTAAATCACGAGAACATATCTCTATATCATCTTGATTTGGGAGGCAAAACTCCGGTGCTTTTTCATCAATTTTTATCATAACTATTTTCCTTAATATTTTATTTTTTAATACACAAAGAGTAAAAGGTATACCCATATACCACTAAAAGAAGTAAAGATAATTCCCATAAATGTTTTTATTGCTACTTTTCTATGATAGTTTGACATTCTACCCGGAATAAGACCTTTCATAAAATGATAATTTCCAGTAAAAATAGTAATGCTCCAGTAAAAAAGCATTAATATTGCAATAATTATATGAAATATAAGCACTACAAGTGCATATGTATAAGGAACTTCACTCCCACTCATAAAACTATCAAAACCACCACCAACTCTTACCCCAAGTTCAAAGTAGCCAACAACAATAACAGAAAAAACAAAAAGTATATTTTGCAAAACTGCATGTGTTTTAAACATCCTTTTCTTTGCAAAGATAATCGCAACATAGACTAAAATAGGTAAAAATGCTACGATAAGGGTTACCATATCCATAAAAAGAGGTGCAGAAGTTCCTAAAAATCCCTTTTCAAACATATAATCCATAATTCTAACTCCTTCGTACTTTTAACATGTAGTATACTGCACTAAGCACAACTAAAAGAGCTAACACTCCTATAGTTATCTCTTTTAAGTAAGTGTTAATAAGTGCTTGATTCTCACCTATAAAGAAACCTAAAAGTGTAAGCACTAAAGCCCAAATTCCTGCACCTAATGCAGTAAAAAGTGAGAATTCTAAAATATTCATTCGTGCTAAACCTGCTGGCACTGAAATAAGTTGTCGAATTCCAGGAATAAGTCTTCCTGTAAATGTAGAGATATGTCCATGCTTTGAGAAAAAATCTTCCATCTTTACAAGGGTGCTCTCTTTTATAAAGAAGTACTTTCCATACTTTATAAGTATTCTTCGTCCAAGAGTAAGTGCTAGATAATAATTTATAAATGCCCCAACAAGTGAACCACCAAGGGCAGAGAGCATAATCATAAAAATACTCATTTCTCCTTGACTTGCAAGATATCCAGCTGGAATTAAAACTATTTCACTTGGAAATGGAATAAAACTAGACTCTATAGCCATCATTATAAATATACCAATATACCCCCAATCAAAGATAAGATCTACTAAAATTTGTGCGTACTCATGAATCATCCTACTAACTCCTCTACATTTTTTATCATTTTTCTTGCTACATCACTCCTAGCATGTGCTAAGAGTTTTTTACTCTTTTCTTCTAAGAAAGGTTGCTCTATAGCCCTAAGTAACTCTTTTTTTGCCCTGTCGCCTTCCCTCTCACACCATCCCATCTTATTTTTCACAATAAATACAGCATTATAGTACTGATGATCTCCAGCAGCATATGGGTATGGTAGATAAAATGCAGGACACCCATTTGTTGTAAGTTCCCAAAGTGTACTTGCCCCTGCTCTGCTCACTGCGAAATCAGCTTTTTCTATAAGTGCCGGAAGCTCTTTTGTAAAGCCATAGAGTTCTACCGTCACATTCATCTCTCTATAAGCACTCTCTACTCTTTTAAAATCAAACTCACCCGCTTGGTGAATAATAGCTATTCCTCTTTTATGCAACTCCTGTGCAACTCCAAGTGCTAACTCATTAATCGCTTTTGCACCATGACTCCCACCTAAAAAAATAATAGTTTGAAGTGATTCTCTCACTCTCGCACTCTCAAAAAAGAGTTCTTTTACAGGATACCCTTTAATAGGAGAATTATCTGAGTATGCAGAGATAAAACTTTTTGCATATGGCTTTAAGAGTCTGTTTAAACGCCCCTCTACTGCATTTTGTTCATGAATAAAAAGTGGGATTTTTTGACTTAAACTTGCAAAAGATGCAGGAGCCGCTGAAAATCCACCCACACTATAAACAGCATCTATCTTATGTGCGTGAAGTAGTTTTCGTGATCTTAAAAAAGCTTTAAAAATCCTAAAAAGTGCTAGAATTTTTCCCAAACCTTTTTGGTTAACTACACCTGTAGTCTCTAAAAAATAAACATCACAAAAGAGTGAAGAATTTTCAAAGTATTTTCTATCTTGACCCTTTGTTGAACCTATAAATATAGCACTATGTCCCTCTTTTAATGCAGCCTCTACTAAGGCTTCGGCTATCATCAAGTGACCACCAGTACCGCCACCTGTTATACAGAGTCTCATTCTAATTTTCCTCTCATATCTACTTTATTTGATGCCATAAGTACCATTCCTACACCACAAGCAGCAGCTAACATAGCAGACCCACCATAAGAGAGAAAAGGTACACTAATCCCTTTAATAGGGGTAATTCCACTAATTCCATAAGCATTTACTAAAAAAGCAAATGCCAAAATCATACCAATACCAACACTAAAAAGGTAAACTTTTTTATCTGTAGTACGATTAGCTATCTTAAAAATACGCTGTAACATCCAAAGAAAGATAAAAACAACAAAGAGAACACCCATAAAACCAAACTCTTCAGCAAGTCCAGCTAAAACAAAGTCCGTATGGACTTCTGAAAGAAAGCCAAGTTTAAAAGTACCGTTCCCTATACCTACACCAAAAAAACCACCATTGTGAATAGCATTTAAGGAGTGCCCTATCTGATAAGGCTCTACCTCAACAGGGACACGAAGTTTATCAGCTAATGAGGCTGGAAGTAGTTCTAACACACTATTTTGTGCTAATGCCCACCACGATTTTATACGAAGGATTCTATGTTCTGCTGTAAAAATAAAGAGTAAAATAGCAACAAAGATACCTCCAAGTATACTTAAAAAAAATCGAAAACTACTTCCAGAAAGTAGTAACATAAAAAGTAGTGTCAAACCTAACACAACAACTTGTCCTAAATCTTTTTGCAAAAAAGCTATAATAAACATAGCCCCAATAAAAACAACACCATAGGGAATGAAACGCTTAAACTCATGCGCTAAACTCATACCAGCATGATGTCCAAGTTTACGAGAGAAACTCCAAGCTAAAAAGTAAACAAATCCTACTTTAAAAAACTCCACAGGAGCAAGAGACACTCCTCCAAATTTGATCCAGCGTTTTGCACCACCCACTGCCGAAACCATATTCTCAGACATAAAGGGCATAGCAATCATAATGGCTAAAGGAACTAAAAAAAGAGTGAAACCAATACGATTCAACCATACATCAGGATCTAAACGAGAGAGTCCAAAAATAATAGAGATTCCAAGAAATGCGAATAGTGACTGTCTAATAACAAAGTGAAACTCATTTACATTAAAAAGAAGTGTCGTATAAGATGCTAGAGTATATGCTAAAATAACACTAATCATAATAAGAATACTTACTAATGTAAAGAGTTTTCTATCTGCATTCATAAAAAAATCTTACTTTATTTTATTTATTTTTAGAACAAACTCAACTTCAGGTTGTGAAATGTGTAACTCTTTTGAGATTGTTTCTATGGAGACACCTTGCTTAAAAAGTGACATAATTTTTTCATCATCATTCCCGTGAACTGAGGTTGGAATACTTATCTGTTTTACACCACTCTCTAGCTGTGTCATTCGACTTGATATATCTACATCTATAGCATTTATATTCTCTTGAAGTTGCTTCAGTCCTACACTAAGAGGCTGAACCATATCATAAACACTTCGCTCTATCTCTTCATAAATTTCACTATCATTCATCCTTTGTGAATTCTCTTTAATAGTTCCCTTTGTCTCATTCAGATTTTTTTTCATATAAAAGAGTTCGCGGTTCAACTCCTCCACAACCGAGGCAACTGAACGAATATTTTTTGAGTACTCTATATCTTTTGTATAAACATAATAAAGCAAGTAAAGAATAATTCCCGCCATCGCCACAAGTGCATACTCTAAGTTAAATGTCATCGAGCTCATAATTTTTTCTCTCTAGCTTCACGAATAAGAACACGTTCCCGTGCTGTCATGTAAGCATTCCACTCTTTTTCATCACGATCATGCATCTTCACAAGTTTCGCCAAAGTAGCATTTTCTGCTTCAAAAAAAACACCTACATCCCGTTTAGGGTAGACAGGCATCTCAATACGTCCATAGTAAACTACACCTCTCTCTAAGACATCCTCTTTAAGCTTAAAGTGCTCAAATCCTATAGACTCTATCTCTGCATGAGAGAGGAGAGAAATACGGGTAGGTTTTTCATCTTTTAAAAACATCTCTAAAGCATCAATTTTTCTATGAAGTTCCACTACTAACTCTAGTAAAATTGGATCTGTATCACGAGTGTCTCCTCTTGCTTTTGCAAGTTTAAGCCACTGACTTATTGGATCTTCATCTGATTCACTCAGTTTTTGATACTCTCGCTCATAACTCTCTTTATCTTGTGATGCTTCACTAAAACAGAGACTTATGGGAGCTTTAACTAAACGTGGGCTACTCATGCTACAACCCTGTCTAAGATTATAAGGAGAAAGAAAGCTACCCCAAGATACCCATTTACCGTAAAAAAAGCACGATCTATCTGTGTGAAATCTTTGCGTACTAGTTTCTGCTCATACGCTAAAACAACTCCAGAACCAAAGGCCGCTACAGTTGCAAAAAATCCAAGTCCTGCAGCCCAAACAAACAGAATCCAAAAAAGTACACCAAGAGAGTGAAAAATAGCAGATATAAAAAGAGTTGCATCTGCTCCATAGACAGAAGGAATAGAGTGAAGCCCCTTCTCTTTGTCAAACTCCATATCTTGAAGAGAGTAAAGTAGATCGAATCCAGCCACCCAAAAGATAACTCCTAAACTCAGTAACACAGACCATAAAGGAATAGTAGCACTCACAGCAACTACCCCAGCAATAGGAGCAAGTCCAAGAGAAACACCTAAAATAATATGCGCCATAGAGGAGAAACGTTTAAAGTAAGAGTAGGATCCCAGTACAAAAAGAATCGGTATGGAGAGCTTAAATGCTAAAGGGTTGATAATATATGCCACAACAACAAACGCCAATGCATTCACTCCAATAAAGAGTAATATAGTAGAAGCATCCAATCGTCCATCAACATTTGGTCGTCCAGCAGTCCGAGGATTCTGTGCATCTATGTCACGATCAGCATAACGGTTAACTCCCATAGCAAAGTTTCTAGCAGAGAGTGCAGCTAAAATGCCCAGGAGAAGAAGTCCAAAACCAAACCATCCATCCGCTGCCACAACCATAGCTATAAAGATAAAAGGGAGTGAAAATATGGAGTGTTCAAACATAACAAGTTCGTTAAAATCTTTCATTTTTTGAGTAAAATTTTGCAAATAAATTGACCTTTGTTTTTATAAGAATATATTTTATCTAAATGTGCTTTAAAATGATATAATTTCATTATGAAACAACTTGCAATAATTGGACCAACAGCATCAGGAAAGAGTAACTTAGGTATAAAAATCGCGCAAAAAATAGATGCTTATATACTCTCCATAGACTCACTAAGTATCTATAAAGAGATAGATATAGTCTCCGCAAAACCCTCACAAAAAGAGCTCCATAGCATAAAACATTTTGGTATAAATGAAATATATCCAAACGAGCACTTTAGTGTTGAGATATTTATAGAACTCTATAAAAAAGTTGTAGATGCCTGTAAAAAAGATAAAAAAAATCTTGTTATAGTTGGTGGTACTTCTTTTTATCTTAAGTCGCTTCTACAAGGGCTCTCAAGACTCCCTCTTATCACTCAAGAGATAGAAACCAGAGTCGCACAAAAAATAAAAGATCTACCCTCTACATATACTATGCTCCTAAAAAAAGACCCCTCTTATATGCAAAAAATAGACAAAAACGATAGCTACCGCATAGAAAAAGCGATGCTTATCTATGAAGCTTCAGAGCAAACGCCAACAGAGTGGTTTTTAAACAATCCACCCCAACCTATCATAAAAAATCTTTCTATCTACAACATAGAGGTATCACGAGATGTTTTACGAAAAAGAATTGCAAATAGAACTACAAAAATGTTAGATATGGGACTTATAGATGAGATATGCTATTTAGAGAAAAAGTATTCGCGTTTACCAAATGCTATGGGAAGTATAGGAGTTGTTGAAGT
>CAZMBK010000066.1:0-7729 GCA_964564315.1 uncultured Sulfurimonas sp.
TATTTATCGTGATGAAATATGGGCTGAATTTGAAAAAGCAGGTCTTTAAATTATGAATAAAAAACAGACTATTTTAGAGTTAAAAAATAAACTATATGAAGAGTATGATATTATTTTCAAAGAAGACGACCCAGCTTGGATCATGACACTTATCTATAATGACTTATTAAATAATACTTTAGAGGTAGTTTCCAAGTTTGATGAGAATAAAATCTCTACCGAAAATATAGAAAGATTTGGTGCAGTCTTAGAAAACATAAATACTCTACAGATTGAAGCTCAAAATTCAGTTGAAAATGCAAGAAAAAAAGCCGAAGATTTAGACACAAAATTAAGCACTAAACACAAGCAAATAATTGATGATGTTGATAGTAAAATAACTACCCTAAATAGCACGATAAACACTGCCATAAATAATGTTAATATTGACACTTCAAAACTCTCAGATATCATAGATGAAAAAGTAGAAAATATTGATACTGAAAAGTTAGTAAAAACCTTTAAAAATTTCAACAATGCATTTATTGAAAATGAAGAAACTTTAAAAAATAAACAATCAGAAATGCTAGAAAAAGAAGCTATCTTTATCAAAAAATTTGAAGCTCAAACAAAAGAAAAAGAAGCAATATTAGAAGATGCAAAAAAAGCAACCAAAGAGTTAAATCATATTTTAAAAAAACCAAAATTACTACTATTTAGCTTTATCCTTACCATCTTCATTTCTCTTGGAACTGGTGTAATCATATCAAAGTATCTAGTAGATAAACCATTTGTGACTAATGAAATCAGTTACAAATCATTCTATAATAATCTCAGCTATAGTCATGATAAAAAGTGGGTCAATATCTCAAGTATTCAAACTGCATTTAAAAAAGCAAAGGTTGAAGACTCAACTCCATTTGATATGGAAATCTTATGGTGGCTTCCCTTTATTTTGGTAATTGGTTTTTTTTACATGCTAAAAACGAGTAGTGAAGAGTAGAGTAGCCACAATCTGCACTAACCAATACCTCGGCAGTAAGAGGTAAGGTTTTTATATTCTATATTGAACTTTGTCTTTTACTATAGTAATATACTTTCTTTCCATTCTTGCGATAATCTTCGCTATCTCTTTTTCACTAATTGACCCATTAAAATTAAACATTGCATTGATAAATCTCTCAAGAGAAGCTAATTTTTTAGGTTTAGATTTCATCACTCTCGTAACAATATCTTCAAAACTAAGAGATGCACTACTGTTTCCTAGTTCTGCATGACTCTTTTCCTCTTCTTTTCTACCTTGCTGAAGCAGGGTAGTAGCAAGTTTTAACTTATCCCTATATCCCAATTCTTGACACTCTTTTAATATTTTTTCATACATTTTAAATCCTTTTGGTTTGTATATATATTATAGTACAATAACCTTAAATATATATAAAATATACCTTATATATGCTATATATATAAGGTATATTTACTATATATAGCCTATATTTAATATATTTCTAAGATTAAGAGAGTATAATATATATACAAACCAAAAGGATTAAAAAATGGTTCAATATAACTTTAAAATTGATGAAGAGTTAAAAGCTAAACTAGAAAAAGCACTCCGAGAGAGCAATGCAGACAACAAATCAGACTTCCTAGAGCAGTTAGTATCTGCCTACACGATACACCAGTCAAGTGCAGTAAATGCTGACATAGATTTAAGCAAGTACGAGAATGTAAATACTCAAACCAAAGAAGCCATGAATAACGCTTTTAAGCACATATTGACCACACTTGATAGTAACTTCTCTACCACAAAACAAGAAGCCATATACCTAGACGCAGAGAGGAAAGAATTAGCAGAAAAAGCAGAGAGTCATGCCATTGAGATATTAAAACTCAAAAGTGATACCAGTGCAGAGATTGAAGCCATCAAAGCCAAAGCCAATGAACTGGCTACATTTGCCAAAGAGAATGAAGAGAAGCTAATTTCAGAACTCAAAGTACTAGAAACAACCAACAAAGAATTAGAAGAAAAATATCTAACAACTAGCAAAGTTGCAGATCAAGTACAAGTAGTGATTATTGAAAATAAAGAACTACGTGAAAGTATGCGTACAGGTGAAGCAATATCAAAAGCTAAAGAAGCTGAACTACTGGAACAACTCAAAAACACTACCAGTGAGCTTACCAGTGCAAAAGAAACAACATTCAAAAGTGAGATTGAAAGTAAAAACAAAGATACTCAAATCAAAGCACTCAAAGCAGAACTGGCACAACTAACAAAAACAAATAAAGAAAATACTTCAACACTCAAAGCAGAGTACAAAGCAGAACTAACAGCTCTAAACGATGCTCTAGTCGTCACAAGAAGTGATTTAAATAGATCCATCGGAAAGCTTGAGATACTAGAGATACTAGAAAAAGCAGATTAAAACCTCTTTTTTCTTTTCACCAGTAAAAAACATTGCTGAAATTGCGATTTAAGCCATTTTAACACCTTAGCCATACCAACCTATGGCTAAACCTCTCTAAATCCACCCTCACACAACACAGATACATAAAAACCTTATCTTTTACTAGCGTGGTAACGCAAGTAGAAAATCGTAAAGGCGATTTCTCTATTAAATGTGAGGTACGAACCCATTTTTGCTGTCTGCAAGACGTTGGTGTGTAAGAAGTAATCGAGGCACGAGATTCTTCATTTGAAGCTCTTAGCGTCTGCAAGACATTCAAAAGATAGAAATATCGCCCAAGCGATTTTCCTAAGAGGTTTTGTTGATAGTATGGAGTGAGATTTTTTTATTTTTATTTTTTTAGTTTAACTAGTTTCTAGTTTAGGAGCGAAAACAGACGCTGAGAACGTGCTTTGCGAGGGGTAATGTGGACAAATATACACCCTAATGTGGACAAATATACACCCTAATGTGGACAAATATACACCCAAGAAAATTTGTTACCTCAAAAAAAAATATTTATTTCCCTAGTTTAGGAGCGAAAACAGACGCTGAGAACGTGCTTTGCGAGGGGTAATGTGGACAAATATACACCCTAAAATATAAATTTCCTCATTTACCACGGTTACTGCTCAGGCACCTCTTAAAAGACTTTATTTTTAATACAAATGCTATGTTTTACTATTGACATTATATTTTAATGTGGACAAATATACACCCTAATCTAGTCATAATTTATATTGTGTCATAATACAGTATGAAAAATAAAAATTTAACTGTATTTCAGTCCAATAAGTTCACAGAAAGTCGGCAAGAATTTAACTTAAATGAAAAACGCATTATGCAGTTTATCATTGCTAAAATAAAGCCTACAGATACCGAATTTATAAAGTATGTTATTCCAATTACTGATATTGCTGATATGGCTAACATAGATAGCAAAAATCTCTACCGTGAAGGTAAAAAGATGATGACCTCTATGCTAAGTAAGTTTATATTATTAGAGAATAATAAAGTAAAACGAGCAAAAGGCTTTAATTATTTTCATCATCTGGATTATTTCAATGGAGAATTAACTGTTCAACTACACGAATATGTTCATCACTTATTTTTAGAAATTAAAAAAGATAAAGTCAACTTCACTGCTTATGAGCTTACTGAATTTATGACTCTTACAAGTACCTATGCACAACGTATCTATGAGCTAATGAAACAATATGGAAGAAGCAAACAAAGAGAGCGTACTATTGTAGTTTTGGAACTTAGAGAAATGCTAAATATAGATATAAAAAAATATACTAGGTTTGCAGACTTCCGAAAGAGAATACTAGAACTCTCTCATAAAATTATAGAGAAAAATACAACGCTACGCTACGAGTGGGAAGGTGTAACAAAGGGTCGTAAAATCCATTCTATACGCTTCTATAAAATCCATGAAGTAGGTAAAGAAAGTCCTACAGAACTACAGGAAAGGGCTTTTTTAGAGAACTACATAAATGATGAAATTTATAACGAAGAATTCAATACTTATTTAACTATCAAGAAAATAACAAAAGAAAAAAAAGTCTATACAGTGATTGATAAGTTTGATGATATTTCCTATTCATATCCAAGCTTGGAAAACTTACAGGAAAATATCGCAAAAGCTATGATGAATAAAGGATTAGATTTAAATTAAAATTTTAAGTAAGGTACACAATAGGTACATAAAACATATATATAATGTACCTATCTATATAAAACCATCATTTTTCATCTGATTTTGGATAGCCATTAAAATATAAGCCGTAACTGTTCCCCCATAGTTATTTGATATGATAGTATCCCACTCTTTTGAGTAGCGTAAGTTCTTATTTTTTATCTCAACCTTACCATTATGTTCTTTCTTCTCTTGCTCTGTTTTCAAGTCTGCACCCATAACGGCTTCACTCATCTTTTTTAATCTATCTGCTTTACTCATACTGTTTCCTTGATAATGGTTTTAACTTCTTTAACAAACTCTTTAAACTCTTTACTGGCTTTGCCATCCTCTTTGTACTCTCGTACACTTAATCCTAAATCAAGTGCTTTGCTATAGTCTGCTCTTGTTCTAAGAACTGTATCAAATAAATCAAAGTGTTTATTATTTTTAATGTAATCAGTTAGATCCTCTATTTTAGTCTTAGAGGGATTAATATCATTAATAAGTACAGTCGTTTTAATTTCCTCCCCAACAACTTTACTAATTTCATCAAGTATCTTTTCAAAACGCATTAAGCCTAAAAGCTCCGTTCCACTATCTGATACAGGAGTAATTACCAAATCACTCATAATCATAGCCATACGGTTCATATCACTATCAAACCCTCCCACATCTATAATAGATATACGTTTGTCATTATCCAAAAAGATATATTTCTCTAACTCCTTGAGAGTTTCAAAATGTTTTACAATCAGTGGTTTATCTCTAAATTCATTTGTATAGGTAAGTGTTTTTTGAAAATCTAAATCTACTACTTCAACTAAATATTTTCTATTCAATTCTGTAGCTAAGTTCCATGCAATAGTTGATTTCCCTACTCCACCTTTAGTGTGTGATATTGAAATTATCATGATTATCCTCTATAATAAATATTACACTAATTATAGTATTTGTATCTTAAATGTACATTATTGATACATTAAGCGTACCTATAAGTATTTTATAGGTAATATATCCAATTATAATAAAGGTAAAACAAAATGAAAACAATAATATCAATAGTAGCAACATTAGCGTTAGTAGGGTGTGGTAGTTCGGATAGTAGTACAGGTGATAATGTAGATAATGGTACAAGTCCATCAGAGAGTTCATATAGTGCATACGTGCCGTTAGTAAACAATCCATCTACATATATTTGTAGTACAACACAAGCAGAGGGTTTTGATGTAGGTATCTATGCTACAAGTCAAAGTGAGTGTGATACCAAAGCCCAAGCGTGGTTAAATGACTTCAATCATGAAGATACCCCAAGAACACAAGAGCAGGTAGAAGCTCTAACATGGATAAATTATGTAAGAGCTGGTGCAGGGTTGCCTATCTTTAAACATAATGCCAAACTTGAACAAGCTACTGCTAATCATGAGAATTATTTAGGTGATGTTGTAGGTACTTATAATGTAGATACAGGACATTATGAGGATAATAGTAATTATCCAAGTGAGTATTATACAGGTGCAGAGGGTACTGATAGAGCAGAGTATGCAGGGTATGATGGGTATTGGGCAGGGGATGTAATTTCATACCAAAGAAATGGTACGACTACTACATCAATGGTTGAACTTACTACAGCTATATACCATCGTCAAGCGATGTTATGGAATTGGACAAATGAAATAGGTATTGGTGGAGTAGAGAGAAATCATAGCTTTAAAACTCAACCTCACCTTATGGGTGCAAAAGAAGAGAGAAGAAACTTCCTACAGGCACTCTCATCTGTAGCAGTAATCTATCCATTTAATGGTCAAACAGAAGTAGAGACTACATTTAGAGGAGAGAACCCTGACCCATTACCAAACCATGATGGATATACAGGTAACCCAATATCTATAACATTCAACGCATCAAAGGTAAGTGAAGTAGAGATGCTATCATTTAAGCTCTATGAAGATGCAACTAATGCAGAGGTAACGAATGTAACTTACATGGATAAAGTAACAGACCCTAACGATAGGTTCTCTAACTTAGACTTTGCATTATTCCCTATGGACGTCTTAAAGACCAGTACGTTATATAGAGTTGAGATTAATTATGTGTTAGATGGTGAAGAGTTGAGTAAGAGTTGGACGTTTGAGACTAGAGGGTAAAACCTCTAGTTTGGGCTAAAGGTACATTATTAATACACTAAGTGTACATTTAATGTATTAATAATGATATTTTCTGAGAAATTCTAATGATTGATGATATTAATGAAAAGAGAGTTTAGAACTCTTTTTCACTAGATGTGTAATATGTGATATTATGTGATTACGCTATAATTACAGCCTAGAGCTGGTCGTGTTTATCGATCATAAGAGTTACAGATAAATGCATCCCTACCAAGCTCTAGGCTCTAGTTGTATATGTACCAAAATAATTACGATAAAATACCAAATGAAAAAATTACTCTTACTACTTATTCTTATCCTTATTACCAACCTATATTCAATCAATCTCACCCATGTAAAAGACCTCTCAAAACGACAAATACAATCTAAATTAAACATAGTAAACGGCTATGCTACTGAGTGTGTGATGAACCATTTTTATACCACTACAGGTTGGATAAGAATAGAGGGCGAGGTTGGAAGAAATGGTATAGATGGACTTTACTATAAGCTAGATCACGGAAATATAAAAGAAATTTTAGTAGCAGAATCAAAATGGAATAAGAGCCGATTGGGTAGAAGTGGTAAGGGTAAACTGCTGAAGCAAATGAGTAAGAAGTGGGTTCTTAAAACACTAGATAGACTAATTAAATACAAGCCTTTACCAAAGTATCAAACCATTAAAAAACTCATTCAAAACAACCAATATAGAGCAAGGCTTTTTAGACTTGCACCACGAGGTAAAGATAAGGTTTTTATTACTATTCATCGTTTGAAAAATAAAGGTGACAATGATTTTTCTAAAATTATTGAGAGTAATCTGAAGCCTATGAAGATGGGTAATCCACGAAATAGTTTTGAAAGAAAAATACTTGAGGAATATAATGAGTGTAGAAAACATGGTTTAAATAAATATTTACCTAGTGTTACAGAGGTACAAGTAGATCACCTGCTTATGGATAATTACATCAAGGCTGATGATGTACAGATGTTGTATAAAATTTAAGGAAAAAATATGAGTAAAAAAAGAAGAATAATTTATGTTGATGCAACAACAATAAATAAAGAAAATTCAAAAATAAGTTTGTATGATACAGGTAATAATTTAACTGCTATCATGGAATTACCCAATGTTAGCAATAATAATAAAGCTGAATTATATGGTGTTCTATATGCAGTTTTATATGCAGTTAAAAATGACTATAAAAATTGCCATGTACTTTGTGATAATCTTCATGCTACGCAGAATAAGAAAGTAACAGAACTATGCCAAAAGTATTCTGTTTCTCTAAGCTGGATACCAAGAGAGGTTAATGTTATTGCAGATAAGGTTGTAAAACTAGAACCTACTGTAAAAGTAAAAGAGTGGTATATTTTAAAAATGTTTTGTGAGGTTATAGGGTTATAGGTTTTTAAAGAACCTCCATTATGTTAACCACAATTCTTCGGTAGGAACGGCACTTTAAGGTTAGAGCCAT
>CAZMBK010000067.1:0-7678 GCA_964564315.1 uncultured Sulfurimonas sp.
GTAGAAGACTTGGTGTAAAGAAATATGGTGGAGAAGCTGTTATCGCTGGTAACATTATTATTCGTCAACGTGGAACAAAAGTTCATCCAGGTACTAATGTAGGTATGGGAAAAGATCATACACTATATGCATTAGTTGATGGTGTTGTAGCATTTCAACGTAAAGATAAAAAACGTCAGAAAGTTTCTATAATTACTGCTGCATAACTCTACAGATATTTGAGCCTTTTGGCTCATCTATATCTCTTTCACTCTCAGAGTTTTATACTCAATCAATAATAAAAATATTTAAATAATTTACTCTTCTTTAATAATAGTCATTTTTTAAGTATTTAACATCAAGGAAATCAAATGTTCACAGATAGTGTCGAATTAACAGTTAGCTCGGGAAAAGGTGGACAGGGGTGTGTAGCATTTCGTCGTGAAAAGTTTGTACTCAATGGTGGTCCAAATGGTGGCGATGGTGGTAAAGGTGGCGATGTATGGTTTAAGTGTGATAATAATACACATACACTCTCTCATTTTCAAAGAAAAATGCACATCAAAGCAGATGGTGGTAAACCAGGTGAGGGCTCTAACTGTACAGGGAAATCTGGTGCTAAGAAAGTAATTATTGTACCACCAGGAACACAGATTATAGATATGGAGAGTGGTGATGTTCTTTTTGATATGACTACTAATGGTCAAGAGGAGAAGTTTCTTCAAGGTGGAAAAGGTGGACTTGGAAATACTCACTTTAAATCACCTACAAATCAGAGACCAACCTATTCACAGCCTGGTGAAAAAGGTGAAACTAGAGCAATTAAACTCGACCTTAAACTTATAGCAGACATTGGTCTTGTTGGATTTCCTAATGTTGGAAAGTCTACTTTGATCTCTACTGTATCAAATGCAAGACCAGAGATAGCGAACTATGAGTTTACTACACTTACTCCAAAACTTGGTCAAGTAAATATTGGAGATTATGAGTCATTTGTAATGGCTGATATTCCTGGGATTATTGGTGGGGCACATGAGGGTAAAGGTTTAGGTATTAAATTTTTACGTCATATTGAGCGAACAAAAATTCTTCTTTACATGGTTGATCTTGGAAATTATAGAGATTTAAAAGAACAGATAGAAGTACTTAAAAGCGAAATAGCATCTTTTTCAGATATATTAGGTGAGAGTAAATTTGCTATTGCATTGACTCGTTCTGATGTAATTGCTCCGGATGAACTTCCTGAACTTGTAAATGGTTTCATAGAGATGCTTGGTCTTAAAGCAACATATGAAAATGAGTTTAATTTTGACTCTAAACTCCCTTTCTATATTCAAGGAAGTGCTGATGCAGAGCTTGGTTTTGATAAAACATTACCATATTTGATAGCACCAATCTCTTCTGCTACACATAAAAATATTGATGCACTTAAACATGCACTCTTTAATCTAGTTCAGTCTGACAGAGTATAGGCATGCGTGTAGTTGTTAAAGTTGGTAGTGCAGTTTTAACACAAGATGGTGAAGTTGCTTTAGAAAGAATGCAAGCATTAGTTACTTTTCTTGCAGAACTTAAAAAGAATAATGAAGTTCTGTTAGTCTCTTCTGGGGCTGTATCAGCTGGTTATACTGAAATAAAGCTTGACCGCTCTATTCTCTCAAATAAGCAGGCACTTGCTGCTATTGGACAGCCTATACTTTTAGAAAAATATGCAAAAAAGTTTGCTTCTTTTAATATTCTTACTTCTCAAGTCCTTGTAACTGCTGTAAACCTTAAAAAGCAAGATGATATACAGAAAATTAAAAATACAGTAAATACACTTCTTTTAAATGGGGTAGTTCCTATTATAAATGAGAACGATGCAACCTCTACAGATGAGTTAGAAGTAGGGGATAATGATCAACTCTCCGCATATATGGCAAAAAATACAGATGCTGATATGCTTATAATCCTCTCAGATATCGATGCATATTATGATGTAGATCCAAGAAGAGATAGTAATGCTAAAGCATTGAAAGTAGTAGATGAAATTACTCCAGAAGAGTTGAGTCGTGAGGCTACACCAAATGATGTTTTTGCAACCGGTGGCATAGTAACAAAACTGAAAGCTGCTAACTATTTACTTGAAGCAGGAATAGATATGTTTTTAGCAAGTGGTTTCGACTTGAATGATGTAAAAAGTTTTACACTGCAGAAAATACATAAGGGTGGTACACTCTTTCGAAGGATAAAATAGTGAACATTATATTTATGGGTACACCTGAGTATGCACAAAAAATTTTGAAGAGACTTATAGATGAGACAAATATTAATGTAGTTGCTGTTTATACACAACCTGACAAACCAGTGGGTCGTAAAAAAGTGATGACACCTCCTGAAGTAAAATTATTAGCAGAGTCTAAAGAGATACCAGTTTATCAACCAGATAGACTTCGTGATGAAGATACCGTAGCAGAACTTTTAGAGATAGCATGTGACTATATTGTAGTAGCTGCATATGGTCAGATACTCCCACGCGCTATACTCGATCATGCTCCTTGTATTAATTTACATGCTTCTATTCTTCCCCAGTATAGAGGTGCAAGCCCAATCCAGCAAACACTACTTAATGATGATAAAATAACGGGTGTAACGGCTATGCTTATGGAAGAGGGACTAGATACTGGAGATATATTAAAAATAGATACTCTTGATGTTTCAAAAGATATGATGGTAGAGACACTGTTTGATGCTCTTACTGAGGTAGCAACAGATTTAACTGTAGATGTTTTAAATAATTTTAAAACTTATATACCGCAAAAGCAGAATGATTTAGAGTCAACACATTGTAAAAAAATAAGTAAGAAAGATGGGCTTATATCTTTTGATGATGCAGATAATCTTTATAATAAATATCGTGCATTTACACCGTGGCCAGGTGTTTACCTAGAGAATGGCATGAAGCTGAAAAAAATAGAGTTAGTAGATAAGTCTGCTCGTGGTAAAAGTGGTAGCATTGTAGAGATTAATAAAGATAATATTTTAGTGTCATGCAAAAAAGGTGTACTTCGTATTTATAGTGTGCAACCACAATCAAAAAAAGAGATGAGTGTTATCTCATATATTAATGGAAAAAGATTAGCACTTGAAGACACTTTTCTTTAAGTCTCTTCCCTCTACTCAGCTATACTTAAAAGATTTACTCAAGGGTAGTTCACCTGAGTTACCTTTAGCTATTGTCGCAGATCTTCAAACAAATGGAGTTGGAAGTCGTAATAATAGTTGGATTTCAAAAGAGGGAAATCTTTTTTTATCGTTTGCTTTACCTTTGAGTATGCTACCTAAAGATTTAAAGTTAGAGTCGGCATCTATTTATTTTTCATATCTTTTAAAAGAGACATTAGCAAAATTTGGTTCAAATGTATTTTTAAAATGGCCAAATGATTTATATATTGATGAGAGTAAGATTGGTGGGATGATTACAAATGTAGTCGCAAATACTTTAGTGTGTGGTGTTGGAATTAATTTACAAAAAACAGATGAAGTTTTTGGAAGTTTAGATATAGATATATCAAAAGAAGAACTCCTTGAAGAATATTTTATAAATATAGAAAAAAGAGTTTTATGGAAGCAAGTTTTTAGCAAATATCAGCTAAACTTTCAGACTAATCAAAAATTTTTCACACATATAGATGGGCAAAAAGTTTCCTTAAGTGAAGCACTGCTTGAAGATGATGGAAGTTTAAATATTAATGGGCAAAAGGTGTATAGTCTAAGATGAGTGAAGTAATCGTAATTGCAAATCAAAAAGGTGGAGTAGGAAAGACTACTACTGCCGTAAACTTAGCAGCATCACTAGCCGTGGCAGAAAAAAAAGTTCTGCTTATAGATTCTGATCCTCAGGCAAATGCAACAACCTCTTTGGGGTTTCATAGAAATGATTATGAGTTTAATATATATCATGTACTTATTGGAACAAAAAAGTTGAAAGATATTATTCTTAAATCAGATCTACCAACATTACACTTAGTTCCTTCAAATATAGGACTTGTGGGGATCGAAAAAGAGTATTATGATGCAGATAAAGCAAAAGGACGTGAATTAGTCCTTAAACATGCTATTGCAAATGTTAAAAAAGATTATGATTACATTATTATAGATTCTCCACCAGCATTGGGACCTATGACTATAAATGCACTCTCTGCATCTAACTCTGTAATAATTCCTATTCAGTGTGAATTTTTTGCACTTGAAGGGCTTGCACAACTTTTAAATACTGTAAAATTAGTTAGAAAATCAATTAATACAAAATTAACAATTAAAGGTTTTTTACCAACAATGTTTAGTTCTCAAAATAATCTCTCAAAGCAGGTTTTTGCAGATTTACAACAGCATTTTAAGGGAAAACTTTTTAAAGATGATAACGATAAGTATATTGTAGTTCCTCGTAATGTAAAGCTCGCGGAATCTCCATCTTTTGGGAAACCAGCTATTCTTTACGATGTAAAATCAAGCGGTTCAATCGCTTACCAAAATTTAGCACAGGCGATAATTAGATAATGAAGAGACAAAAGTTAGGACGTGGATTAGATGCACTTTTAGGTGAGATGGATGAGGCTTATGAAAATGAGGGATCTCAAAGAGATGAGATTTTAGAAATATCACTTAAAGAGATAAGAGCAAACCCTTTTCAGCCAAGAAAGGCATTTGATGAAACTGCCTTAAATGAACTTGCCGAGTCAATTAAAAATGATGGTTTACTCCAACCTATTGTTGTAAGTGAAGATATAGATGGTTATGTAATAATTGCCGGTGAGAGACGTTTTCGTGCAAGTAAATTAGCAAAAATGAAAGCTATTCGTGCGATTGTACTTAATTCAGATGAGCAAAAAATGCGTCAATTTGCTCTTATTGAAAACATACAACGTGAAGAGTTAAATGCAGTCGAATTAGCTAATGCTTATGGGGAACTATTAAAAATTCATGATATGACACATGATGATTTGGCAACAATGATTCATAAAAGTAGAACACATATTACAAATACATTAAGATTACTACAACTCTCATCTAAAACACAAAAAGCTCTTTTAGAGAAAAAAATTACAGCAGGACATGCAAAAGTTCTTGTTGGTTTAGATGAAAAAGAGCAGCAACTTATGGTAAACTCGATTGTAGGTCAAAAGCTAAGTGTTCGTGAAGTTGAAGCAATGATAAAATTGAAAAAAACTCCAGAGATTTCATCAGCAACTCAAAAAGAAGCAATAAAATATAATTTTACAAATATAAAAGATAAACTCGAGTTATTAGGTTACAAAATAAAAACAGGTTCTAATTCATTGACTATAAACTTTGATTCTGAAAGTGAAATAGCTGATTTTATGTCACGTATAAGAGATTAAACTAACAAATATAAAAATTCCCACATCATTTAACTATCCTTTCAATTTAATCATAGTATAATTTCGCAACTTTTAGGAGGTGCTATGTTAGATATAAACCCAATACTACTTTTGGTTACATTTGTTGTATTCGTTTCGCTTATAGCCGTTCTAAATAGTTGGCTTTATAATCCTTTATTTGCTTATATGAAAAAACGTGATGCAGACATCAAGAAGAACCTAGATCAGGTTAACTCTACTGATGACGAAATTAACGAACTTCATGCAAAAGCAGATTCAATTATTATGAATGCTAAACTAGAAGCTGCGGCCCTAAGAGAAAAAGTTATCGCGGATGCTAAGGAATTAGCTGATAGTAAGTTAGAAGCAAAACGTGCTGAACTTGCTACTGAGTATTTAGATTTTGAAAAATCTCTTGCAAAATCTAAAGATGAGTTGACTACTGACTTAATGTCACAAGTTCCAGTGTTTAAAGAAGCTGTAAAAGCTAAATTTAGTCAAATATAAGGGTGTAATGTGAGTAGAATTTTAGTATTAATGCTAACGATATCAACTTATGCATTAGCATCTGAAGCTGGGCACGGTGAGACTGATATTGTACAACGTACAGTTAACTTCTTACTATTTGCTGGGCTAGTGTGGTATCTAGTTGGAGAGCCAATTAAGAATTATTTTGCAGGACGTAGCCAAGCTATTGCTGATGAATTCAAAAAAGCTCAAGATCGACTTGATGAAGTTGTTGCTCTAAAAAAAGATGCACTTGCTAAGATAAATTCTGCTGAAAAATTTGCAGAAGAGTTAGCAATAACATCTAAAAAAGAGAATAAAATTATCAATGATAATATAATGAGTCAATGTGAATTAGAACTTGAAACTCTAGTGAAACAAAGTGCTTCGAGTAGAGAGTATACTCAAAGAACTATGGTTCGTTCTGTGGTGGAAGATGTTCTAAAAGAGACTTTAGCTCAAAGTTCAAATGATTTTGATAAAGAAGCAATGGCTAATGTAATTTTAAAGAAGGTTGCTTAGAATGAAAGAACTTATCGCAAAAAAATACATTAAAGCTTTAAAACAAGGTTCTGATTTAGAAACTTTACAAAACATTTCAAAAGTTTTTGCTGTTTTGGCAGATGCTTTTAATGATGAAAAATTTGTAAGTATAGTTAACAATCCACATATAAATGTGAATAGTAAATCAGAAATTCTTCTAGCAGCTGTAAAGTCTGCTGAATCAGAAAAAATTAATAACTTAATTAAACTTTTAGTTGAAAATAAACGTATTAATGTAATTCCTGCAATAGCAAAAGAGTTACAAAAAGATATTGCAAATGCAACGAAAAGTTATGAGGGTGTTATTTACAGCAATAGTGATATTGATGAAAAAGTAATAGCTGAATTAGGAAATGGTTTAAACAAAAAATTTGATTCAACTATAGCATTGTCATTTGTAAAGAATGATTTTAATGGTATAAAAGTAGAAGTGGCAGGTCTTGGAATTGAGATTAACTTCTCTAAAGATAGAATCGATAGTCAAATGATAGAACATATCATTAAAGCAATTTAACTTCATAAGAGGAGAACAATAGTGGTAGCAAAAATTCAAGCTGATGAAATCAGCTCAATAATTAAAGAACGTATTGACAACTTTGAATTAAGTGTTGATATTAATGAAACAGGTAAAATCGTTTCTTATGCTGATGGTGTTGCACAAGTTTACGGACTAAGCAATGTTATGGCTGGGGAAATGGTTGAATTTGAAGATGGGACTCAAGGTCTTGTGATGAACCTTGAAGAGAGCGCAGTAGGTGTTGTTATCTTAGGTGCAGGTTCAGCTCTTCGTGAGGGTATGAGTGTTAAGCGTCTTGGAAAACTTTTACGTGTTCCAGTTGGTGATGCACTTCTTGGTCGTGTTGTAAATGCACTTGGTGAGCCAATTGATGGAAAAGGTCCAATTGAAACTACTGAAACTCGTTTCGTAGAAGAGAAAGCGCCTGGAATTATGAATCGTAAATCTGTTCATGAGCCTTTAGCTACTGGTATTAAAGCTATTGATGCACTTGTTCCAATTGGTCGTGGTCAACGTGAGCTTATCATTGGTGATAGACAGACTGGTAAAACTACAGTTGCACTTGATGCAATCATTAACCAAAAAGGTAATGGTGTATCTTGTGTATATGTAGCAATCGGTCAAAAAGAATCAACTGTAGCTCAAATTGTTCGTCGTTTAGAAGAACATGGTGCTATGGAATATACAATTATTGTATCTGCAACTGCTGCTGAAGCTGCTGCATTACAATTCTTAGCTCCATATACTGGTG
>CAZMBK010000068.1:0-7678 GCA_964564315.1 uncultured Sulfurimonas sp.
CTGTCTCACTCATAGCCATATTTGCAGCATAAGAACCATGCATACCAAGCATACCTACAAGTAGTTTATCATCAGCAGCTAAAACACCACGAGCCATAAAAGTCTCGACAGCAGGAATACCACACTTATGAACAAACTCTCTTACTTCATCCGTTGCATTGGCATTGATAATACCACCACCAAGGTAAAAGAGAGGACGTTTTGCCTTTGCTATAGCATCCATAGCCTTTTTAATCTGACGGGGATTTCCTTTTACATGAGGCTTATAGGTTTCAAGCTCTACTTCTATGTCATAGTTAAACTCAGCAATTTGTGCCGTTACATCTTTAGGAATATCAACATGAACAGGACCTGGACGACCAGAACGTGCAATGTAAAAAGCTTCTTTTAAAACACGAGGAAGATCTGCAGCATCTGTTACAAGGTAGTTATGTTTTGTACAAGGACGAGAAATACCAATAGCATCAATCTCCTGAAAACCATCCGTTCCAATAAGGCTCATAGGAACCTGACCTGAGACAACAACTAAAGGAACAGAGTCCATATAAGCATCGGCTAAACCTGTTACCGCATTTGTAAACCCTGGTCCTGAAGTAATCATGGCAACACCCACTTTACCACTTGCTTTTGCATAGCCCTCAGCAGCATGAATAGAAGCTTGCTCATGACGATTTAAAATATGTTGAAATCCATCTTGCTTGTATATTTCATCATAGACATTCATAATAGCTCCACCGGGGTAACCAAAAACTGTGTCAACACCCTCTGCGATAAAGGCTTCTATAACCATTTGTGCGCCGCTTATTTGCATGAAAAGTCTCCTATATAAAATTGTAATTTAAAAAATTTGGTGATTATACTTAATAGTAACTATATTTGAGGTTAAAAGAGGAGTCAATCTTAGAACTAAGGTTTTTCTAAGATTGATGTAGTAATCATAGCTGGACGCCACATACTCATTGAACCCTGAGTAAGGTGCTCTAATGTTAATTTTGAATCTGGATATTTTGCTTTAAAAAGTGTGTAAAAGTTTTCTATCTGCTCTTGTAATCCAAAGTTCAACATATAATTTTTAATACCCTGTTCTATATCTTTTTGAGAAGCACCAGAACGTGCTTTATCTTCAAGCTGAACCATGTAACACCATGCAAAAATAGTAGCAACAGCCACAGATTTAGAAGAGATATGTAAATACTCTTTTAAAGTTTTCTCTACCCCTCTTGCATCACCATTAGCAGCAAATGCATTCGCTAACATCTGGTCTTTATACCATTTTTCTTGAAGTTTTTTTCCTTCAGGTAACTCTAAAAAATCCTCATACTTTGCCATTATGTCATAAGCATACTCATAGTTTTCATCTTCAACTGATTGAAGAAATTTCTGTTTTATCTCTATAGTTTTTAAAAGATCTATAACATCCTCTTTAAACTCTTCAAATGCCGAGAGTTGCCTTAACATTTTTATAGCTGTAAAATCATCACCTGAATGCATAAGTTGTTGTGATTTAAAATAAAGGTTATCTGCATAACGATTAAGGATCTCATACTCAGGAAGCTCTTTTAGAAACTTATGTTGTTTAATGAGTTCCGAACAAATAGTAAAATCTTTTTGTCCCAAAGCATCACGAAAGCGTTTATAAACTTCACTTTTCGTAAGTAGTTCTTGAATAAGTCGTGTTTTTTGGCTTATACCTCTATATGGTTTTAAAATCTCTTGTGCTTTAGCTGCTTCACGAGGATTTAATATATACTTTTGCGCTTGCACTAAAACTTTTTTCCATCTATCTTCAAGAGCCTTATAAAGTTTAGACTCTTTATAAACAGGGAAGGTGTTAGCTAAACCATAGGCAAGATTAAACTTTCCACTCTTAGCAAAGGTAGCAAATTTTTCATACTCTCCATAATCCATTATTGTTTTCTGTATTATGCTATTTTTAGAAGGGATTTTTTCAAAAGATTTAAAGAGAAGAAGTGCTTTTGCTTTATCCCCGTTTTGTAAAGCAATTTTGGCCTTTGCCAAAGTTTTTTCCCAAAAGTTAGACATAAGATCATATATATTAGTATATTTTAAAATTGGGTTTTTTTCTACCTCTTTTTGAAGAGAATCAAACTCCTTGACTTTTAATAAATCTCGAAGAACATCCTCCCCTTCATAAATATTATAGTACATTATAAAACCATCTTCAGTAGCAATCATAAGATGGTTATGCTCTTCATCAAACTCCAAAGCTGTAATAGGAGAAGTAATTTTAATATAACGAGGGGCTAAAAGTTCATAAGAGTCTAAATCATAAACGATTATATAGCCTAATGCAGTTCCAAGAAAAAGAAATTTGTCATCCTTACTTGTAGTCATTTGCACTACTGTGTCATGTACACCTTGAAGTCTTTCTATAATTTTTCCACTATAGATATTCCAAATAATTACAGAAGAGTTTTTATCAAAACTTATAAGTCTGTTTTTTGAAATAAATTTCACTTTCATAATAGGTGCAGCATGTGCTTTAAGTTTTGGTTTAGAAGTCATTGTAACAAGAGAAAAAAGTGTTATTTTTCTATCATAACTACATATCGCTACCCAGTTACCATTTTTTGTAAAAGCTACATCGTTAATAGTATCGACATGAGAGGGAAGAGTAAAAACAAGTTTTCCACTTTTAATATCTATGGCAAAAGTTTTTCCATCATCACCACAAGAGAACATATATCTGTCAAGTGGGTCAATACCAACACAAGAGGCTTCCCCATGATGTCTATCAACCTTACTAATAAGTTTTTTTGTTTTTGCGGAGAAGAGTCTAGACTCTTTAGCATCTGAAGTAAGAGATGCAAAGTACTGACCATCATTACTAAATGCGACTACATTAGTTTTATAGTACTTATGAAGAATTTTAGCCTTAAAGCCCTCTGATAATTCAAAAGTATCTTTATTTATCATGCGTACTGTTGTCTCTTTATCTACAACTAAAAGCCTTTTATCATCTAAAATTTTTAAAACTATTATGGCCTTTTTAAAACTTTTACTTTTTACTATTTCCATATTTTCAATACTCCCTTAAATATCCCTCTAATCTTAACATCTCCGATATAGCATCTTGATGTTCTTTCCCTTTTGTTTCCATATGCACAGTTACATTTGCATCACCATAGTCTAAAGATATAGATGTTCTATCGTAAGAAATATGCACTATATTTGCATTTAACTCTTCGAGTATCTCAGTAAAACGCATAAGAGAACCTGGTTTATCTACAAGTGTTACTGTTACTTTCATCTTTCTATGAGATTTAAGTAAACCTTTTTCTATAATAACAGAAAGAAGTGTAACATCCATGTTCCCACCACTAAGGACCAATGCAATTTTTTTACCTTTTATATTTTCTATTTTGTTGTGAAGTAGTGCGGCAACACCAACAGCACCAGCACCTTCCACTACAAGTTTTTGTTTTTCCAAAAGATATAAAATAGCACTTGCTATCTCTTCATCATCTACACTTATAATTTTATCTACATTTTTCAGAGCATATGCCAATGTCACAGAGGATGTATCTCGTACAGCAATACCATCAGCAATCGTTCTGACACTTGTACTATCAACAGGAGTTTTTTTCTCAAAAGAGTCTTTAAATGCAGGAGCACCACTCGCAGCAATACCAATAATTTCAATTTTAGAATTTATACTCTTTATGGCTTCACTCATCCCAGCAATAAGTCCACCACCACCAATAGGAATAACAATAGCATCTAAATCGCTACACTTCTCTAAAATCTCTAAAGCAACAGTTCCCTGCCCTGCAATAACTGCTTCATCTTCAAAAGGGTGTACAAAAGTCATAGAATTTTGCTCACCATACTCTTTTGCATAAGCATAGGCTTCATCATAGTTTGCACCATGTAAAATAACCTCTGCTCCAAAATGTTTTACACCGTTTACCTTTGTAAGTGGTGTAGATTCAGGCATTACAATAACAGCTTTTGTATTAAACTTCGATGCCGAAAGTGCTACTCCCTGTGCATGATTTCCGGCACTCGCAGCAATGACACCACAATCTCTCTCATCTTTACTCAAAGATGCCACTTTATTGTAAGCACCGCGAATTTTAAAAGCCCCTGTTACTTGTAAATTCTCTTTTTTGAGAAATACTTCACATTCACTAATCTCACTTAAATAAGGTGCAAATGCAAGAGGTGTATTTACAACAACACCCTTTATACGTTCTTGTGCTTCATATATTTTTTCTAAATTTAACAATAATTCTACCTATATCTTATAAATTTTTATGATCTACCATAGCACACTGATTTTGTACAACATGCATCCCTGCTTCTTTTGCCATCTCAGCAGCCTTATTATTTACTATGCCTTGTTGTGCCCAAAAAACTTTTACATCTCCACGGCTTATAGCTGCTTCGGCAATAGCGACTAAGGCATCTGGCTTTCTAAAAATATCTACCATATCGACACTTTGGGGAATTTCTGCAAGTGAACGGTAAACTTTCTCGCCAAGTATGAAATCTTCTTTAGGATAAACAGGAATTATTTTAAATCCAACCTCTTGAAGATATTTAGCAACTCTATGACTCGCCTTCGTTTCATCAGGTGAAAGTCCCAAAACAGCAATACTCTTTACACTCTCAAATATCTCTTTAACTTCTTCTTTATTTGAATTAATAGTTGGAAATTCACACTCCATAATTATATCCTTTAAAATTATAATCTACTAAAACCCTTCACGTTAGGGTGTTTCTCACATGGCATTTACTATAAGGCAATTATAGCTTCTAAAGATGAAGATAAAATAAAAACGCTGTATAATGAATTTTATGGCAAAAAAATAAGTAAAAGTGATATGAATGTGATATAAAAGAGCAATAAAATATCACCACTCTTAACTTGTAATTCTAGCTCTGCAAATTAATTTTTTCTTGTCCATATCATAATTAGGTATTGACTTTAGTTCTATTCTTGCATCCAAAATATTCTCTTAGCTATTGCATCATCAATAACAAACTTTAAAGTTGAAGAATATTCTATACTTCTAACTCTCTTTTTATTTTTATCCCTAACAATAGAGACTGCTGTTATCTGCAATTTATAAGGTTTAGATAGTATAATTCCGTTAACTTTAACAGTGTCATCATCTAAGAAGAACTTATCAGCTATTGATTGAGGGCGAACTAGTTTGATGTCTAATATTGTATTCTCTACCTTATACAGAGTACTCCTGATATAGTTTGGTACAATACTTAAAACACCTGTTAAACTCCCTATTTATGGGGATAAAATACATAAAAATATTAATATACATCGGAGAAGAAATGGGATTAGCAATCGGATTAGTAGGACTTCCAAACGTAGGTAAATCAACAACTTTTAATGCGCTGACAAAGGCACAAAATGCAGAGGCGGCTAACTACCCATTTTGTACGATAGAACCAAACAAGGCTGTTGTTCCTGTACCAGATAAGCGTTTAGCAGAACTTGCTAAAATTGTTAATCCTGAGCGTATTCAATACTCAACTTTAGATTTTGTTGATATTGCTGGACTTGTTAAGGGAGCTTCTCAAGGAGAAGGTCTTGGAAATAAATTTCTCTCTAACATTCGTGAGACAGAAGTTATTTTACAAATTGTTAGATGTTTTGATGATGAAAATATTGTTCATAACGAGGGAAGCATTGATCCCCTTCGTGATGTTGAGATTATTGAGGGAGAGCTTATATTAGCCGATATCGAAGTCCTTTCAAATCGTATTGACAGACTTAAAAAACAAGCAAAAGCTGATAAAAGTGCAAAAGCAACATTAGAAATTGCAGAAGAACTAATAGAATTTTTAGCTGATGGAAATCTAGCAAGAAACTACGATAAAACAGATACTGATGAGTATGCACAACTTGTAAATGAAGTACGTTTCTTAACTGATAAAGAGATTATGTATGGTGCAAATACTGATGAAGATGGTCTTTTAGAGGATAACGAGTACGTCATTGCACTCAAAGAGCATGCTCAAAAAAATAACTGTGAACTTATCAAGCTTTGTGCTAAAGTTGAAGAGGAACTTATTGGTCTTGATGATGAAGAGGCTCAAGAATTTTTAACTGAAATGGGTGTAGAGGAGTCAGGCTTAGAACAAATTATTCATAAAGGTTTTCATAAACTAGGTCTTATGTCTTACTTTACAGCTGGTGTAAAAGAGGTACGATCATGGACAATAAAACAAAATTCTACTGCTCCTCGTGCAGCAGCAGCTATTCATAATGACTTTGAAAAAGGGTTTATCCGTGCTGAAGTAATTGCTTATGAAGATTTTGTAGCACTTGGTGGTGAAGCGAAAGCTAAAGAGGCTGGAAAGATGAGACTAGAGGGTAAAGAGTATATTGTCCAAGATGGAGATATTATGCACTTTAGATTTAACGTTTAAGTTTTTAACTCTTTCATATGTGCAACCATTGTGTTGCGTAGACGCATCACTGCATCATCAAAATAGGCAAGAGGTTTTTCATCAAGAATGCTCTCTTGCAACTCATATTTTTTTAAAGTTGCAGACTCTTTTGTTTCAGCAATTTTAATCTGTATTTTAGAAATTTTTTCTTTTTTAAACTCATTTGCATTTCGTACTCTTGACCATAATTGGCTATAGTTTAATACTACAAACACATTATCGCTCTTTACAAAATCGCTCTCCAATACTTCATCAATAAGTTTACTACTCTGCATTTGAGATGGCATATTATTTACAAGCATTATAAAACTATCTGCTATATCTTGAAAAAAAAGTTCTTTGTATTTTTTAAAGTACTCTTTAACAAGAGTTATAAGAAACACTACTTTACTCTTCTCCTGTAACATCGAGAGTGACTCCTCTTGAGTATAGGCTAATACACCTTGAGCATAAGAGAGCCACTCATGAGATATCTCTATAAAAAGCATATTTTTAATTAAAGAGAAGTGAAAATTACCTAAACTCTTCATATACAAAAAATTAAACTCCTCTTTTAAAAGAGATTGAATAACTCTTTGGGAAAGAATTGTCATAATCTCTACTCTATCATCATTGTTATGAACATTTAATATATATTTTTCAAACTCTTTCTCTTGACTGAAAATAAGTGCAACAAACTTCTCTTTCTCAGCCTTTAACATAGATCTTTACTTTAATTTTGCTATCGTCTGAGCAAATTTTACATTATTGCCTGCTTTGACATTAACTTCAAGCATATCCTTCTCAGCAAGAATTATAATCGTTGAACCCATCTCAAAACATCCAAAATCATCCCCTTTATTGAGATGTAAATTATTGAACGTATATGTTTGTGGTCTTGTGGCAATCGCATTTGTTTGAATTAATGGTTCAAAACTTACCTGCATAACACCAACATTTAGAGCACTGACAAGCACCATGTAAAACCGTTTTCCATTACTTGCTTCACAAAGAATAACGACACGTTCATTCTCTATAAAAAGATTCAGTCGCTTCTTAAGTGATGGTATATTCACAGGATAAAATTTTCCAGGAACATGCACTGCTTTAATCACCTTCAAATTTGTAGGAATATGATAACGATGATAATCTTTTGGAGAGAGATAGCAGTTTATGAAAGTTCCATCTGAAACTATTGCTTTTTCCTCTTTAGTAAATTCACTTCCTATAAAATCAGCACATAAATATCGCATTCCTTTAA
>CAZMBK010000069.1:0-4431 GCA_964564315.1 uncultured Sulfurimonas sp.
ATCCCTGTTGCGCTTATTGCATTTAGGGGTTGTCTCCATTGGTGTGCTATCATACCTATCATCTCTCCCATTTGGGCTAGCTTATTTTTTTGAAAACTCGCTTTCTCTTTCTCTTTATTTTTTTTCACCTCAACATCAAGTCTCTCTTGCCACTCTCTTGCAATAACATTAGTCATATGGGTTAAAGCATGCATCATTCTACTGCTTTCATCAATATTATTTTGATCAAGAACTAGTTTTTTAGTAGGTCTATCAGCCTCAAAACCCGATTCACTCAGAGCTAAAATAGTCATTGTTTCATTAAAAAGGTAACTCCCTTTAGTGTCAGAATAAAACTCACCATAGGTAAAAAATCCACTGACATTAGACTTTGAAGCCATAGTAAGTAACTCTATGTAGCTCTGTTCTTTAAGCAGTCTTCGTCTTGCCATACAGGAGTAGATAAAGATTGTTTCTGGTTTACATGTAGTAGCAAACTCTTCACATACACCTCGACTATTTTTTAAAATACGATCGACCCGACCCAAACCAAAACGAACCTCCGTCCCCTCTGGCATATTACCAGCAAACAGTAAAGAGTCATCTTCATAACGGTTAATACATGCACGAGCAATACTATAGTTATTATTTTCTATAATAAGAGGGATCTCTACCCCTATCATCGGTAAAAGTTGTGCAATTTCTTTACCAAAATATTTTTTATATATATCGATTATCGGAGTATCGTTAAGTTCATATACTCTATTTTCATCACTTTTTGTTACTCTCATTGGTAATCCTACAGGATCCCAGCCAAATTGATAGCTATTTTTAACACTTAACTCCTTTCCTTTAAGGGAAATTCCTACTGCACCACCCGAAACAACTCTCCCCTGATGACTAATATATGTTTGAGTAAAAGCTCCATTATCCCCAGCTAAGCCTCCAGATATTAGATACTTACCTTGAGATACTTTATGTACTGCATTTAGGAAATGTTCTCCATTTATTTTGAGTGCTGGTGTAAATAAAATTACTGCTTTTACATCTGGAGCATCTAACTGAGAAGCGATCTCCATCCCCATTTCATAAGAGTCTTCACTATAATCCACCAAAACAGAAGAGATACTACTCTTTAAAAACACTGTAACACTTACAACTATCTCTTGTATTGTTACTGCATCACCATCTATCTCTCCATCTGTTGTCACCCCAATAACATGTGCTTTTGGTAAATTTGCATGTAACAAAGATGCCATAGTTTGCATCGTTTCCTTAGTAGGTTGACCACAAAAAAATTGCACTAAACACTCATCTTTAGTAGCAAACTCATGTTCACTTAACCACTCTTCAAGTATTTTATGGTCTTTATATTTATGATTTATTGTATACATTTTATATTCCTACGATTTTACTTCATTCTTTTCTAAAAAAATTATACGAGAGACTTTATAAAGTAGTTCTAGCATCTTATCCATCTTAATAGGTTTAAGTAAAAATCCATCAAGTTGCAGATCTATTGTCTCCATTAAGTTTTCACTACTATTGTGTGCGGTTAATATAATTACATGTTGATTAGGATTTATACTTCGTATCTTTTTTACCATACTCAAACCATCCATTTTTGGCATAGTTAAATCGGTCATCACTAAATCAATATGATTTTTTTCATACTTTTGTAAAGCATCTTCTCCATTAGTGCCTATAACTACTCTTTTGAAAAAAAGTTGTAATATTTGAGATATTTGTGAGCGAGTATCATCCTCATCTTCAACATATAAAACTGTTAAATCCGCTGCCAATTTTTTTAGTTCTTCACTTATGTTCATCATATCTCCTTTAATGGTTCAGATAAATAATATCCCTGTGCATAGTCAATGCCAAGCTCTTTTACTATCTCATATGTCTCTTTATTATGAACAAACTCTGCTATGGTTTTTAAGTTACTATTTTTAGCATAGTAGACTATAGTCTTTGCAATCACCAAACTATTTTGATTATAGGTTATATCTTTTATAAAACCACCATCTATTTTTATGTAGTCTACATCTAACTTCTGTACTCGTGCAAAATTAGAACTCTCTGCACCAAAATCATCTATAGCGATCTGAAAACCTAATCTTTTTAGCTCATCCATCTGAGTAATTGCATGCTCTGCATCATAATCACTAATATTTTCAAGCACCTCTAAAACAACTTGAGATGGCTCTATTTCAAACTCTCTACACTGATACTGAAGATACTCAAGAAGGTACTCCTCTTTAAAATCATCATCAGTAATGTTTATAGAGAACTCTTTTTTAGATTTAGAAAATGTCTCAAAAGCTTTGACAATCATTCGACGTGTAATATCAGTAACCATACCTGCAATTCGTGCTGGTTCTATAAAATAGAATGGACTTATTGGATTTTCTTGTTCAATAATTCGTGCTAAACACTCATACTTCTCTATCTTATTTGTATGTAAGTTTGTAATTGGCTGATAATAAGGGACTAAAAGATCAAAATCAAGTGCTAACTTTGCCTTGTGTGCCCACTTATGCATCTGCTGTTGATAATTTTCTGTTTTGGAGTGTTTATGATAATGCCCTATAACATTTTTATGCAGTTTCCTCATATCGGTAATAGCAAGCTGTGCTTTTGAATAAGGAATCTCTTTATCACTTGGATCTAGGGTAACAATACCCATAGAAAATGTAATCCGAACTGCAGTAGCACTTACAGTAAAACGCTTTGTATAGACTTTTTGTTTTATCTCTTGAGCAAGGACTAAAGCTTCCTCTGGTGTGGATGACTCAAGAGCAATAAAAAATTCATCACCATTCCCTCTATATGTTCGATCATCAGCTATCTCCGATATAAACTCTGCAATCTGCTTGAGCAATAGATCACCCTCTTCATATCCATAAGTACTATTTATCTGTGTAAAATTATCAATATTTAGTAAAATTATCTCATTAAACTTTTTATCTTCAACATCTATGTTCAATTTTTCCTTATTTGGAAGTCCTGTTAATGCATCATGTTCGAGTTGCTCAATGAGCTGTTGTGCTTGTGTATCTACTCTACTCTTTAACTTCTCTTGATAAGATACATTTTTTCTATGCATCTCTAAAGAGAGAGCAGCTTTCTCAATGGACTCAAACATCTGTAGGGCATCAATAGGTTTTAATATGTAACCATCAACACCCATTTTAATTGCTTTTACTATAATATTTGTTTCCGTATGTGCCGACATTACTATAATTTTTTGCTGAGCATCTATCTCTCTGAGTGCCCCTATTAGTTCAAAACCACACATACGAGGCATAGTTAAATCGGTAATAATTAAATCTATAGAATTACTTTTGTAAACTTTTAAAGCTTCAATACCATCTTTTGCAGTATAAACTTTTGAGAAAAAAAGAATCAAAATATTGTAAACCTGAGTTCTTGCTCCCTCTTCATCATCTACAAGTAAAACTGTAAAGTTAGAGCATAACTCTTTTATTCTATCTGTATCATACATTTTAAAACTCCTTATCTCTATTTTTTTCAAAAATTATTTTAAAGCAACTTCCACCCTCTATTGGGCTATACAAAAGATCTCCTCTAAAATTCTCTCTCATAATTTTGCGACTCATATAAAGACCAAGTCCAGTACCTTTTCCCTCTTCTTTTGTTGTAAAGTAAGGATTAAAAACCTTATCGAGTATTTCTAAAGGAATACCTCCAGCATTATCTTTAATATTTATAGTTCCAAACTTATCAATAATAATGTAAATTTTGTTTTTATCTTCTCTTTTTTTCTCATCAAAAGCATCTCTAACATTTATAAGAAGATTTAAAATAACTTGCTCTAAAAGATTTTTAGAACCAAGAATATCTCTGTTTTGAAACTCTTTATCATAGACTAGCTCTATCTCAATAGCATGCAACTCAAACTGAGTATGAATAACTTTCATAACTCTTGAGAGAACATACTTAATAGTAAATGCTTCATCATGAAAATCTGGTTTAGAAAAATCTAAAAATGTGTTAATTATTTCAGACATATCTTGTGTTTTATTTTGAATAAAGTCACTACTCTCTTTAATACTATCTTTGTTTAAAACACCCATCTCATACTCTAATCGTAACTTAATAGCACTTGCACTTATCGCATTTAAAGGTTGTCTCCATTGATGCGCAATCATAGAGATCATTTCTCCCATTTGAGCCTGCTTAGACTGAATATTTAAAATAGTATCTTTTCTCTTATTTTTTTCAAGTTCATCCAGAACTCTATGTTCAAGAGAGTTATTTAAGTCGTTAAGCTCTTGAACATAAAGATCAACCTCCTCTTGAAAAGAGTACATCAAATATGAAAGCATAGAGTAGACACAAAGAATTATAAAGAGTTCATAATCTGTAAATTTTGTTCCAATATAAGAGAACATTTGTAAAAATAAAATTACAAGTAAAATTATTCCA
>CAZMBK010000069.1:4531-7347 GCA_964564315.1 uncultured Sulfurimonas sp.
ATTGCAAGCTTTGTAAAGATCCTATAGCGATTACAAGTTATCTCTTCATGTTTTGTTAACATATTTATCACCGTATAGATTGAATTAACTCAATAATTCCACTTATATCTAAAGAGTGAGCAACACCACCCAGTTTGACAGCTTCGTTTGGCATACCATAGACAACACAACTCTTCTCATCTTGGGCATATGTCTTTGCCCCAACATCAAACATCTCTTTCATTCCATGAGAGCCATCACTTCCCATACCTGTTAAAATTATGCCCACACCACTTCTCCCTACTTCATTAGCAAAAGAGCGAAAAAGAACATCAACACTTGGTCTATGATGCGAAACCTTAGGTCCATCTGTAATTTTAATACTATACTTTAATCCAACTCGTTTAATTAACATATGCTTATCACCAGGGGCAATATATACAGTTGCAGCAGAGAGTTCATCGCCATTTTCAGCTTGTTTTATACTGAGTTTTGAAATAGCATCTAATCTTTTGGCAAGAGAAGCAGTAAAGCCTGCTGGCATATGTTGCGTTATTAAGATGGGAACTGTTATAGCAGGAAGAGAAGTAAGAATTTTTTCTATCACTTGAACACCACCAGTGGATGAACCAATAGCAATAACTTTTTGTCCCCCTATTGCCGGTAAAGATTTTTTTTGAAGAACTATACTGTCCGTACCTCTACTTATCTCTTTTACATGCATATTTTTTTTACTAACAATTTTTTTTACTTTAGCGTTAGATGCTGCACGAATTGAGTTAAGTAAGTTCTCCTTGGACTGTTCTAAAAAAGCTTTTGTTTGAAGATTTGGTTTTGCTATAAGTTCCACTGCCCCTGCTTGAAGTGCTTCAATGGCCTTTGAACTTCCTGATTGGGCTAAAGAGGAGCAGATAATTGTGGCTATTGGATTTTCACTCATAATGCGTTTTAAAAATGTAATTCCATCCATACGTGGCATCTCAATATCTAATATGAGAACATCTGGCAACCCTATACTTTGAAACTTTTTCATAGCAAAAATAGGGTCAGCCGCAACACCTAAGAGCTCAATATCGGACTCATTTTCAACTAACTTAGAGATGGTTTGCCGAACAATTGCAGAATCATCAACAATAAATAATTTTATAGTTTTCATCTTATCTATGCCTCTTATGCTTTATAAAGTTGTTTTATCATCTCTACGATTGAGGATTGTAAAGAGTCTTGTGTAATAGATTTTATAAACCATCCATCAATTCCTGCTTCTTCGCCATACTTTTTTGCCTCTTCTGAAAACTCTGATGTAATCGCAATAATAGATTTAAATCTATACTTATCTATGTTCTTTGCACATTTTGCTAGTTCATACCCTGTTACATTTGGCATATTTATATCTACAAATATCAAGTCATACTCTAATTTTTCTTCTTGAAGCATCTTTTTAACAGCTAAAGAATCGTTGAAAAAATCACACTCTATCATCCCTGAATCTATCATCTCTTGTACTAAAGTCTTTAGTGTATGTAAAACAATTGTACTATCATCAACAAATATAATTTTCATAATAGACTCCTCATATAATTTTTAGTTAAAACTTTTTTCAATTAAGCTACAGTGACTCATAATTTTATGATCGCTAAAATGTACATCTGTTGCATCTTGATTTATAATAACTTTTTGAATCCATACCTCAATAGTTGTATTTAAATCCTCAATACATCGAATCACATCTGTATTCTCTGCTTTATTAAACTTTTTGTTTTTTGAAGCTTGTATTACCGCAGCTACACTTTGAAGGGCAATTGATACCCTCTCAAACTCAGGTACTTTTTTAAATATACGCGTATACTGATCAAAGAGTGTTGTAAGTGTTAAGTACAATGAAACATTGTATTTATTGTCATCTTTACAGAGAGATTTATAATCAAGAAGAGCCTCTTCTAACTCATCTACATATATTTCTAAATCATCTGAACTAATTATCATCAACTCAGTCGCAGACATAAGTTCATTTTGATACTCATTTGCCTCAGCTTGTAGTTTTTGTTCTGGAGTTTGTATAAAGGAGTTAATATTTATACGAAAAGATACTGCCTGTGTAGTTCTTTTATACTCAAGCAGAGAACTATGTTTACCAACTAACTGCTCTATTGCCGATATAAAAGAGGCGTAACGAACAGTAATATATATGTATGATTCTGACTCTTCAATAATAAGATCAAAACTTTTATCTTTACTCTCCATTTTTCGGTATGTTTTTACAAGTGTTACCATAAAATCTTTTAAGACTATGGAGTTGTAATGAATATCTTGCTTTGAGAAATAATCAAAAATCAAAAATATATCATTCTCTTGTGTAATTGAAAAGGTAGTAAAATAGTGTTTTATATACTCATCTTTAAAACAGTTATAGACTACTGTTGGTTTTTCATCAGGAATACTACTCGTTTTTGTAATTAAGGATGTAATAACTTTTAATCTTGCTACAATATCATCAAGTTGGAATGGTTTTGCTATATAAAAGTCAACACCACTCGCATATATTTTCTCGACTTGTTCCTCTCCACTTAATCCTGTAATAGCTGCAATAAATATATGTTTTGTTTCACTTTGTGATTTAAGTATGGAGGTAAAACGAATACCATCCATTTTAGGCATTAAAACATCTGTTAAAACAATATCTGGTTTAAAAGAGTCAACAAGACCTAAAGCTTCAAGACCATCTTCTGCTTCTGCAATCTCATATGAAGCATTTATTTTTAATTTAATAATATTATGTAAACTCTCTCTTGTCTCTTTTGCATCATCTACTATTAAAATTTTCATACTCTTATCCT
>CAZMBK010000070.1:0-7292 GCA_964564315.1 uncultured Sulfurimonas sp.
AATGGTCAAATTGATCTTCTTACTAAGAAAGAAGCACTTATGCTTGCTCGTCAAAAAGTAAAACTAGAAGCATATTTCGGTGGTATCCGTAATATGAAAAAACTTCCTGATATGCTTTTTGTTGTAGATGCAGTAAAAGAGCACATCGCTGTTTTAGAAGCTCGTTGTCTTAACATTCCAGTTGTAGCACCACTTGATACTAACTGTGATCCAGATCTTATCACTTACCCAATTCCTGGTAATGATGATGCTATCCGTTCTATTCAACTTTTCTGTCGTGAAATGACTGCAGCAATTAACGAAGGTAAAGCGTTAAGAGATGCACCAGCAGAAGAAGAGCAAACTGAAGAAGCTGCAACTGAAGAAGTAGCAGCTACAGAGGAAGCATAATCATGGCGGCTATTACAGCAGCAATGGTAAAAGAGCTTCGCTCTGCTACTGATGCACCTATGATGGATTGTAAGAAAGTTCTTGTTGAAGCTGATGGAGACATGGCAAAAGCAACTGAACTTTTAAAAGAACGTGGTATCGCTAAAGCGGCTAAAAAAGCTGATAGAGTTGCTGCTGAGGGTCTTTGTGGAATTGTTATCGCTGATGATTTTTCTAAAGCTACTGTTATCGAAATTAACTCTGAGACTGACTTTGTTGCTCAAAATGAGGGTTTCCAAAACTTAGTACAAGATACAACAAAAGAAATTTTTGACAATCAACCAGCTGATGTAGCTGCATTTAGTGCATCAGAATTTGGAGCAAAATTTCAAGCTGAAGTAATCAAAATCGGTGAAAAAATTGAACTTAGACGTTTCAATACTTTAACTGCTGATGCTACTACTGCTTTAAATGGTTACATTCACTCAAACAATCGTATTGCAGTTGCTGTTACTGCAAAATGTGATAGTGAAAAAACTGCTGAAGCTTTAAGACCTTTTATGAAACAAGTTGCTATGCATGCATCTGCTATGAAACCTTTAACTCTTTCTTACAAAGATTTAGATGCTGCTTATGTTACTTCTGAAACTGTTGGTCGTATTGAAGTTATTAAAAAAGAGAATGAAGAGCTTACACGTTTAGGAAAAACTCTTAAAAATGTACCTACTTATATCTCTATGAGTCAGATTACTGAAGAAGTTTTAGCACAAGCTGAAGCTGACATAAAAGCTACTCTTAAAGAACAAGGTAAACCAGAAAAAATCTGGGATAAAATTGTTCCTGGATCTTTAGCTCGTTTTATCTCTGATAACACTACTTTAGATAAAGAGCAGTGTCTTCTTGACCAAAACTTTGTAATGGATGACAAACTAACAGTTGCACAAGCACTTGAAAAAGCTGCTAAAGCTGCTGGTGGTACTGCTGAAATTACTGAATTTGTTCGCCTTGAAGTTGGTGAAGGAATTGAGAAAAAAGAAGATGATTTTGCTGCAGAAGTTGCTGCACAAATGGGTTAATCCTTTAGGATTAATTTTTTCTTTTAATATCTTAGGGTTAGGACTTCGGTTCTAACCCTTTTTTTCGTTTAAGTAGGATTTTTAGAAATCTAAATCTTTGATACTTTTTGGTTTTGCAAAATAATACCCTTGAAAATGTTGACAGCCAATCTTTTTGAGTTTTTCATAATGCTCTTTCTCTTCAACACCCTCCGCGATAATATCTATTTTTAAAAGTGAACCTAAGTAGATGATGGATTTTATAATTTGAATATCTTTTTCATTAGTAAACATATTCATAACAAATGATTGGTCTATTTTTATCTGATCAAGTGGAAATATTTTAAGATATTGAAGGGATGAAAAGCCTGTTCCAAAATCATCTAAAGAGAGCTTAATATTTAATTTTTTAAGTTCTTTCATTTTAGAAGCAACTAAATTTTGATCTTTTACAAAAAGTGTTTCTAGTAGTTCGAGTTTAAGTTTTGTATGGTCTATATTATAGTGAGTGATTGTTTTTTTTACATTCTCTACAAAGTTCTCTTTGTTAAATTGTTTTGCACTGACATTGACAGCTATAATCCATTCTTTTGTTTTTTCATCATCTTGCCAGAGTTTGAGTTGCTTGCAAGCAGCATCTAAAACCCAATCTCCTATAGTTATTATTAAATCTGTACGTTCTGCTATTGGTATAAATTTATAGGGTGCTAAAAGACCAAATTTTGGATGATTCCATCGAATTAAAGCTTCTGCTCCAGTAATTTCTTTGTTTTGATTATATTGTAGTTGGTAAAATAGCTCAAGCTGTTTCTCTTGTAAAGCGATTAGTAATCCCTCAGAAACATTTAAAATATCTCTTTCATCATTTTCATTTGTTACATCAAAATAGACAATTTCTTGATTGTTCTTTCTTCCAATTTCTAATGCAATATTGGTATGCCTGAGTACTTTAAGAGGATCTTTTTCATTGTTAGATATATCAATACCAATATGTGCCTCAGTTTTTATGAGTGTGCCATTTATATTAAATGTTTTTGCTAAAATACCAAGAAGAGCATCAGCGATGTTCTGTGCTTCTTGTAGTACGACTTTTTTATCTCTATTTTTATTTTGATAATAGAGAATGAAATCACCCATACCCATTCGAGCACTTAGTTCACTATCACTAAAGTTTTCTTTAATAATTGTTGCTAATTTCTTAAGAATAAAATCACCATATTTATAACCATAGGCATGATTAATAGATTTTAAATTTGTAAGTTTTATATAAAACATCATATTAAAATATGAGGTATCTTTTTGAAGAAGTCCTGTTAACATATTTGTAAAACCATTTTTATTGAGAAGTCCTGTGAGGGGATCGTATTGTGTAGAGATTGCTAACTCTTTTTCTGCTTTTTCTTTTTGTTGTAAGTAATCAACCATTTTAGTAAATAAAAAGTTTATCTCTTCATAAAGTTTTCCAAACTCATCATCATACTTAAAGCTTATTTTATAATGAATGAGTTTATTATTGAGTTCAACTTTTTCTAAAAAATCAACGAGATAAAGAATTGGCTGTGTGAATTTCTTGGCATAAAACTTGACTGAAAGGTAGGATATGCTTAAAAAAAGTAAAAGCAAAGCAAATAGATAGATAAAGTCATCTTTTAAAATTTCTAAGAGTGATTCTACTCTTAGCTCAAAATAGAGTTCCCCATAAGAGTCACCATGATATATCATTTCTGTAGTTGTTGTAAAAATCTCATTTTGAGGGAGTTTTTTTTCAGTGCTATATTTGAAAATTTTCTTTTTTTCTTTATTATATAAAACCACTTTTTGAATTTTTGTAAGTGCTTGTAGCTTTGTTGTTATATCTGTAGCAGTATTGATATCATCTAACAAAATAAGTCGTACAAAGTCTTGTGATAAAACTTTTGTCATGCTCTGTGCTAAGTAGATACGATCATCATTCTGTTTGTAAATGTACCAGCTAATAAAAAATATGTACCCTGTTAAAACAATGAAAGAGATAAGGAAAAAAATTGCTTTTATAAATTTTTTTTGAATAGAACCTTTATAAACTGATGTTTGCATAGTTACTTATTCCTATGACCTTTTTCTATTGGAAGGTGTTTATCGTTGCCCCATTCAAGCCAAGAGCCATCATATACAGAAGCATTGTAGCCAAGTTTTTTAAGTACTAAAAAATTCATAGCCGCATCCGCACCATCTTCACAATAGAGTATAATAGGTTTTTTATGGTCTAAATCTTTATAGATTTTTTTGAGTGTATCAAAATCTTTTATGGAGCTATGCACACCTTTTGTTTCATAGGTTAAGCTTCCCGCACGATTGATGGCATGAGCTATATGTCCGTACCTCTTTGCATGAGATTTTTCCCCTACGTAAAACTGAGTAGGTCTACCGTCGATGATATAAGCTTTATTTAAAGAGGTAAGTACATCAAGCTTTGTTTTTAAAAATGAGTTGTTTATTTTAGGTGTGAAATTTTTATGTATAGGTTTGAAATCTATGTTTGAGATTGGAAATCTGTTTTTTTCCCAATTTTTATAACTTACTTTGAGTATGCCAACATTATCTGCACCTAAAACTCTACTTATCCAGTAAAAGCGAGCAGACCAGATAGGGTTAGTTCCTCCATAAACAAGAATTTTACTTTTATTATCTATACCTGCATTACTAAAGAGTTTTTGTAATTTTGAGAGAGGTGGAATAATCATTGTTTTTCCATAAAAAAGCTTGTCGAAAACAGGAACACTTACTGCACCTTTGAGGTGTCCTCTCCTATATGTTTCTTTATCTCTAACATCTACAATAACCAAGTTTGAGTCTTTATAGTGTGTTTGAAGCCAAGAAAGTGGAACAACATCAGGAATCTTTGCAAACAAACTCCCTATAAATAACAATATAATAACTATATGTTTCATAATAAACCTACCTCTCTATCTCACTTGTACATCATAATATCTAAAATATACTTAATTCAAAACACTTTTTTTTAGAGACCAAAATTTAAAAAATAAAAGATGTAATATTCCTTAATTTTTTATTTTTATATTGTGCTGTAAATATATTATAAATGCAACTTTGGATTTATTATTAAGAAATTTCCTGTATTAGTATGTTTTTTATTTTTATTTAGCTATACTTCCATCAATTAAAAATAATTTGAGTTACATCTTAATATTAACTTTTAACTCACCTCAGAAATGTGGTGTATTCAAACACAAAGGAATTACAATGGGAACATTAGTAAACGGTACAATTAAATGGTTTAACGAAGATAAAGGTTTTGGCTTTATCGAACAAGAAAATGGTGGAAAAGATATATTCGTACATTTCCGTCAAGTTAACAACTCAGGTCATGGTCGTGTTTCACTAAATGAAGGTCAAAAAGTGACTTACGAAATTGGTGAAGGCGAAAAAGGTCCTCAAGCAGAAAACGTTACAGGTCTGTAATCTTTATGTGAGCGGTTTATCCGCTCATACTTTTCGAAATCTCTCTTTTAAACTTTATAGTATTTTAAAGTTTTACTTTTCTGTATTACTTCTCTCTTCATCTGATATTTCATCATTTTTTTGAGCTAATTTTTTCTTACGCTTTTCTTCTTTCTTCTTTTCTTTTTCTATTTCACGTGTATGCTTTGCATAACTATAATTTGTTTTAGCCATTCGTAATCCTAACCTTGATTTTTTTTCAGTTTTTTGTCATTACGCTTCTCTTTTAAAGTTTTTGCTGGTGCTTTCTTAACTGATTTTTGACTGTCTTTACCTTTTGCCATAATTCTTCCTTTGATTTATTTATTACTCATAGACATTGTATAGGACTTATCCTTAAAGTAATTGTTTTAAACCTGCATCATGATAAGGATGTTAAAACTTTTAAATCATAAGTTAAGTAAACATGAATGCATGGCTGTTATGTTTAAAAGAATCTGTAAAGTAATTAAATTTTGAGTAGCTATTTTAGTGTACAATAGGATATGAATGCAACTAAAACACAAATTTACTTATTTACCGACGGAAGTGTTAATCCTCAAAGTGGAGTAGGCTTTGGAGCTTATTTGCTCCTCGATAAACTAGACTTCCTTTATGCAAAAGAAACGAAAATAAAACTCAAAAAATTTATCAATACTTCTTCTACAAAATTAGAACTAGAAACACTCTTGTGGGCTTTAACTGCTTCTGATCTAACAAACTTTAAAGTGGTAATTTATACCGACTGTCAAAATATTATAGGACTCAAAGAGAGAAGAGAAAAGTTTGAAAAAAATAGTTATATGACAAGTAAAGGTACCGTGATAAAGAACCATGAACTTTATAAAGTTTTTTTCAAGATTATAGATACATTCGATTGTGAGTTCATTAAAATTCAAGGTCATAAGAAGACCTCTACCAAAAATGAGATAGATAATATTTTTACACTTGTTGATAGAGCAACTAGAAATGCTCTTAGAGATAGTATTTTATAAATTACACTTCAAATCATAAGCTCTTTCTAAAAGATAAGGACAAGTGTTTCTAAAAGTCGAATATCTCAAAGAGTAGCAACTGTGAATGATGAAGAACTAGAGTACCTAGAAAATGGTGTAAAACTAAGGTAAGGGTTATAAGCATTACCAAAGAAAATTTAAGCGATTTTACTATAAAATACATTTAATAGTAAATGGAGTATTTTATGAAACCTATTTTAAAGAAACTTTCAAAATCTTGGCTCTCTAAAAAGAGTTCAAAGTTCCATAGAAGTCTTTTTCATAAGATAGACTTTGATACACAGCTTATTGGCATAAAAGGTGCAAGAGGTTCTGGTAAAACAACTCTTTTGCACCAAGCAGCTAAAGTCTCTTCTCATAAAGCATCTCAGATTCTTTATATTAGTTGTGATACTGCTGCTATGGCTGGAGAAGATCTTTTTGAGATAGCAACAGAGTTTTCACAGTTTGGTGGGAAGTTACTTCTTGTAGATGAGATTCATAAGATGGATGACTTTTCCATACATTTAAAATCAATCTATGATTTTTTAGATATACAAGTACTTTTTAGTGGGTCAAGTGCTATTTTACTTGACCATAACAAAGGTGACTTGAGCCGGCGTGCAACTATATTTACACTTCCTATTCTCTCCTTTAGAGAGTTTATAGCTCTAAAAAATGGTTTAGAATTTAAAAGTTATTCATTAGAAGAGCTTTTGGAAAACCATGAAGATATAGCATTTGAGATAATGCAAGAGGTAAAACCTTTAGAGTTGTTCAGCTACTATAAAGAGTATGGGGCTTACCCATTTTTTAAAGAGTCTGTGAATGATTATACTATGCGACTTCAAGAGGTCATCAACACTACTATAGAGTCTGATTTAACATATATATTTAAGATTGATGTTCTCAAGCAAAATACTTTAAAAAAGATTTTAAGTCTTTTATGTACACTCACTCCCTATGAGATAAACAAATCAAAACTCTCAAATGATGCTAACATATCGTGGGCTACACTCTCTAAGTACTTAACATACATGCAAAAAGGTGCCTTACTTGAACTCATAGTTTACCAGAACAAACAAAACCAACTCAACAAAGCACCTAAAATTCTTTTGAGTAATCCTAATCTTTTTACTGTTTTATGTGCCAATGCTGATAGAGGAAGTCTACGAGAGAGCTTTTTTATATCACAACTTGTATCTCAGCACACTGTGCATAACGCTTTGAGTGGAGATTTTTTAATAGATGAAAAGTATACTATAGAGATAGGTGGAAAGAGCAAAGATAAAAAGCAGATAGAAGGTATAAGTAAAGCATATATAGCGATGGATAATATAGAGAGTGGTTATGATAATGTCATACCTTTGTGGTTATTTGGGTTCTTATATTA
>CAZMBK010000071.1:0-7145 GCA_964564315.1 uncultured Sulfurimonas sp.
AGTTCTAAAAAGTAACTTTGTGTATTTGTTGTCATTGGTTTTTCCGTCTTGTAATTTTAATCGTATTATATCACGATTTAGAGTTCAAGTATATCTCTTGTAATGGGGATCAGCTCCATTTTTATAGTTTTTATAAAGCGTTCTATATTTGTAGAGTTCGCATAATTTGGCTCTTCATACTCTATCTGTATCACTATTGTGTTCTCATCAAACTCAGGAGTCTGTTTACTTGAGAGGTCTGTAAGAATAATAACAAGGTCAAAAGAGTCACCGGCTAGGGTTTCAAAAGCTTTCGCATGAAATGAATCACTCCAAGAGCCATCTTTTTGTAGTGCTTTTTTTACATCAGGGTTAAGGGATTTTATTTTTTTTACACCTGCACTAAAAGTTTTTACACCTTTGAGGTATTTAGCTAAAACAGCCTCTGCTATGATAGAGAGAGAACTGTTGTCATTACATAGGAGGAGTACATTTTTACTCATAAACTTACCTTCATATTTTTATTGAGTCGCATTGTATCAAAATAATATAGATTATGCTCTCTTACTCAGTATAAAAAATATAAGCAACTGAAACTCCACTGTAGAGAGAGTGATCTGTCTCAACAAGTGGAGAGTCACTAAAAACTGCATTTTTAATGTTAAAGTAGGAGACAAAAGCACCGTACCACCAGTTCCCATTTTCATGGGTCATACCAATCCTTCCTCTGTATCCAGCAAAACCTGTGGAGGAGCTATATGCATTTCGGGTAGGCGTTGCATACTCTTTTGCAACTTCATAGTAGTAGTTGTTATAGTTTTCATCACCAAAAACAGCACCCAAACGAAATGTCCATTTAAAATCTGTATATCGGAGAGAGTATTTGAGTTGTGGATTTGAGACTATGCCTCGGTACTTAAGATTTGTAAAGTCTGAGGATAAAACAGCACGAAGAGGAAACTCAAACTCCAAGCATTGTGGTGCATTTTCATAGAGTTTATAAACAAGCTGAAAACCAATCTCTCCCGTTAAATCAAGATCAGGCATACCCTCTCTCGCATCATTTGTTTCACTCTGCGCAGGGAGTGCTCCACTTACACTAAGATCAATCCTTAATCCATTAATCCCAAAGAGTTTTCCACTCAGTCCATCTTCATCTATACGAAACCAATCACCTCTATAACGGATGTATGGGAGTGGTGTTACAAGAACATGAGAAGATTTTGAGCCAATATAGTTTGGGTAGTAAAGTGCACCAGCCGCTATACCAAGCTCTAGCTTATGATCTTTAGCGAATAGTAAGCTAGAAAATAGAGTAAGAATTAAGAGAAATTTCATTAAATACCTATAAACTTTTTTGAAGTTTTGTTCCAAAGAGCAATACTTTTGCATATCGAGTACCCCACCAGAGAAAAAGAACTAGCCAAAGAGAAAAAGAGATATCAAATAAAAAGCCAAGTCCCCATCCAAATGCGACATTCAAACTAAAGAGTAGACGCCCAAGAACTACTACTTGAATAAAGAGAAATATTTTTGTTGCTATTGCATCTCCATGAGGAGGTTGTCCTGAGTGTCCTAGTGTGACACGTGTTCCAAAACCTATAAGCAGAGTGGTTAAAAAACCTATGGCTAAGAGGTGAATGTTTAAGAAGTAAAAAGAGGTCTCTAAAAATAGTTCAGCACTTAGGCTTAAAGCAGAGAGTAAAAATGCAAGGGGTAACCAAGCAAGTGCTAGATGAAGTACCCAAAGAATAGCAGGGGATTTAAAAGGGTGAAGTTCCCAGCGTAAAAACTCTTTTGCCATATATGTAGCGAGTAAAAGATCTACAATAATTTCACCAATTTTAAGTTCTGTTGCACTGAAGATTGATTTAAGAAGAAAGAGAATAAAAATTATTTTTACAAAATTCTCGTTTTTTTGTGCAAAAGAGTGAGAGAAAAAAGGAATCATTCTTTGACCTACACTAAAAGCTAAGAAAATAAGGTAAAGATAAAATGCAATGTTTATAGCTATAGGGAGAAGAGGAGGGAAAAACTGAGCTATTACAAATAAAGCATTTGCCCCTAGTCCAAAGTAGCTAGCACTTAGAATCCAAAAAGAGTCACTCTTATCGGGTGCTTGTCCCTCTTTATAAATCTGATGCAGTTTTTTTACTATAAAAAACTGAGTAATGAAGATAAGAAACATAGTAAAAGAAGTTGCAATGGCAGATGTGAAAGCCGTGAGTATAAACAGTAGTGAGGTAACTGCCTGTGCAAAAAAGAGTCTAGTGTAGTAACTCTTCTCTATTACTTGGGTTTGATTAAAACGAGGAAAGGTCGTAAAAAGAAAACCTGTAAAAACATTACTAAAAACAAGATAGGTAAGTGAGTAGACATGAAAAGCTTGTGAGTCTATTTGCAGTGTTAAGATACCTTTGTAGCTCAGAGCAAAAAGAAGCATCATAACAATAGCATTTATAATCCCAAGTAAAAAAAATGGTTGGTGTGGTTGTGATAAAAAATAGTTCTCTTTTGTTTGTGTGTTCATAATTTTCCTATAGTAAGTAGTCTTGACCAAGTGTTTGAGAGTATGCTCCAAGCATAGCATGCTCAAAGTCATTGTTTGTTGCATACTGGTAGCCAAAAGTTTTTGCCCACATCTGGTGCTCTTCCATACAGAGATAAAAAAACACTTTATGATGCCAAGGTTTAAATGACTCATAGGCATGTTTAAACATCTCCTCTTTTGTAGTATCGGGGTAAGATGTCTTTCCACTCGCATCTACATGAGGTATTTGTGTAATCTTTGTTCTAAACTCACGGTTACGAAGCTGTTTTATAACAGGTTTTATAAAGGTAAGTGTTCCAAAACTCACAAGTGCTACTTCTGAGGACTCAAATGTATTTAAAAGTCTCTCATACACCTCTTTATACTCCTCTAAATACCCTTCATACTCTACGATAGGGTGAAAGTGAAAACCGACTTTTATGCCTTTGTTTGCCACTTTTCTTGCTGCATTTATGCGTTTGTCGAGTGAAGCGGTAAGGTGTTCTTCGTTTTCTATAATGGTAGGAGTGTTGAGACTCCAAGTCAGAAGAATATTTTTAGGACAATCATTTTCTAAAAAGTACTTAATGTTGTCTGACTTTGTTTTAAACTCTAAAATAACATGGGGATTCGCAAAGGCAAACTCAAAAAGAGCATCTAAAATACCCTCACGATTACCAAACATAAGAGAGTCCGATGCTTGTCCTGTCCCTATGTGATAAGTTTTATTTTTATCAAGGTTTAGATTTAGGAGTTTATCTTTAAAGCTACTATCAAAAGTGATAGTGTTTTGATTGTAAAAACTTTGAATAGAGCAGTAGGAACAGTCAAATCCACAAGACTCAACGGCATCGAGAGTGAGTAGGTTACAGCATCGTGTTTTTTCACTTGCTACAGGACAGAGTCCAAGACCAAAGCCCTGTTTCTCAGCTACCTTAAAAGTAAACTTCTGCTCCTTAGGAATGTTCTTAAGCTCAAAGCCATCATAAGAGTTTTTCTTATCTCTTATCGCCTCATAGCTTTTTCTAAGACGTGCAAATACAACTTTTCTTTGATCATGTTCTGGAAATATTTTCTCTAAAGTAGGTTCGTTCCACATCTCCAAATCACGAGCGATATTTATAATCTGTTTGATCTCTTGAAGTGAAAATTTAAAATGGTGGGACTTCTCCTCAATGAACTTTTGCTCATTAAGGGGAAGTTTGGAGAAGAATGTGTTTGTAATAGCTTGGTTAAATTTATCTCTATAAGAATTCATAGTAGAATTCTAGCAAAAAAGCAGACTACTTTATCTCTAATATCTTAGATTTCACTTTTTTAGGTGCTTTTTTACCTATAGTTACTCTTAAAATACCATTATCATACTTTGTTTCAACTTTCTCTTGGTCTATGTCATCTGGGAGCTGTATAACACGCGAAAATGTTCCATAAAAAATTTCTTGTTTGACATACTTATCTTTTTTCTCCTCTAGTTTACTCTCTTTTTTCCCAGAGAGGCTAAGCATATTGTTCTCATCTATAGAGAGTGTAATGTTCTCTTTTGGTACACCGGCAAGATCAAACTCATAGATGTAGTGCTCTTTTGTGTTTTGAACATTAACACGAGGATAGCCTAAGTTTGCTATTTTTGCTCGTGTGAGATGTGTTGAAACCATAGAGTCTAAATAGTTTTGCATCTGCTTAAACTCAGCCTCATAGTCAGAGTCCATAAGCGAACTGCTTGCAAAGAGTCCACTTGTTAGAAGTGATGCTGTTGTAAGTGATAGTAGTAGTTTTTTCATAATGTTTCTCCTAAGAAATAGATATGTTTTTACTCTTTTTATCTTCACTTTTTTCAAGTGTAAGATAGAGTCTTCCGTTTTCAAATTTTGCTTCGATTTTATCTCTGTTAATATTATCAGAGAGTACAAAACTTCTTGAGATGACTCCAAAGTTAGACTCACATAAATAGTAGTCCTCTTCAGTCACTTCATTTTTGAAATGTCTCACTGCATTTACAGTTAAAAAGTCATCTTCGACCTTCAATTCTATATCTTCTTTTTTAACACCAGGTAAATCCACCTCAATAGTGAAAGTATCATTCGAGTTTTTTGCTAGATTTGCAAATGGTAAGTGTGATGCCACATTATTAAAACTCTCTTTAACTACCTCTAAACCTTTTTCAACATTCTCTTCTACTTTACTCGCTAACTCTTTTGATGTTTGTACTAAATCCATAATAAACCTCCTAAAAATTATTTATGTAATTACTTATTGAATCTCTATTTTTTTTGTTGTATCTGTTAAAACTGTAAGTTTAGGGATAATAATCTCTAAAACACCATTATCACTCGCTGCACGAATATTTTCTATATCAACTTTTTCAGGGAGTGTAAAACTTCTACTAAATGTTCCATAACTACTCTCTAAACGGTAGTAGTTTTCCTCTTTAACTTCCTCTTTTGCCTCACGTTTTCCTGAAATAGTAAGTACATTTTTATCGACATTTATATCTACATCCTCTTTGTTAATTCCTGGAAGATCCACATCGATGTGATATGCTTCTTTACCTTCTCTTGTATTGACTGCGGGTGTAAAGTCAAAAACCTCTTTTGGCTCTTCATTTTCTAATGAATTAAAAAATTGATTAAAGAGGTCAACTCTTCTTTGGTGATTTCTAACTGGATTTGTATATCTTCTAAGTAACATAACTAACTCCTTAAATTTTTTATACCGTAATGATAGAAAAAATTGAAAAAGAGTTCTGCTACTTAAGTAGCATTTGGGAAGTTTTTTCATTTTTTAGTTTTAACTTTTACTTACACAATAATTTTATACCGAATATTTCTCCCTTGACTTCCTTTGACTCTCTTTATGCATCCTATCTCTAAAAGTTCAGCTATATCACGAGAAGCTGTACTTGGAGTTGTGTCTGCTATTTTGATGTATTTTTTCTTACTTAAGTCTCCTAAAAAATTCTCAACACCAACATCTAAGATTCTATTTAGCACTTTTGTTTGTCTAGTGTTTAGCTTACTATCTCTGTACTTATCCCAAAACTTTGTTTTATCTATGATGTAGTTGAGTTTTTTTCTTGTGTCTACAAGAGTAGTATGTAGTGTGGTTAAAAACCATTCACACCATAGGCTTATATCAAGATAGTTATCACTTCTTTGTATGTATCCTGTTGTATATTCGAGGGCATTATAGTAGCCTTTTCTATCTGCATTTATTGCAGTTGACATTGAGTAGATTTTTGAGATTTTTGATTGTTGTATTTTGGAGAGTACTAAGTCAGTTACAGCTCTAGCTATTCTACCATTACCATCATCAAATGGATGGATTATGACAAACCAAAGATGCGCTATAGCAGCTTTTAATATATGGGTATCTTCTGTATTGAACCACTCTAAAAAACTAGCCATTTCATCATCTAGTCTTTTTCTCGGTGGTGCTTCATAGTAAACTTTTTCCATACCAGCTATACCGGAGACAACTTGCATACTCTCTTCACCTCTAAAAGAAGCACTGTTTATCTTTACAAATCCACTATAACCTTTTGGAAAAAGTGCATTATGCCAGCCAAAGAGTCGCTCAAGAGTTAAATCTTCATCATAGTTACTGTTTGCATCAACAAGTACCTCTATAAGATACTCTGTTGAGTGGTCTATCTTTTTATAGTCTATATCTCTAAAACCAAACTTCTTTTTTATAGATGCTTTTACACTATCTCGGTTTAAAACTTCACCCTCAATAGCACTTGTACTTATAGCTTCATTCTCTAAAGCTTCTAACTGTTTTTGTATTATAGTATGGCTATTCATCATTTCACTCATAGCTATAAGATAGCCTTGTTCTTGTGATATTTTTTCTACTAAAGAGTTTATTTTTATTTTATTATAAGTGAAGTGAGGGTACTCATCCCTTTGCCAAATCCATTTTTCCATAAGAACATCTTTTCTACAATCATACCATATTTGAGGTGATTATGCTCTTTTTTCGTTTCATTTAGGGAACTTTACTACTTAAGTAGCATCTGGGAAGTTTTATCTAAAAGTTTTTGAAAATTTGTAACGATGATATTTTTTCGTTTTGTTTGAATAATTTCATCTTGTTTAAGTTGCTTAAGTGTTCTCTCTATAACATGGCGAACAGTACCTATAAGTTTTGCTATCTCAGAGTTAGAGAGATTTTGTAGAAGGTTGTACTTAAACTTGTCCTCAGGGTTGAGGTTTTGAATGAGGAGGTTTATGAGTCTATCTTTTGTATCGTATATAGAGAGTTCTGTAGCTAGCTCTTCAGTATGACGCATCTGTGCTGCGAGATAGGGAAAAAACTTTTGGTTAAAAGTGATGTCATTGTTAAGCCAGTAACGAACTCTCTCTATTGGAAGCTCAAGGAGTTTACAATCCTCAAGTACTTCATAGGTAATCTCATGTGCTTTATTATCAAGAAGAGAGATTACATCAAACATATCACCACGTTTATAGATAAATATAGTCTGCTCTTTGTCATTGTTAATATTGTACTGGTATGTTTTTATTCTACCATCTACTATGATATAAAAGTATTTAAGCAGATCATCCGCATAAAAAGGAGAACTTCCCTTCTTAAACTCACGACTCTTAGCATACTTATAAAACTCATCTTCAAAGGT
>CAZMBK010000072.1:0-7015 GCA_964564315.1 uncultured Sulfurimonas sp.
AGAGCAAGGTTTATCAGGTATGGCTGTTGGTCGTATGGCTGGGCATATTAGCTTTCTTTCTCACGAATCCATGCGAAAGAAGTTTGGTCGTGAGTATAAACTCACAGATGGTCTTTATGAACTTTTTGGAAAGTTTCAAGTTGAGTCTTACTTAGAGTACAATGGGTATAACTTTACAAAGTGGTTTGATCCCTTAGCATATCTTTACATCACAAAAGCAATAAATATTTATGACCTCTCTCGTGGATTTGACTCATTAGGTGAAGCACTTAAGCGTGTTACAGCAGAACTGCATCTAATTAGCTTTAGAAATGATCTTCTTTTTAAAAACTTTGAAATGAAAGAGCTCGCCGATGAGTTAAAAAAAGCAGGCAATACTAACTACACATATTTCGATGTAGATAGTGACTATGGACATGACGCTTTTCTCGTAGAATTAGAAAAATTTGACACATATGTAAAGGATATCCTTAATGGCTAAAAAAGAGATAAATTTTGAGCAGAAGCTTGAGAATGCAAAAAAGACTTTGGAGACTCTAATGAGTCCGGAAATTACACTAGAAAATAGTGTAAAAGCATATGAAGCTGGTATGAAAGAGCTTAATGAAGCAAGTAAAATCCTTGAAGATGCAAAAATAAAAATTCAAGAGATAAAAGCTTCTTAAATGAGAGTTGCTGTTCTTCAGTTAAATGCACAAGGGATGAGTTCTACAAAACTCTATAACCACATCCGTATTGCACATAAAAATGGTGTAAAAGTTTTAGTGCTTGGAGAGTATGTACTCAACCCTTTTTTTAAAGAGCTCCAGCACATGAGTGTGAGTATGATAAAAGAGCAAGCCTCACACCAAATAAAAGTATTAAAAGAGCTTTCATCCACTTATAAAATGACAATTATAGCACCACTTATTCTTGTAAAGAGAAAAGAGATCTATAAAACTATTGCAAAATTTGCACCCTCTTCTACCTCTTATTATCAGCAACAGATACTTATAAATTACACACACTGGAATGAAGAAAAATTCTTTTCAAATGCCATTACAACATTGCAAACACCTATGGTTTTTAAGGTTGATGGTTTTAAGTTTGCTCTCTTAAGTGGTTTTGAGCTTCACTTTGATGCACTATTTCAACTACTTAGTAGTAAAAAAGTTGACTGTATTTTAGTACCAAGTGTCTCAACATTTGAGTCATATGAACGATGGAAAGCACTTATAAGTAGCCGAGCTTTTACAAATAACTGCTATATTTTACGGGCTAATAGAATTGGCGAGTATGTGGACAAAGAGTTCTCATGGCAATTTTATGGAGACTCTATTCTAGCCTCTCCAAATGGAGATATACTCTCACACTTAGGGAACAAAGAGGAACTCATGATAGTCGATATGTCACATACAGATGTAGTGCAAGCAAGACGACTATGGGGCTTTAATGAAGCAATAAACAAAAGGATTCACTTATGATGCAATATTTTCATAGACAGGTACAACTCTGGGGAGAAGAGACACAAGAGTTACTACAGAGTAAAAAAATAGCCATTATTGGAAGTGGTGGTCTTGGTTCTTCTCTTGCGTTTGCTTTAGGTGCAAGTGGTATTGGAGAGATTCATATGATAGACTTTGATGAAGTAAGCTTACATAATATCCATAGACAGATTGCTTTTAAAATAGGTGATGAGGGAAAGAACAAGGCTTCTTTAAATACAAAACTTATAGAAGAGCGTTGTCCCTATGTTAAAGCCATAGCTCATGAGTGTGACTTTAAAACATGGAGTGAAAAAAATATAGAGGTAGATCTTATTATAGATGCTACAGATAACCTCCCTACTCGTGGAGATATCAACACCTATGCAAAAAGTGAAAACATGCCTTGGCTCTATGGAAGTGTCGAAGCTTTTCATGGTCAAGTCTGCTTTATAGATAAGTCATCATTTAGCGATGCATTTAAAATAGTAAACAAAACACCCGCAGGAATAGCAGCACCGATTGTGATGCATATAGCTTCACTTCAAGCAAACCTTGCACTTAGATACTTAGCAGGTCTAAATATAAAAAAAGATATGCTCTACTATATTTTCTTTAATGAAGAGGGAGAGATGAATACTCAAAAATTCAACTTGCCAAAAGCACAATAGATAGCTAGTTCCTATCTAAAGTGCCCCACAAAACCAAAATAAATACCTTTATTTCCCATATCACCACCAACATTTACAATATCTTCACCCTGAATATCATAATAAGAGAGTTTATAACCCAGTTCAAAACCTAAATCACTATTTTTATTATATGGCATTAAAAACTCTAATTTTGCATAGTAATCGTAAATTGTAGAATCCCCAAAATATCCCTTCCCTGCAACTTCAAAAGCAATTCTCTCAGAGTCATCTTCTGCTGTTTTTAATTCATATCTACTTTTGAGATATAACATAGGAACCGTACCATTTCCATTATCATTAAACACTAAACCATCAACAATAGTAGCACTATAATCAAAATCAAATTTTTTGATGCCAATACCTATACCCAAAGAGGGAAAAGAGCGCTTCTTAAAATACTCATAATAGAGAGTCATCGAATAAGTGTTTTGTGCTAGACGACTCTTATAAATTTTATCGTTAATGGTAAAAATTGAATTCTCTTCAATAAGAGCGATAGTACCATCAATAGTAGGATTTGATTCAATATGAACAAAAGATTGACCCTCTGTTTGTAAGTTTGTAACATCTAAACGTAGTGTTGGTAGGTAACTATTGTCTGAACGAATCTCTAACCAAGCATATGTATTTGAAGTCGTCTCATGATCAATATCTCCTGATGAGTTCTCCCAAAAAGCTTTTCTATACACTAACTTACCACTTGCATCAGAGTAATGCGTTCCAACCGCCATATCGACTTCTAATTCCAATGCACAGAGAGATAAAACTCCTAGCAATGAAATAAATACAATTATTTTTCCCATATATACCCCATTTTTAAAAATAATATGAGTATAGCAAAAGCAAAGATATCACTTGCTGAAAATTATTATGTTTTTGTAACTACTACTCTATTTTCTTGATAAATAGCAGATTTTCCTTCATAAGAGTGTTTTGATGTTGTTAAATTATTTAGCCCCTTTACACCACTATAAATAAGCACACAATCTTCTCTTAATAGTTCGCTATTTTTTACAGGTAGTTTTACTGATCCTGACTCTGATGTCACTAAAACGACAGTATCATCTATAAATCCTAAAGATTTATGCAGATAAACATAGGCCTCTCTTTTAAATTGAGAATTTAAACTTTTAGGACTTTTAGGTGTAATTAAAAAAAGTCTTTTATCTGTATCTTTTTGTATCTCTAACTCATCTAAAAATAGGAACTCTCCATCATCAGTATCAAAACCATCCTTGTAAGGTATAGTTTCTCTTCCCATCACTTCTAAATAACCATCCTCTAACTCTTTGGCAAAACTTTTAAAATGTTCTAAGTAGTATACTTCATCTTTTAATTCAATACCAAACGAACTACAAAGAAAATGTGATAATGCATACTCACTTATTCCATACTCACTCTCTATTTGCTGAGGCATCTCTAAAAAAGCATTATGGGAATAGGAGAGTCGGACATCACTCTTCTGTAAAAATGTTTTAGCAGGTATTACTAAATCAGCTATGGCACTTGTTTCATTTTCGTAAAGACCAAAATATATAATATTTTCAACATCTTGTATAGATGCAATAACCCTTGATGTATCTGGCATCTGAGAAAGAGGATTTGAACCTTGAATAAATACTGTTTTATAGTTATGAAAAGGAGTATCCACCTTAGAAACCCTTTTAGCCTCTCTACTAAATGGTGATTTAACTCCCTCTTGAGAATTTCCCAAGTAACTTATACCACACCCCTCTTTTCCAAAAAGACCAAGTGCTACACCAATAGCATCGATGGCACGAAGTACATCTGCACCATCTCTATATTTTTGAACACCAACACCACAAACAATAGCAAGCCTTTTGTTTTTAATGAGCTCTAAAATATCACCAATATCACCAAGCGAAATTCCCATTTTTTCAAGTGCAGCCTTAATACGAACTGTTTGAGTCAGTTCATAATACTCTTCAAATTCACTAGCATACTTTTGAATAAAATCATTATCACAGAAATCATGTATATGTAAAAATCGGACAACAAGCATCGCTAAATAGATATCACTATGTGGTTTGATTTGTAAATAGATATCAGCCTCTTTTGCTATCTTTGTCTCGATAGGGTCAATAACTATAATCTTTTTATCTTTTAGCAGAGGTAAAATATGTGAAGAGGTTGTATGTGGATTTCTTCCCCAAAATATTACAACTTCGCTTTTTTCAATTTCACAAAGGGGCATATTTTTATTGCTACCTCTTCCCTCTATTATTCCTGCTTCACCTGCACCATCACAAAGTGTTCCATCCGTAAGAGTTGCCCCAAATTTTGCAAAAAAATGATCAGTAACTTCCTGCATAAGTCCAAAATTTCCATTACCCCTATAGTGTAAAATTTTTTCCTTTTCACTCGCTTCTAAAATAGTTTTTAATTTCTCTAGCGCCTCTTGCATACTGATTTTTTGACCTTTATAAGTCGGCTCTTTAAGTGTAGAAAACTTTTCATAATGATTTAAATGAGGACACAAAAATCCTTGGGTATACCCTGTACTCTTCGCTTTTAATTTACCATCCTCATAAATCACACTACAAGCATCAAAACAGTCAAGGGGACAAGCTGTAATATTACTCACTTACTCTTTCCTCTAAGCTCAATCTTCACTAATTTTGAAAATATTTTTGGTGCATTTATAATAATTTGAGCCTTATATTTCGAGATATTTTTACTATCTGTAACATAGAGTAAACGATCTACTTTATACTCTGTTTTATTTCCATCAATATATATAGTTTTATCTCGAGCATGAAGTAAATCTTTCTCATTAAGGTAGAGTGTTACAATAGCTTTACTTGTATCCATCAGTGTAGCTAATGGTGTTGACTTATTGACTACTTCTCCAACTTTAACATCTAAAGAGTAGAGTATATACCCCTCATCTTGAAGATTTTTATCCTCAATAGTTTTTGTAAGTTGTGCAATACGAAGCTTTAAATCAGTAATTTGAGATTTTAAATTATTAATCTCTTTTTGTGTAGAGAGATAAGAGTTTTCACTCAAAATAAGATCATAAAACTCTCTATCTTTTTCAACACTAGATTTAATTTTCAAACCTTTTACTTTCTTGTAATTTACTCTTTTTTTCTCTAATGATTTTTTCAAATTAACAAGTATTGCTTCATTCGCTTGTACACTGTTTCTTACATACTCAAGTTTCTCTTGTGTAAATTTGAGTTCATCTCTATCTAGTTGAGAGTCTATCTTTATGTAAGCACTTCTATCTAGCTTTTTTCCAAGCATAGCCTCATCAATAAATAAAACTGCACCCATAACATTGGAAGTTATTTTTTTCACTTCGAGAGGTTCAACTTTTGAATAGTAGACAGTAGCATTCAAAGCTACAAAACTGAGTAGTATTAATAATAATATTTTCATAATAAGAGACTCTACCTTTTAGGATAAATTAAGTTATTCTAACATTTCATTACTAATATTCAAGAACATTTCATTTTATTTTTGGTATTATGACAGAATATACTAACAAAGGGTGTTTAATGTCTGTTTTAGATAATGTCGATGCTGCCACAAATTTGGCAAAAAATAATGAACTACAACTTTTAGTTTTTAGAGTAAGTGAGAAAAGTGACTCTGCTTACTATGCGATAAATGTATTTAAGACAAGAGAGGTTGTTGAATCTAAGAATCACTTTCTTACACAAATTCCATCTTCTCATCCCTTACTAGAGGGAACAATTTTATTACGGGGTTTACAGATACCTATTTTAAATCTTCCAGCTTGGCTTGGTACAAACTTAAGCAAAGAGGACACCCATAAATCAAACATACTTATATGTGATTTTAATGGTGTGATTATAGGTCTGCGAATAATGTCTGCATTTAGAGTTATTAAGAAAAACTGGAATGATATGCATGCTCCTGATAGCTATAGACTCAAAGATGATGGTGTTGTTATGAATGATACTAAACTGGAGAATGGTTCTTTATGTCTTATCTTAGACTATGAGAAACTACTATCTGATGTTATTCCTCAAGCCATGGTAGATATTGCAGCAGATACAGCAGATCTTTTAGAGATAAGTATCCCTGATCAATTAAAATATGGCACTGTTCTTGTTGCAGAAGATTCAAGAACAGCACAACGTCATCTCATTCAAATTTTTCGAAATGCAAACCTCGATATGAAACTTTTTGATAATGGACAAAAACTAGTTGACTATCTCTTCTCTCTAGGAGAAAGTGCTAAAACTATTCCTGCCGTTATTACAGATATTGAGATGCCTGAGATGTCTGGATTTACCGTTATAAAAACACTAAAATCAAACATTAACACAAAAGATATTCCAATTATTGTTAACTCTTCCATGACAGGAGAAAACAACAAACGAGAAGCTGAAGTTTTAGGAGCTGAAGGCTTTATAGATAAGACAAAAAGCCACAATGTTATTCCATTAATTATTTCTTTATTGAAATAAAATAGTAAATTTAGAAATTATGCTGTTGCATATGAAGAGAAGCTAACGACGACAAAGCGTCGTTAGTAAATAGTTACTTATTGAAAAAGAGAAATAAGAACACCAGCCGCAACTGCTGAACCAATAACTCCTGCCACATTTGGACCCATTGCATGCATAAGAAGCATATTTGAGCGGTCATACTCCATACCTACTTTATTTGACACACGTGCCGCCATTGGAACAGCTGATACACCTGCAGAACCAATAAGTGGATTAATTTTATGCCCAGGGAACATATTCATCAGTTTAGCCATTAGTACACCTGCTGCAGTACCTACAGAGAAGGCAATAATACCAAGAGCCATAATAAACATAGTTTGTGGTACTAAGAACTGATCTGCTGCTAGTTTAGAAC
>CAZMBK010000073.1:0-6981 GCA_964564315.1 uncultured Sulfurimonas sp.
TTCCACATTGGCAGAGTCACCTCGCTTCAGAACTTGCAAAAAACTATGGAAGTGTAAGCTTTTTTCGTTTTAGTGATGTAGATAGCCCAAAACTTGGGGTATGGCTAAATGAACTCAAACAAGAACTTCAAGATTTTCAACCAAATATCGTCATTTGTCACTCTTTGGCAAATACTCTCTGGTTTCACCTTTGTAATAGCCAAAGAATAAATACTATTGAGAAACTCTACCTTGTTGCACCACCAAGCATGCATTGTGAAGTTCCTGAACTCTCAGAATTTTTTCCACTCCAAACACCTACAAATCTTTTTGCAAAAGATACACTACTCATCACCTCAACCAATGATCCCTATTTAACGCAAGAAGAGGCAAATAAACTACAAAAATCACTTGATATTACAATGAAAGTTTTACAAGATGCTGGACATATAAATGCTGAGAGTGGTTTTGGAGAGTGGCCATGGATGCTTAAAGAGCTTACACTTTAAGCATAAATATCAAGTGCGTGTGAAGTCACAGTAGTTTTTACCTCTGACTCTTGAGTCTGTGTAAAATTTTCTGCTTTTGTCGCAGTTGTACTTAATACTGACTCTGGAAGTTTTGATGCTCCATTATCCTCTTTTATAGAACTAGGATCTAATCTTCCCACTTGCACAGGAGTTGAAGATGGGGACTGAAATGTATACTGAGCTACTTGCATAATATTCTCCTCAAAATTCTTTATCTTTAAAAAATTATACCATATATTTACTACAGTCTATATAGTCTGATCTTATCCAAAGATAAAAGAGCTATTAACGATTATCCCAGCTTACCATACCCCATTTTTCTAAATCTCTTTGCAATGTATTTAGGTCACGTTTATGACAAGAAAAACAAGCATTTGTCTCTTTTGGCATAGCATATTTAAGTGTTTGTGCCGGTGTTGTAAAGCCAAACATATGAGAACGAACAGTAAGTGGCGATTTACCAGTATGGCGACCAGTTTTAGGCATATGGCACTCTACACATAGAGAACCTTTCGAGTCTACTTTATGATGTGTATGTGCACTTAAACTCTTTTGATGTGGTCCTATAGGAGAGCCAAAACTATGGCACTTCATACAGAGTGCATTCCCTGTGTTATGTTCAGCAGTTGGCTCTAATGTATGAGGAGAGTGACAGTTTATACAGGTAATACCATGTTTCCCTTTCATAGAGTGAACAAACTCATTCCCCTGTGTACGGTTTTTCTTTGCTGCCCCATTTGCATAGAACTCTTTTGTCTCATGCCCAAGAGTAAAAGGAGCTACCATTTTATACTGAGTAAGAGACTTCCCTGCCTCATACCCAAGTGGATAATCTCGTGCATCACCCTTAATACTCTCCATACTTTGAGTCTCTAAACGTTTATCACGGTTTCGCATATGACACTGCAAACAGACCTCATTTTGACGAACGGGGTCATGCAAATCCGCTTGGTAGACTCTACTCTTAGGGTTTACTACATGCTCTGAAGCGGGACCATGACAAGACTCACAAGAGATCCCTGTCTCAACACGTTTCTCTGTAGACATAAACCCTGTAAAATGACACCCATCACAAGCTTTTGAGGTTGGAAGTGTATGGTTGTCATGTGGATATGCTGGCTTATACCAATACTTCCACGGTTTAAAATGCTGCCACTTTTGTGTTTGAACATTCCACTGATAATTTCCAAGAATGTAATCTTCTGTACCATTTACATCTTTACGCATCATAAAACGTTGCTTAAATTTACTCCCAACAGTGTAAACCGCATCTTCAAGTTTAAAGTCTGCATCAGCTGGTAGTTTTAAAAAGTCTGCAACAACAACAGAAGGATCCTTTTTTATATCTTGAATCATTTTAGGGTGACGAGAGTGACTCCAAGCCTTATGGTTCTCTTTGTGGCACTCTGCACATTTAGCAGACCCCACAAAGTGAGCTTTCTTCTGTGCTGCATTTTGCAGATCAACTTCTGTACCCACTCTATCTTGTGTCAGTTGTTTAAAAAATGGGTAAAATTTTGAACCATTATCATAAGCAAATTTCCCACCAACAACTAAAAGAGCTAAAACTAACAGTGTAAAGAGTTTTTTCATCCATACCATCCTAAATAAAATAATAGTCACAATTATATAGTATACTTTCTAAAAAAGAGTACTCCATGACACCAACTCTCTACTTTCTGCGTTCAAGCGAAAATAAAATTGTAGAAAACATGCTTCAATTTGCACATCCCAATAGTGAAAATGCCAAAATTTATAGTGATTTTTATGGCTTAACAACAAAGGACTTAGGTCTCTATGCTCTTGTTAATAACAAAATAGCTGGAGCTATATGGAGTAGAGAGTTAGATACTATACCTACCATAAGTTTAGCCGTTCTTCCTGAGTTTCAAAACCAAGGTACTGCTAGTGCAATGATAGGACAGTTTTTACAAGAAGCATCCGTACTCTATGAAGCACTGAAGATAGATAGCGGCAATAAAGAAAAAAATATAAAATTTTTAAAGAAGTTTGGTTTTGAACAACTAGAGAACTCTTCTTTTATGCAGATTACACTTGAAAAAAAAGAGATTGTAAGACCCTCTGACGGATATGACCCCAGAAGATGGATGGACTAAAGAGTAGCTTCTAAAACTACTCTAAAAGTGATTTCTCTCCTCTATCTATCAGCATTAGCAGTGCTGGAAGTGCGACTAAGTCCACTAAAACAGCGATAATGAGTGCTGAGGCTGTAACGACACCAAAATGAAAGTTCGGATTGAAACTACTAAAAACAAATACTAAAAATGCTAAACTCAAAACTATAGTCGTAAAGATAATAGCACTTCCTGCATAACTCATTACATACTTCATAGCATCTTCTAGGGAATCACCCCGTTTACGAGCCTCTATATACTTTACCATAAAGTGGATGGTGTCATCAACCGCCACCCCTATAATAATAGCCCCAGCAATAGCAACACCCATATCTATATCTATATGTAACCAACCCATTACACCTACCACAAGAGCAATAGGTAAAATATTTGGCACTATAAAGATAGGTAACATTCGCCAGTTTTTAAAGATAAGTAGCATAATAATAGAGATAGTGACTACCGCAAGAGTAATAGACTCTATAAGGGTTGCAGTTACATCATGTTGCATATGTGCAAACATTACTGTTTGACCCTCTACTTGAGCAGAATATGGTGTCTTTTGCCACCAATTTTCTATCCAGTGAATCATTTCCAAATCTTTTGAAGTCTCCACAATATTGAGTGAAGCACTTACACGAAAGAGTCGCTCATCTATATCCATCTTGTCATTGAGCTCCATTCCTTGCGGTAAAGAGAGGGAAAAAAGGAGTAAGTACTGTGCAACTAGCTCTTTAGAATTAGGAACAGACTCAGAATGATTCATCACCTTATTAAATGTTTTTACAATATCTAAAAGAGAGTGAATATGTCTTACATCAGGAAAAGTTTTATAAAATTCTCCATAAAAGCGTTCTACTTCTCGTAAAAATTTAGGATCTTTAATTCCATCATTCTCTTTTGAATCTATTACAATCTCATAAGACATAGGACCCGTTAACTTTTTTTGCATCTCATTAACAGAGGCTCTAAAAGGGTAATCCTCTTTAAAGTACTTCACAGTATTTGAATCTACTCTTGCTTGAAAAATTCCAGCCCCTAATGCTAAAAAGATAATAATAGTCGAGGCTAAAATAATTTTTGCATTTCTTTGTAAAAAATGTGTGTACCAGATAGCAATAGGATGATTATCAGCTTCTTGTATACTCTTTACTGTTTTTATATTTGGGTTAAGTATAGCAAGCATTGCAGGCACAAAAAGTATAGTCAGAATAAATGCGAGTAGTGCTGCACTCGCTGTTGCTATACCCAGTGTCTGAATAGGGACAACTGCAGAAATACCAAGAGAAGCAAACCCAACAGCCGTTGTAATACTTGTTAAGAAAATTGCTAAAAAGTTTTTCTTAACACTATAATGAATCGCCTCATGATTTGATTTCCCCTTTTTTCTAGCTATAGTATATATCCAAATTAAGTGCATAGCATCTGCAATACCAATAGCAACAACAAAAACAGGAATATTAGCAGTAAAGTTGTTGAGCTTAAAGCCCAAAAGAACTTGAATAGAAAGCACAATTAAAAATGTAAAAATTACTACAATAATACTCACTATCATAGAGGAGAACTTTCTAAAGATAAGCAGTAGTAAAACCATAGCAATACCAATAACAGTAGGAGTAAACACACCAGCATCATGCTGTGCTACCTCTATAAAGGAGGTGTTTATAATAGGAGCACCTCCTAAATAGAACTTATACCCATTCTTCTCTACTTCTGGTTTTATTATAGCAAGAACAGCATCACGAAGGTTAAAACTCACCGCAGGATCATCCCCTGCTTTTGGTGTCATACGACCCGCTATCATTGTAGTTTTTGCATCTTTAGAGATAAGTTTTCCAACGATGATCTCTTCACTCAAAGCAACTTGGCGTTTCTTATCTAACTCTGCTTGAGTATACATAGAGGGATCTTCTATAAAATCTTCTACTATTACCTCATCAGGATACTCAGGATCAGAGTGAATATACTGGTAGTTTGTGATAGAGTCTACTCTCGCTATATAGTGTGCTTGCCACAATTTTCTCGTAATATTGTCTATAGTTTCCAATGCTTTTGGGGTAAATATACCATCGGGATCACTAAACATAATAGTAACCGCATCATCATTTCCAAAAATAGCACGAAAGTTATCATAATCTTTAAGGATTTTACTCTCTTTACCAAACCATATTCTATAACTACCCTCAAACTCTAAATGTTTGAGTGAAGATGCCATAGCAATAGTTATAAGTGGAATAAGAATAGCAATAAGCCACCTAAATTTTATAATACTCTCTACAAATTGTTTCATTTACTCTCCATAATTTCTATACATTTTAAAAATAGTAGGCGATATTAAGCCCTACTCTCTGATGTTTCCCTAAATAAGCATATGCTGTTTTTTCTGTTTTAGAGGGATCAATATAGTAGTAATCAAAAGTGATCTTATACTCTTCTAAAAAACGACTCTCAAACTTCATATAATAAACCTCTTCCTTATACTCAGTATCAAAGATACCTCCTCCTATAAGAGAAGTGTCATTCGTATTGTTAAAACTATAACGAGCACCTATAAAAAGATCATTCTGCATAGACTCAAAAAGTTGTAAATCATCATACTTATCATCTTCATATGTATCATATCTATAATATTCGGCTATTAAGCCTAAAGCCGCACTCTCATAAATATTTTCTAATGTGTACTCCACTCCTACTGCGATGTGAGAATAATCTCCAACATAAGGGTTACTATCAACTTTTGCATAAAGTGCTTCTACTTTCAAAAGAGCCGAACCAACGACAAGTGTATTGTAGCTCATAAGCTTATTAGCTATATATGCATGCTGTCTAAAGGCACCGGTGAAGGGATTTAATTCATAGTAACGCTGTGAATCATAACCGTTCTCATAAATGAAAGCATAATCAAGAGCATACTCTGTATCAGTTGAGCCACTATACTTTAAGTATATAGAGGGTCTATATCGACTCTCCTGTGTCTCTAAGCTAGAGTAGTATGTCGTCGCCTTAGGGAAGAAATAGTACACATACGGATACTCAGCCATCTTTTGGTCTTGCTCTTCGAACTTAACTACAAGAGAAATTTCACCACTCTGGGTATAATGAGAAAAGTTTACATTCCAAACACCAAGTTTACTATTTGCAAAGAGATCATCTCTAAAGTCTACAGGATTAAAACCATCGACAATATTTCTAAGCTCTAAAGAACCCCAAAACTCTATACTTTTTCCTAGCTTTATGGAATCCTCATCAAAGTCATACTTTGCATAAAGTTCATCAAGGCGAACAAAAGTTCTCTCTGTTTGTTTTTCAGATGTAAGATCATAATATGCCTCTTGTGCATACCCTTTAGTAAAGAGTGTCCAAGCATCTTGGGTGTATGTTATCTCTAAAACTTGCTTTGTGGTAAGTGCATTTTTATTTTTATCATCTGGCTTATCTAAAAACTGTTGCATCTCTGCATCAAAATGCCCTGCAACTTCAAACTCTGCGTTTAAAGTGCTAAAGAGAAACAGTGCTAAAGAGAGTTTTTTCATCTTTTAAGATATCTTTTATGAAAATCTCTATCTTTAAGTCCATTTTTAATCTTTTCATCACTCCAGACTAAAATAGTTGTTTTATCATTTTGAACATTACTCATCTTTATTTTACCCATACGGTAAACATCACCAAACTTTTTATACTCACTAAAAAGAGCTGTTTTTAATAGCTCTTTTTTTCTATCAAAGTACTCTATTTTTTGCACAAGAAATGTTTTAGCATCTATATAAGAGATAAGTTTTGTATAGCCTGAGTATCTTGAGAGAGGAGATGAAGTGGCGATGTAAATACCATCTATCTCTTTTGCTTCACCCTCTTCGTATCTATACTTCTTTACATTAAAAGCAGAGAGATCTTCATAAGAGAACTCACTTCCCATAAATGCTCCAGACTTATTTTTACTTGCGATACGCTTGACTCGTTTAAGTGCAGGAAGATAAAGCCACTGATCATCATCTTTGTTTACATGTTCGTAACTTAAGAACTTAGTACCCTTCACATCAGAAGGAGAGAGAAACTCCATAAGGGACTTATCTTCATCCTTCCCCTCTAGTACTTTCATCTTCATTGTTCGTATTTTTTTCTGACCAGCTGCATTTATAAGTGTCATCTGCATCTTCGATATTGAGTCTTCAAAACCACTCATTACATCTTCACTCTTTTGTGCTACTTCTAAGTTTGTTAATGCAAAAAGAGATGTCCCTAAGAGAAATATACCAACTACACTTTTAATCATTTTCATTTTTACTCTCTTTTAAATCATATTTTGTTAAATCATTATGCCATATTAAAGTTGATAT
>CAZMBK010000074.1:0-6839 GCA_964564315.1 uncultured Sulfurimonas sp.
AGGGTCTTTTTATTGAGACTCTTACCATTAAGAGAACGAAATTATAGCAAGTTAAGATTAATATATCCTTAGAGAGTTAGTAAAAGAGAATAGTTACTCTTCTTTCTCTAAGTTTTGGATGATTTCTTGATGCTTTTTCTCTTGCAAAAAAAGTTCATGACTCTTTTTTACATAAGCGTGCATAACAGACTTAAGTTCATTGTTTCCTTCTATATTAAAATCTTGTTCCATTTGGGATTCTAAGAAAATTGCAAATTCGTCATCTAAATCGACATCAAATCTGCGACCTGCTATATATAGTCCTATTTTTTTGCTCATTGAAAGAATTAGCCTAAAATACTTTCTATTTTATTTACAATCTCTTCAATTTCTAAATCTTTCATAGCATTCTCTTCAGATAAATTTTCTATCTCTTTATCTTTTATCTCTTTTTCAGCCTTAAGACTCATTATTTCGTTTCTCATCATTTCATTTTCAGCTTTGAGTGAGTGGTACTGCTGTAAAACCTGAGATACTTTATCGCCTAATATTTCTAATGTTGTTTTATTTTCCATTAATAATTCCTCGTAATTTAATTTTTATAATTCTATCATAAATAAAGTATATAGGATTACTATTATCTCAACTTTGCTATAATTTATTTAATTAATAAACAAGGTAAATATATAAATGAATAACTTTGAAAAATATTGTACAAGATTTGTCCAGTCAGTTGGAAATAAAGAAGGTGCTATTTCTCCAACTATTACATCTTCTGCCTCTTTTGGATATGGAGATGCTGAGACTGCTGAGGGTATCTTTAATGGAAGTGTTAAAAAACCTCTTTACTCTCGTATGGGTAACCCTACAACAGCAAAACTAGAATCTATTATGGCAAAGATGGATGAGGGAGTGGGTGCTATTGCTACTAGCTCTGGGATGGGTGCTACTACACTTGCTACGATGTCTTTACTTGAGTGTGGGGATGAGATTATTAGTATTGGGGGACTTTTTGGTGGTACTTATGCTCTTTTTAATGAAACACTGAAGCGATTTGGTATAAAAACTACTTTCTTTGATGTAGATGAGCTTGAGAGTATTCAAAATACCATTACTAAAAATACAAAGATTATTTTTTTAGAGAGTGTTGGAAATCCAAACATGCGACTTCCTGATATTAAAGCTATTGCAAAAATTGCGAATGATGCAGGAATTGCTCTTATTGTAGATAATACTGTAACTCCTTTAAGTATCTCTCCTCTTGCACTTGGTGCAGATATAGTTGTCTACTCAACAACAAAAATAATTTCAGGAAATACTTCTGCTCTCGGTGGTTGTGCAGTTTTTCGTGCTATAAATGATGGGGAAGATAAGTTTAAAAATAGTCGTTATTCATTTTTAGCAAAGTTTATAAAAGGTGCCGGAAAAATGGCACTAATTCCAAATGCAAAAAAACGTGCCATGCGTGATCTTGGAATGAGTGCAAATGCACATGCTTCTTATCAGACACTTTTAGGGCTTGAAACATTACCAATAAGATTGTCTAGAATTATAGAAAGTGTTGAGAAAGTTGCAAAGGTATTAAGTGCAAAAGGCTTAAACATTGGTCATCCTTGTTTAGAATCGCATCCGCATCATGAAAGATATAAGTCTGAGTTTACAAATGGCTGTGGTATGCTTTTTACTATAGACATGGGTTCACAAGAGAGGGCATATAAGTTTATAAACAGTACGAAGATTGCTACTATAACTGCCAATATTGGTGATAGTAGAACATTGGCTCTTCATATGGCAACTACTATTTATAGTGATTTTGATGCGGAGACTCGTAAGTTTTTAGGCATAACTGATGGACTTATTCGTATATCTATAGGACTTGAAAATCCTCAGGATATAATAGATGACTTTTTAAATGCAGCGAAGTACTAGAGTATGGCCGCAGATATAGAGTTTGATCTTTTAGAAGAGACAAAAATAGCATATCCAAAAAAATACAAAGTTTTTTTACTCAATGATGACTATACTTCTATGGATTTTGTGGTAGATATTCTTATTGGCATTTTTCATAAAAGCTATGAAGAGGCTGAAAAGGTTATGTTAGATATTCATAAAAAAGAGCGAGGGCTTTGTGGTGTTTACACATATGAGATCGCTGAAACAAAAGTGATGCAAGTTCTTAAACGTGCAAAAGAGAGTGGGTTTCCTCTCAAAGCTATAATGGAAGAGGAGTAACATATGATTAGTCAAGCTCTTAATGATATTTTTCAAAAATCTATTCGTTTTGCTAAAGAGTTACACCATGAGTATCTTACAATTGAGCATGTTTTTTATCTTCTTTTAAACTCCCAAGAGGGAATTTCTATTATTAGTAGCTGCGGTGGGGATGTTAGTAAGATGAAAAATGAACTAGGCACTTACATAAAAACACAGATAGATACTCTGCCTCAAAATGTAGATCAAGAACCTTATGAGAGCGTGGCACTTTCTCGCCTTGTAGACAACATGGTAAGACATATCCAATCTGCACAACAATCTCAAGCAGATGTTGGAGACTTAATCGCTGCTTTATATGAAGAAGAACATAGTTTTTCTTGCTTACTGCTCTCTGCATATCAAATATCGCGTTTGGATATTTTAGAGATTATTTCTCATAACTCTACTGACGAAATCTCTTCTTCACAAGAAAAAAAGTCTTATCTTGATAAATATACTATTAATCTTATTCAAAAAGCAAAAGATGGAAAGATTGATCCTGTTATTGGTCGGGGTGCAGAGATAAAAAGAGTGACTCAAATTTTATGTCGCCGTAAGAAAAATAATCCTATTTTAGTAGGAGAACCAGGGGTTGGTAAAACTGCTATAGCAGAGGGTTTAGCGCTTAATATCGCAGCACAAAAGGTACCGAGCATCATAAAGGATGCACAACTTTATGCGCTAGATTTAAGTGCACTACTTGCAGGTACAAAATATAGAGGTGACTTTGAAAAACGGCTTAAAGGTGTAATGGATGAGCTTAAACGCCAACCAGAAGCTATACTCTTTATTGATGAAATTCATACTCTTATAGGGGCTGGTGCAACAAGTGGTACTATGGATGCGGCAAATCAGCTTAAGCCTGCTTTAGCTTCAGGAGAGTTGAAATGTATGGGTGCTACTACTTTTGCTGAGTATAGAAATGGTTTTGAAAAGGATAAAGCTTTAAGTCGTCGCTTCTCCAAAGTAGATATTAATGAGCCCTCTAAAGAGACAAGTTTTTTGATCTTAAAAGGTTTACAAAAGAAGTATGAAAAACATCATAGTGTAAAGTATACAAACAAGGCACTACAATCAGCTGTTGATCTCTCAAGTCGTTATATAACAGATAGATTTTTACCAGATAAGGCGATAGATCTTATTGATGAAACTGCTGCATCATTTCATTTGAAGAAAAAGAGGCGAACGAAGGTAAGTGCTAGTGATATTTTAAAAACTATTGCTTCTGTAGTGGGCATCTCAAATAGTAAAATGAATGCAGATGAAACAACTGCTTTACAAAACTTAGCAGAAGATTTATCAAAACGAGTTATTGGTCAAGATAAGGCTGTTTCAAGTGTTGTAAAAGCAATTAGAATCTCAAAAGCGGGCTTAACACCTCAAAACAAACCTATAGCATCATTTCTTTTCTCCGGTCCAACAGGTGTAGGAAAAACTGAGTTAGCATTAGCTCTGAGTGACACTTTAGGTATTCATTTTGAACGTTTTGATATGAGTGAGTATATGGAAAAACATACACTCTCTCGTTTAGTGGGTGCCCCTCCTGGGTATGTTGGGTATGAGCAGGGTGGACTTTTAACAGAGGCTGTAAAAAAACATCCTTACTCTGTGTTACTTTTAGATGAGATAGAAAAAGCACATCCTGATTTAGTAAACATTTTACTTCAGATTATGGATAGTGCAACACTGACTGATAACAATGGTTATAAGGCAAATTTTCAAAACATCATTTTAATTATGACCTCAAATATTGGGGCAACAGCACGCAGTGTTATGGGTTTTAATAAAGATGAAAGTATCTCAAAAAATGAAGAGTTAAAATCATTCTTTACCCCAGAGTTTAGAAATAGACTTGATGGAATCATTGAGTTTGAACAATTAAATATGGAGACAGTGCATGGTGTTGTCTCTAAGTTTATAGATGAGCTTAATCGTGAACTTAAAGAGAAAAAGATTACAGTCACTCTTACTAAAAGCGCTATAGATTTCATCGCTAAAACAGCATACTCTAAAGAGATGGGTGCGAGACCACTCAAACGCTACATACAGGATAAGATTACAAATGAACTTAGCAGTGAAATTCTTTTTGGAAAGCTTAAAAATGGTGGAATAGTAAAAGTCACCCTAGAGAGTGTACTCAAACTTACATTTAAAGAGCTATAGTGCGTATTCCAGAGCTAAACAAATACTCTCTAACATTTCCAGATCCAAAAGATGCTAACATTGATGGTATAGTTGCTTGGGGTGGAGATGTAAACCCTTCAAGAGTTCTTAGAGCTTACCAACAAGGTATCTTTCCATGGAACTCTCCTCAGGATCCTCTTTTATGGTGGTCCCCTAATCCAAGACTTATTATGGAGTTAGATAATTTTAAATTACGACGTTCTTTGAAAAAAAGTATGAAAAAATTTACTTATAAGTTTGATAGTAACTTTCGTGAAGTTTTAGATAAATGTGCAAGTACCCCACGAAGAACTCAAGATGGAACATGGCTCCATGAAGAGCTTAAGGAGTCTTTTGAAGTACTTCATGGTATGGGAATAGCACACTCAATTGAGAGTTATTTAGATGGAAAACTTGTTGGTGGTCTGTATGGTTTAGTGATTGGAAAAGTATTTTGTGGAGAGTCCATGTTTGCACATGTAAGTGATGCTTCAAAGTCTGCTTATGCTGTTTTGATTAGGCATCTTAAGGAGTGGGGGTATGATTTTGTTGATTGTCAGGTACCTACTGAGCATCTTTTGAGTTTAGGTGCACATGAAGTACATAGAGAGTACTATCTTATGCGTTTAGAAAAAGTTAAAATGGAAACTCTTGAGCACACTTGGAGTCTTAAAGAGTCTCTTCTTTAGTTGTGTTTTGATGTAAGGGCATGAAACACACGCTTATGAAATTCCTTTTCTGATGGAAGATGAAGATCCGCTTCTCTCTGCTTTTCACCCCACATAGGTTGTGGAAAAAAGCTATCCTCCTCAAATCGTGCCATTACATGAATATGAACACGAGGTAAAATATTTGCAAATGAAGCCATATTTATTTTCTTTGGACTATAGTAGTGAATCATCTCATACTCTATAAGATCATATGTTTCCCAAAGTTTTTTACGCAGTCCTATGGGGACATCACTGAGCTCTCTATAGGGCTCTTTTGTAAAGATTTTTAGCCAAGGAATCTCACCTTCTTCTTTCTCAACATAGAGTGAAAAATCTTCATAAATGATCATATTTTTCATTTGAAAATACCTTTTTAAAAATTATAACGAATTGTAGGAAAAATTAAAATTAGAGAGAGTTCTTGGGAGAAGTTCCCAAGAAAAGAGAGAGTTAGTTGGAGGTTTTAGTCTCTGTTCCCTCTGTAGCCACCAGAACTTCTTCCACCACCACTACGGTTTCTATCACCACCCTCACGGTTTCCACGGTAACCACCGCCTCCACCTGAACGGTTTCTATCACCACCACCGCCAGAACGATTGCGATTACCACGGTAACCACCGCCTCCGCCACCACGACGACCACGACCACCGCCGCCTCCACGTTGTGCAGCACGAGCGAGAATAGCATCTAATTTATCAGCAGGAATACCAATGTTACTTGGCCCTTTAATGTCTTGTTTGTCTAAAATCATAGAGATGAGTTTGTACATAATAGTCTCTTCATCTATATCTTCTTTGAGACGGTCAAGAATTTTATGTGCTTCATCATAGATTTTATGATCTTCAATAGTTTTAACCATAGCATCTACAGTTGCACTACGTAGGTCATTTTTACTTGGAACAAAAGCATGAGCCATTGAAGTACCAACTTTCTGTTTAATACGTTGTAACTCTTTAAACTCTAAAGGAGTAAGAAGAGTGATTGCTTTTCCTTTAGTACCGGCACGACCAGTTCTACCAATACGGTGAACATAAGACTCAGGATCAAAAGGAATATGGTAGTTAAATACATGAGATATATTGTTTACATGTATACCACGAGCAGCAACATCTGTTGCAACAAGTACTTTTACAGAGTTTTGTTTGAAGCCTTTAATTACGTTTTCACGTTGTCTCTGCTCCATATCTCCATGAAGACCATTTGCTAAATAACCAGCGTTTGAAAGAACATTACTTAGTCTATCTACTTCAGATTTTGTACGACAAAATACTACACATTTGTTAGTCGTTTCAGAGTCCATAAGACGGATAATAGCATCATCTCTCTCATGTTCATCAATTACATAGTAAAGTTGTTCAATATCAGTATTTGTAGTTTCACCTTTAGTAATAGAGATAAACTCAGGGTCTTTTAAAATTCTACTCGCAAGCGTTTTAATAGGTGCTGGCATAGTAGCAGAGAATAAAAGTGTTTGACGCTCTTTTGGAAGATATGAAAAGATTTCATTGATATCATCTAAAAATCCCATATCAAGCATTTCATCAGCTTCATCAAGTACTACCATAGTTGGTGCAAAGTCTGGAACCATACCGCGTTTAAGAATGTCAAGCATACGTCCTGGTGTTGCAACAACTACTGAAGCACCACGAGCTATTAAGTCTAGTTGGCGTTTATATGAACTACCACCATAAACAGTTACAGTTTTTGCACCTAAGTTACGACCATATTTGAAAA
>CAZMBK010000075.1:0-6788 GCA_964564315.1 uncultured Sulfurimonas sp.
CTAGCTTCTCAGTAGAGTTTAACAACATCACAACACTTCTTACAAAAGTTGCACAGATTCTTGTAAAAAAAGAGAAGCAAAAAAGTAAGTTTACAGATAAGCTCAAAACCTCTAACAAACAAAAAGATGATATTATTTCAGCAATTTCTCATGAGTTCAAAAATCCTATTGCAGTCATTAATGGATACTCTCAAACACTAATGGATGATGCTGATATTAACCCAAATATTAGACAAAAGTTTTTAACAAAAATATATAAAAATGGTACAAAACTCAGTGAACTTATAGATACACTAAGATTATCTAGTAAACTCGATAGTGGTCAGCAAGAGCTACAATTCAAACAGATAAACCTGAATAATTTAGTAAAAGAGACTGTTGAGAGCATCTCGCTTAATTACCCTAAAAGAGATGTCGTTATTGAAACAAAAGGGGAAGTTGTTATCAAAGGAGACTCCTCTCTTTTGGGTATTGTAATCACCAACCTTGTAGAGAATGCTTTTAAATACTCAGAGGATGAAGTTCATATTAGTTTTGATTTAAAAAGCTTAAATATAATAGATACAGGAATAGGAATATCCAAAAAAAATCTTGAAAATATAACAAATAAATTTTACAGAGTCAATGAAAATTCTTGGAACAACTCTTTAGGACTTGGTCTCTTTATAGTCAATAATATTTTAAATCTTCATCATTTCTCATTAAAAATAGAGAGTAAAGAGAAAGATGGTTCTACTTTTAGTGTTAGGTTTTGAAAGCTTATTTTATACGAATAAGCTTGCAACAAGACATTTAACAAATCTAATTTTCAAATCAATATAAAAGAATATTTGCACTATAATTTCCTAAAGGACATGGCTTGAACATTAAAGGTTTTATTATTTTACTAGTTATAATAACAAATATGTATGCTTATCAATTAGAAGATAAACTAAAAGTGGCAATTGTTGGTAAAATTGCTAAATTTGTCCAATGGAATAAGCCTGCTACTAAAAACTTTTCCATAACAGTTCTTAATACAAAAAATCAATTTTTTAAAACACTTTTAGAGGGTAAAAGAGTCAATTCTAAACCAATAAAAGTCATTTATATTAACAATATAAATAATTTAAAAGATAGTGATATACTCTATATATCTCAGAACTCCTCACAAAATTTACAATCAATTTTTAAAGCTATTAAAAATAAGAATATTTTAACTATTAGCGATATAAGAGGTTTTGCTCAAAGAGGTGGAATGATTCAACTCTATACAAAAAATCAAAAGCTAAAACTTCGTATCAATGTAAGTAATGTAAAAGCCCAAAACCTTAAAATAAAATCATCACTTTTAAGAATATCAACTCTTGTAAAGGAGAACAAATAATGAAAAAATTTAATTATACATTCCTTACTCTTGCAAGTTTACTATTTTCTCACTTTTTATATGCAGAGGGTAGTCTATCTAAGGACTCTTTAGAAGATCTTCTTAATGAAAAAATAGAGTTAAAATCTCAAGTTGGCTCAAGAGATACCGCAAAAAACTATTTGGACTCCTCATCTGCTGTTGATGTAATAACTGCATCTCAGATAGAGTCTAGTGGGCAGACACAACTAACAGATGTATTGAAGTATTTTATAGCTGGATTTAATGCTACTACATCATCTATTACTGATGCCAAAGATCATATTGTTAGTTTTACACTTCGAGGGATGAGTTCAGACCAAATTTTAGTACTTGTAAATGGAAAGAGAGTTCATACTTCTGCGATATTTATAGAAAATACAGGTGTTCTTTCAAGTGGAACAACACATGTTGATTTAAATACAATACCTGTTATCTCTATTGAAAAAATAGAAATTTTAAGAGATGGAGCAGCAGCACAGTATGGTAGTGATGCCATTTCAGGTGTGATTAGCATCACACTGAAGGGGCAAAATAGTACTAATGAGATAACTACACATGCAGGAGTGAGAAAAGAAGGAGATGGTTCACATTATCAACTGAACTCTTTTGTTTCAATACCTTTAAATTATGATGGATTTTTCAATATTTCTCTCTCTGGAGATAAACAGTACCAAACACAGCGTGCTGGAGTAGATAGAAGAGTTGACCCAGCAGATCTGCATACACATGTTGGTCTTCCTGAATCTCAAACCTTAGCTGTAGTCTTAAATAGTGAGGTAGTACTAGAGAATAATATCGTACTTTATATGGATACTATACTCAACAGAAGAGATACACAATCAAGTGCCTTTTATAGAATACTTAGCACAACTCGAGTTCAGTATGCTGATGGATTTTTACCGATGATGGAGAGTCAAATTCTAGACTACTCAGGGACACTTGGGATTAAAGGGAGTTTTATTCATAACTGGCAATGGAGTTTGAGTAATACTTATGGATACAATAGCTTTGATTACAACTCAAAAGATACAATGAACTATCATTTAGATCCAAATTCTCCAACATCTTTTCATCTTGGAAAATTGATATTTATACAAAATAGTACAAACTTTGACCTCAAAAAGAAGCTAGACAACTTCACAATTGCAGGGGGTATCGAGTATAGATATGAAAACTACCAAATTAAAGCTGGAGATCCAGCATCTTATTATGAAGACACAGAACTTGATATTAAGTCAGGTTCACAAGGTTATATGGGCTATACACCTGAGCAAAAAGTAGATGCAAGTAGAGATAACTATGCCCTGTATCTTGATACAAGCTATAAAAATTCTAAAAACTTAAATGCCCAAGTAGCTCTGCGTTATGAAGATTACTCTGACTTTGGGTCAACACAAGATGTGAAACTCTCTTTAGGGTATAAAATTTTGCCAAAATTACTTCTAAGAACTACTCTGAGTACAGGATTTAGAGCACCATCATTAGCGCAAAGTAATTATTCACATACCTCTTCTGCTTTAACAAAGAATGATTTAACAGAAGAAGATGAGTTACTCCAAAAAGGTATCTTTACTGTGGATAATCCTGTTTCTCAAAGCTTAGGGGCAAAAGCACTGAAACCAGAGCTTTCAAAACATCTTACCCTAGGGAGTGTGTATCAATTTACAAACAAATCATCATTTATGATTGATGCTTTTTATATACAAGTTGATGATAAAATCATAATTTCAGATAAGTTAGCACCAATAACACAAGAACAGATAGATATCTTTGCAGCATATGGAGTCTCTACCGCATCTTATTTAACAAATGCTGTCAATACACAAACTTTTGGAATAGACATAAAATTAAATAATAACTACACCTTTAAAGGTGGTGCAACTCTAAATTCCATACTCTGGTACAATTATAGTAAAAATGAGATTATCAATTTTAATGAACTGCTCTCAGAGGGAAGAGCTGTAGTGATAGAAAAAGGGCAACCAGGACATAGTGTAAAATTTTTAAATGAGTACACACGAGGAAAATTTAACTATATTGTTAATCTAAATGGATATTCAAAATTTTATCAAACATTAGGTGATACTGCTTATAAATTTGGTGCTATACTTACAGTCGATTTAAATATCAATTATAAAATAAATAAGGCATTTGATATCTCCTTAGGAGCTAATAATATCTTTGATGCAATGCCCGACAAATGGGATAGATCAAATGAGTACTTAGGATATGATGGGATTATCCCTTATCCAAGTAATTCTCCTGTTGGACCTAATGGGGCATACTATTATTTAAATGCAAAATGGAAGTTTTAAACTATGTATTTTATTATAAATAGACTCCAATCCATTCGAACAAAATTTATATTTATTTTAAGTTTTATTGCATCTGTTGCTATGCTTCTTTCAATAATTGCTGTATTTACATTTATAGTTAATAAAAAAGTAAATGTTGATATTCAAAATTTAACAAATATTTCAACTATAATAGCTGAAAATTTAGTGGCTGCTGTCTCTTTTGATGACAAAGATGGTTCAAAAATTATTTTAGACTCCTTACGTGTCGATAAAAATATAGAAGCAACTTTCATCTTTAAAAATAATTTAGAGCTATTTAGTAAATTTGTAAGAAAAGAGTCTTCTCAAAATCATTTATTAGAGTTAGTTTTGCCAAATATGCATTTGACTTCTAAGATGGATAGTAAAATAATTTATAAAGATATGGACTATATTATAATAGCTAAAAAACTTGTTTTAGATGATGAGAATATAGGAACTTTAGTCTTAATATCAAACACGAAAGAGATAAAAAATATTTTATTTGATGTATTAACTGTCTTGATTACAATATTTTTACTCTTAATGATTGCTACCTATATTTTAGCTATTAAATTAGAAAAGATATTTACTGAACCTATATTTAAACTAGTTACCGTTATGAAAACCATTGCAACAACACATAACTATAATGTAGAGATAAAAGCTAAAAGCAATGATGAGTTTCAAGTACTCAATGATGGCTTTAATGGTATGATAAAAACTATTCAAAAACAGAATAGTGACTTAAATATCGCTAAACAAAAAGCTGAACAAGCCACAAAAACAAAGTCTGAATTTCTTGCAAATATGTCTCATGAGATACGAACACCGATGAATGGAATCATAGGTATGACACACTTACTCATAGAAACATCACTCACTAATAAGCAAAAAAAATATGTAAATATCATAGATAATAGTTCAAATAGTCTGCTGAATATTATAAATGATATATTAGATTTTTCTAAAATAGAAGCTGGAAAAATGCATATTGAAAAAAATGACTTCAATTTAAAAGAGATAATTTCAAGTGTATCTAACATAGTTGCATTTAAAGCAGATGAAAAAGGTTTAGATTTTGAAATATTATATGATATAAATCTTCCTATACATCTCCATGGCGATAGTTTAAGAATCTCTCAAGTTTTGATAAATCTCTTGAATAATGCAATAAAGTTTACCAACACTGGCTTTGTAAAAATGTGTATTAAAAATGATAAAGATAATAATTTTACTTTTGAAATAATTGACAGTGGTATTGGAATGAATGAAGAACAGCAGTCAAAACTTTTTCAATCTTTTTCTCAAGTAGATGGAAGTACTACAAGAAAATATGGTGGAACAGGATTAGGTCTTTCTATATCTAAACAATTAACAGAGCTTATGCATGGAAGACTCTGGTGTGAGTCACAAGAGGCTAAAGGTTCAAAATTTGTATTTGAACTCTCTATAGAAACCTCGCAAAATATTATAAGAGATCAAGAACATTTTAAAATTGATAAAGCATCAATTATGTCACTTAAAGGGAGTCAAATACTTTTAGCAGAAGATAATATAACTAACCAAGAGATTATTATAGGTCTTTTAGAGGGTTCAGGTATTAAGATTGATATAGCAAATAATGGTGAAGAAGCTATAAGGATGTATGGATTAAATGAAGAAAAATATGAGTTGATATTTATGGATATACAGATGCCCATAATGAATGGTTATGAAGCAGCTAAACGCATAAGAGCAAAAAACAGAGAAATTCCAATTGTAGCACTTACTGCAAATGCTATGAGTGAAGATATGCAAAAAACAGAAGAAGCACAGATGAATGAACATCTCAATAAACCAATAGATGTAGAAAAACTCTATAGTGTCCTTATAAAATACATAGATCAAAAAGTTACAATTTCGAAAGAGAAAATTTCTAGTAATGATAAAACAAAAATTCCCGACTTCAAAACAATAGATACTGCAGTAGGATTAAAATATCTCTCTGATAATACAAAACTTTATCTAAAAATACTTAAAGGTTTTTATAAAAATTATAAAGATATAAAGTTATCTGCGATGGATGCAAAAGAGCTTAAAATATTTGCACATACGCTTAAAGGACTTTCCGCAAATATCGGTGCAAAAGCAATTTATGAAATAGCACAACAAGTGGAAGAGACCTTAGATAAAGATCTTTTAAAAAATTTAGAGTTAGAGTTGTCAAAAGTAATCAATGAACTTAAAGTTTTAGAGATCAATAAGGATGCAGAAAAACTTCTCGCTTTAGATAAACAAACAAGAGATAGATTAATGAGCTCTCTTAAGGAGGTTGTTCAAACAAAAAGAGCTCAAAAAGTAAAGATAGTGCTTAGAGAAATAGAACAGTATACCTTAAGTCAAGAGGATATTAGGATTGTTAATTTAGCAGAAGAATATAAATTCAAAGAAGTTTTAGAGTATTTATCAAAACCAGAAAAATATTAAATTCAAAAAAAATCTATAAAAATTTTTATCACTTTTGGAAACACTACAGGTAAATGCATATTTTTTAATCACTAATAAAGAATTCTTTATCAATTATTGGGCTATACTAATACAGATTAAATTTCAGGAGAAATGAATGGGTAAATTTGTTAATAATACAGAAGAGTTTTTTAAATTTTGTGAAGAGAATGATGTTCAATTTGTAGACTTTAGATTTACAGATATTAAAGGTGCATGGCACCATATTAGTTACAGAATGAGTGCAGTTACTGCTGGTCAACTTGACAATGGTCTTCCTTTTGATGGTTCTTCTATCGAAGCTTGGCAGCCAATTAATGAGTCAGATATGCTTCTTACTCCTGATGTAGGTTCTGCATTTTTAGATCCATTTACTGCTGATCCAACTATTATCATGTTTTGTGATGTTTATGATATTTATAAAAAACAAGCATATGAAAGATGTCCACGTTCAATCGCTAAAGCGGCTATTGCTCATGCTGATTCTTTAGGTATTGCTGATGCTGCATACTTTGGTCCTGAAAACGAATTCTTTATGTTTGATTCTGTAACTTTTGTTGATAACATCAATGAAGCTGGTTATAAAGTAGATACTGAAG
>CAZMBK010000076.1:0-3414 GCA_964564315.1 uncultured Sulfurimonas sp.
TTTTTACCTGTTGGAAGTTTATGTTTGTATTATAGTCTATATTTTTTAAATAGATTTACTAAAATTTAAAGCTTACTCCAAGTTGTGCATTAAGTGTAGAGTTGAAACTAATACTTTGGGTAACTGAATACTCTATAATATGATCCAAAGCCATGTACTGTACTGCACTATAAAGAGATAAATACTCTAAAATATCATAAGAGATACCAATCTGTCCTCCAAAAATAAGAGAAACACTATTACTACTTTGTACTTCTCCAGTTAAAGCAAGTGTCCCGTACCCAGCTAACACACCACTATAAACACCAAATTTTTTTGTAAAATTATACTTATAATTTAAAGAGAAGTAGATACTTTGCATATCAATTTCTGGTGTAGAACTATTCAGATATGCAAAAGATGTAAATATATTTTTGTTAAAATAGTAGCCCCCTTCAAGCATATAACTCATACCACTATTTGTATCAGCTGAGCCTGAACTACTTGCATTTCCTCCTGCAATAGAAATAAAAATATTTTTCTCTTCTTTACTACTCTTCTCTTGTCTACTTTTACTTCGAACTAATATTTCAGCATAAGGGAAAATCTTTTTAACACGCATAAGTGCTCTCTCTGCACTCTCTTTAGTAGAAAATTTTTGAGAATAAACAACAAAATAATTTTCTTTCTTTTGAATATACATTTTAATACCAACTCTACTTAAATTATCATTAATAATATTAAGATTTCTTTCATGAGTTGTTTTTGTAATTATAAGTTTCCCATACTCTTGAGATGCATTTAAAGGGTGTGTGAGAAAAAGCCAAAAAAACATTATGTTTACTATTTTTTTAATCATTTATTTAATTTCCTTTTTTACTGCTTTGTCAGCAATTAATATACCAATAGACCCCTTCCTTTATGCACTATAGTAAAAATTTGTTTTTCTATTAATCATTATTACAATAATTTTCAAATAAATAAAGAGGCATATAGTAGAATTTAATATATCAAAATTAAACTTTTTTTTATTTTTGCCGATGTTTTTTATGTAAATTTGGAACGGATAGTGCTCTAAAACCTTAAGTTAGTACTATCAGAATAGGAAATGTGTACCAAAACTTTGGTACTAATCTTAATATCTTGTTAGAGTAATAAAATTACTTTCTCAAAAAAAAATAATTTTATTGCTCTACACTATATTTTATAAATATTTTTAAGGATGAAAAAATGAAAAATTTAGTAATTACATCACTGAGTGTTTTAGCCCTAGCTCTTACATTTACAGGATGTGGTGGAGATAGTGGTTCTGTCGCATCGTCAGATGCATTAAGCACTGTGGCTGTTAATAGTGAAACTACTGTTAATTCTGATAGTACAAGTGTAGTAAATGATGGAACTACAACAAATACAACTATCACTAATGAGTATGGTTTAAACTCAGAACTAGGGACTCCTCCACCTCTTCCATCAAACTAAAAGAGATGCGAGGGTAAAAGAGACATATGATGAAAACAATTTTTATGCTTTTAATGATATTATTATTGAACTCATGTGGGGTGGATACATCTTCAAGTACAAAAACGACTGCACCTGTAGATGTCATAGACCAAAACTCTATAGATGGTGGAGAAGTAACAAACTCTACAGAAGATACAACAGACTCTACAGAAGATACAACAGACTCTACAAATGTAACGGATTCTACAGATACAATAAACCCATCTGATGCTAACTGTAGCGAAGATTTGGTTTATGAGTGTGGTGATGCTAGCTATGATACTGACTCTTGCAGTGCTTTAACATATAAAACTGTAAGTGATGCCTCTTACTACGGTACAGATCCTGCTGAAAATGGATCTGATTTTCGTAGTGCAGAGGGAGAAGGTTTGTCCATACGCTCAGAATACCTTGAAGGGAATTCAGCGGATTTATACAAAACATGGGTGACTTTGTATTATAAAAGTTTTCCAGATACAACTAGCCTTGGATTGCAAGGATACACATCTTATATAAAAAGTGGTTATTTCTTTTTAACATATGACATTGCATGGAGTGATACAAGTATAGAAGGAGTAGATAGGACGATGTATGTAAGAACAAACAAAGATGATAAACCATCTTGTTATAGGCTGATACTCAATACTATTGATGGAACACAAATAAGTATTCAAAAAGTATATAGATAAAATAAAAGGAAAAGATTATGAATATTAAAAAAAACATATTAAGCTTAGCCGCAATAGTGGCACTAAGCAGTTCAGCATTAGCAGATGATTCAGCTACATATATGCCACTAGCTTCAGAAACAGTAGATAGCTCTTGGATACTGTTTGGTGTCAATGGATTCAGTGATGGTAAACCAAGTACAGTTGTGGTAAGTGCATCAGGTCTTAGTCTGAACACTCAAGTTACAGAGACATCCAATAGTGACAACCTTGCTACACCAGACAGTAATAATTGGGTTTCAATCCAAGCACTACAAGACTCTACAGGTGCTGACTTAGTTACAGCAACTCTCTCTCTTGGAGTGACTACTAACGGTACTGCAGATACAACTGAACCGATGCGTTCTATGTACTTTAATGTCTCAACAGGTGACGATGTAGTGCCAAATGTAAAATTTAACTATAGAGCCTCTTTAGAGGGTCAAAAATTTGAAGTTTTACTAGGAAGTGTACTCTATGCCGGTGTAATTTCTCAAGACTCTACATATAGTGCAAAATATAAAGTTGCAGTTGGGTCTACTAATCCTCCACCTACAACAGATAAAACTGCTATTGTGGATATTTTAGATTTTAACTTTAAAGATAACCCTGTAGACCCTAGACAGTTTGATTTTACGAAAAACTTAGACACAACAGGTACTACAGCATCTTTCTTCTATTTTAATGCTATTACACAACAGTGGGAAGTAAATCAAAAAGGTGCTCCTGCGGAAGCACAAGACTTTAAGACTCTTAATGTCGGGAAAGCATACTGGGGGAGAGCAGATAGATCTGATGCACTTGGTGCCCAAACTATAGACGATGGTGGATCAGTAGGTCTTATTTTAGGAAAAGCAACTGCAATATCGGGAATTCCTAATCCTGATAGATATAGAGATGATAATAATGCTTCTATACTTACTGCGGGTTGGAATATGCTCTCGTTTGATGATAATAAACCATATATTCGTCATGCTACAACAGGTCTGCTTCTTACAGGTGTTACACACAGTGATGAAGCTTTTAAAATAACGGACTCATCTGGTTTAAACTCCATTACATTAACAGCATTTGCTAATGGTGGAGATGAAAATGATGTCATCACAGCAAACAAAGAGATAGAATCAGCAAGATTACGTAATCTTTTACCAACTTCATTTAATCTTAAATTTTATCGTAGTAGTGCTGATGGAGAAATCTTAATCCTCTCGGATGAAAAGTTTAGCAT
>CAZMBK010000076.1:3514-6705 GCA_964564315.1 uncultured Sulfurimonas sp.
GGGGATATGATTTTAGTCACCTCTTCTAAACCATTTAGTATTAAAGATGCAACATACCAACGTGTTTTTAACATTGATACTACAACTGCCGATGGGACTACTACAATTATTATAAACGGAAGTGCAGATGCTACAATAGCACCAGTGGGTGGTAGTACTGCAGCAAATGTTGCTACTCTCATTGAAGCTCAAAAAGGAACAACAAAAATCTTTGCAGCTGCAGATTCTACTACTAACAAAGTAATTCTTGCTTCAACCGAAGCTTCTGTTTTAGATTTAAAAGATGCAAATAGTGCTACTATAGATATACTACAACACTCTTCAAGTAATGATTTAGCTGCTAAGGGGGCTGTCTCTGGGGTTTATACGGTTGATACTATGGCAAGAACACCACTCAATCAAATCTCAGATACTATTACAAAGTTCACAACAGCTGTAAACCATGCTAATATGAGTGATGAAGCTACGGATACTTTTGTTTTAACAGTAAATGGTATAGATAGTGCGGCAACTAATATGGGTACACTTACAAGCGATGGAACTATTGTAGATACACAAGGAGAAGTTGTTGAAATGTTTGATGCAGTTGTTGCTCAAATAAACACAATAATAAAAGCAGAAAATGGGGGTAAAGGTTCACACGGTTATGCTTCACATGACTATACGCTTCCTGCAGGTGTTTCAGAGGGTGATGCTCTAACTGCTGCAACTGACTATGTAGGAACTATAACACTCACAGGGGTTGATGTAACAGATACCTTAGCCTTTGCAATCACAGATGATAATGGAACAGCAAATAATGTAGGTAGTGCTACTAGAGCTGTTGCAACGGGTGACAACAAGGTTGATATTTCACAAGCAATAGAGTTAGAAGATCTTAAACAAAATCCTATATTCTCTCCAAATTATGCAATTTATGGACCACTATATACACTTCGTGAAGCAGGAAGTGGTTATGACACTCTTGCAATACTAAAAGGTACTACACAGATGGATAGCCCGACAGGTGCTATAAATTGGGATAGTATAGATTTAACACGTGGAGAAGATGAGTGGTTTAGAAACAATGAGTTTAATCTGTTTAATGTTAATCATAACTCAGGATATTGGGTATACTTAACTGATAAAGCTGCAGATACAGTCTCCATAGCAGCAACTGGGACATTTGATAAAACATACTCTCAATACTTTAGCAATACTAAGGATTCAGGTGTTTATGCAACTGAAAATGTAATGAAAACAGGTCAACTCAGTATTACGATTACGGGACTTAATGATGCAGTTGCAGGATCAGCATATGCAATCATTGGTGGAGAAGAGATAGCATTACGAAGAACAGATAATTCTAATGTATTTACTGGAGATATTTCTGAGTATGGTCTTATTAGCTTCTCAGAAGGTGGTGCTGGTGATGTAAAAGTAAGAGCAGTAAATGGAAAAGGTGAAGCAGTATCTATAAATGGAATAGTGCAAATTGATTATACAAAACCTACAGGTGTAACTGCTAGTGTCGCTAATGCAACAGAAATTACTCTAAGTGCTGATGTAAACACTACAGAAAACTTTTATGTATTTAAAGATAATATCCCTGAGGATCCAACTCTAAGAGATGCAAAATTAGCTGATGGAGGAGGGGCAGAAGTTCCTTTAACTTTAGGTTCACAATCGACTAATTTCAATGCTTGTTCACAGTATGATTATGGTGTTGAAACTAGTTTACGTATTGTTGCAACAGATGGAGCTAAAAATGTTTCTAACTACTCAGATGCATTTCCTCTTTTATATGCAAGTTTATTAAAATCTGCAAATGTCATATCGAATGATCCAAGTGTTTCTAATAAATCACAATTAGGTAATGTATATGATGCGACATGTACAAAAATAAAAACTCAAACTCTTAGTAGTGAGAATGTTGGTGTAAGTATTGCTTCTCTTGATGCGAACAATATTAATGTTGCAAGAATATCTTTTCAACCAATAGATGGTAGTACATTTAATCAAAGTACAGCTTGGACATCAGATTATGAAATTGCTAATGGAAGTGGAGCATTTATTCAGATTCAAAATACACCTGAGTATGCAGGTAAACCTTTCTTTGTAGAATACAATAGTAAACTTTACAAAGGTACATTCCCAACAAGTAAAAATGCAGCAGATGGAACTATTGTAGATCCTACAGATTTAGAAAATACATTTACTGCATCAAATACTACACTACAATAGTTTTTAGTAGTAAAGGAGAAAGTGATGAGGAAAATAATTTTAATTTTAGTTAGTAGTGTTTTAGCTCTTGCAAGTTCTTTGCAAGAGTTGAAACATACTTTTTCTACAACAGAAAAAAGATTTCTACATAAAAAAATTTCTACTTCCTCAAAACTTTATAAATCAGATTCTTACCAACTTCAAAAAGGTTGGAATCTTCTTACAACACCGAAAGATGGAATAAATATTGTAAAAACATTTAATGATATTTCAAAAATAAAATATGTAGTTACTTACTATAACATAGGAAAACTTTGGGCAATATACTCTCCCAATGAAACTTTTTCAAATATGTTATTTTTGAAATATTTAGAGCCTAATGTCACTTTTTTTGTTTTAGCAAAAAAGAAAACAAGCATTACAATAAAAAGTAATGTTATGAACAAGGCTTGTAAAGTTTTTGCAGATGATATACAAAAATATGAAACACTCATAGACTCAGGCATTGGAAATAAGTTTACCATGAGTAAAAGTAAAATTATGGCACTTCAATCTCGTTACTACTCACATCATGATAGAGGTATTTATAATGATACTCGAGTAGAGCTTATCTATCCAAAAATTTCCTCTGATACAGAAAAAATCATGAAGTATGGTCCAGCAATTCCAAAAGTAGCTATAAAGTTTCCAAAAGCTTATGAGGGAAGTTTATTTTATCTCTATGATTTTAAAGATGAAAAATGCTTTTACGGGCATTTCCCATCTCCAAAAATCCCACCATTTCCTGTTCTTAAAGAGTTAAAGCCTTTTTATAAGAGATAACTTAAAAAGCAAAGAAATTAAGAAATAGACATCAGTTTATGACAATTATATTTCAAAGAACAATGCAAGAGCTAAAATCTTGCATAGTTTGATTTTTTAAATACTCATTTGTTAAGTTCAGTTTTCTAGAATTTGAACAGAGTATTTTGATAATCAAACTATATAGT
>CAZMBK010000077.1:0-6704 GCA_964564315.1 uncultured Sulfurimonas sp.
TCTACATATATACCATCTTTTCCTAGCACTATATCATCTATACTTTGCACTCTTTTTCTTGGAGTAAGTACAGAGATTTCAATCTCTATATCAGGTAGATCTTCTTTTGAAATAGGAGTAAATCGTGTATCATATCTTGAGGCAGCTATAGTCATATCCACTACAACATCCCAAAGTTCTTGATTTGGTTCAAATCGACCTATGCATCCTTTGAGAGCTCCTTTATAGTGAAAAGTTACAAATGCTCCAAGATGCTCTTTCAGTGCATCACTTAAATCCCTTGTATCTATAGAAATTTTTTCATTTTTAAGTACTGCTTCATAGAGTGCAAGTTTAGCTATCTCTTTTAACTCTTTTTTTTCTTCTTCTGTGAGTGAAAAGAGATCATTATTTTTATAAATACGCATAGCCCCATACCCTACTACTCTATCTTTATCGCCATATTTAGAATCACCAGAATTTTTGTATTTTAGTGTTTCATAGGTATAATTAGCATTTTGGGTAAGATAGAGTAAGCTAAGTAGTGAACTCCATCCACATGCAGAAGTTTGTAGGTTTTGTACTTTTAACTCTTCTGTCTTTATAATATTTTCAATGAGATTAACTGGATTATTACTCTTTAGAGCATTTAAGAATTTTTGATCTACTTTATTCGCATCTTTATAACTTGGATAGTGAGAAAGATCTGTACTTATAATAAAAAGATTTTGCTCATCATCGAAATAGGGTTGCAAAGTTTTTGCAAGTGCTGTTATGGTTTCTAGTTCTGATGAAGCTACTATAATAGGTACAATCTGAAGTTCATCTCCATACAGAGTTTGTAAAAATGGAAGTTGTACTTCTATAGTATGCTCTTTATTATGTGCTTCTTCTTTGTAAACTATTTGCTTATTTCTCTTTTTGAGCTCTTGCACTATGTGTGTGTTAATTGCTACATTTCCCAGTGGTGTCTGGTATGAACTTCCATTATAAATTGAAATACCATTAAAGTTTATATGATGTGAAGAGCCTATAATAAAGATATTTTTATATTTTCTATGTAGGGTCGCATATGAGGTAGCTGCAACATCTGCTGAAAAAATATAGCCTGCATGTGGAACAACTAAGGCTGAAATATCTTCTTTAGAAAACAGTTTAGCCTGTTGGAATGCAATTTTTATCTCTTGTGCAAGTTCTTCTTTGTTTGAAGGATAGAAAGTACCACATACACTGCACTTGCGTGTGGTACCTTCTACTTTTTTAGTTTTTGAACACATCTAAAGTGTCTATCATAGTAGATTGCTTTTGTAGCTCGAGAACCTTTATCAAAGTTTATAGTCCAGACTTCATCATTTGCATCAGCATATTTAGTTGTAGTCCAGTAACTTGTACTTGAAATATTTTTAAACCCATCTAAGATGGCAGGAGCAGCATGTTTATAATCAACAATAGTTTGCAGTTCACTAAGTGTTGGAAGACGAAACTCTTTATACTGATTTATTTCAAGAAATTGACAGTAGTTAGTAGCTTCTTTAAAAGTTACAGAAGCATCACCATTAATGGCACTATCTTGCCAAAGTAGTTGTGTAGTGGTGTCTAGTACAACATCACTTGCTTGAAGAGAGAGTGTTGTAAGGAGAGAGAGGAGAAAAAATTTGTTCATAATAAAACCCTTTGTTGAAAATGTATAGATTATACATCAAAGAGTCTTAGATTACTTTAAGAGTAAGTGCACTTTTTATAGCATTTATATAAGAGAGTGTTTTCGCTTTACCTTTGTAAGCAATGTCAAATGCTGTTCCATGATCTACTGATGTTCGAACTATTGGAAGGTTTAAAGAAATATTAACACTTTCATCAAAGTAGAGTGCTTTAAGCGGTGCTAAACCTTGGTCGTGGTACATCGCTACATAATAGTGAAAATCTTTTCTTACATGGGGAGTAAATGCTACATCTGGTACAAAAGGACCTACAAATTGCTCAAAGCCTAAGGCTCTGTTCACACTCTTTATAGCTTTTTTTATACGCATATCTTCATGTCCTAGAACACCATTATCACCTGCATGAGGATTTATCCCAAGTACTGCTACTTTTTCTTTAGGGATAGAACGAGAGAGATTAAGTAAAAATTGTTTAAGCATCTTATACTTTACAACTTTGGTAACATCTCTTAGTGGTATATGTTCTGTTACAAGAGCAACAAACATCTCAGGGCACCCTAACATCATAATAGCATCAGCATTAAAGTGTTGGCGGAGAAGATCTGTATGCCCTTTATATTCTAGGCCTGCCATCATCCAAGCCTCTTTATGTATGGGCATTGTAACAACACCATCAGCTTTTTTCTCTTCGCAAAGTTGAATTGCACTTATAAAAGAGTCATAGCTATAGCGACCACTTTGTGCATCAACAACACCTGCCTTAATGGTAAAGTCACCAGAAACTTCTTGGAGTTTAAAATCATTTGGAATAGTTACGTTAAGCAGTTTTGCTGCATCCAAGAGTAGTTTTGTATTTATACAGTAGATAGGATGGCATAACTCTTTTATAGTTTTGTGAGCTTTTAGAGCTATTTCAATACCTACACCGTTAAGATCACCAACACTAATGGCTAAAGTTGCTTTAGACATGACGAGTTGTAAGCTTTTTCATCTCTTTTACTGCTTCATTTAATCCTGTAAAAACACTACGAGCAATAATACTTTGACCAATATTAAGTTCAACTATCTCCTCTATCTTCATCATCTCATGTACATTATGATAGTTAAGACCATGTCCAGCAGCTACTTCAAGACCTAGTTTTTGAGCATGTTGTGCTGATGACTTTATATCTTCAAGAGATTTTTCTAACCTTGAACTTAACTCATAACGAGGAAATTCTAACTCTTTTACTGAGTGGTTTGAGTGTGGTAGATTTGAGTGTAACATAGCAAACAAGTTTGCAAATAGTCCAGTATGAAGCTCGACCATCTCTGCCCCTAACTCTTTTGACTTCTCCATTGCTTGGAGAGTGGGATCTACAAAAAGTGAAACAGGAATGATGCTATCGTGAAGCTGCTCTATAGCAAATGCAACATCATCAGCATGCTTTACAACATCAAGTCCTCCTTCTGTAGTTACCTCTTCACGCTTTTCAGGGACAAGAGTTGCACGGTGAGGTCTTATTTTACTTACAATGTTTAAAATATCGCGATTTATAGAACACTCAAGATTTACTGGAAGTTTACTTAATGTCATAATATTTGTAACGTCACTATCTTGAATATGTCTTCTATCTTCTCTTAAATGAATTGTAATCTGATCAGCACCACTCTCACAGGCAGTGTAAAGTGCTTGAATAATATCTGGATCATTTACTTTTCTTGCTTCACGAAGTACTGCTACATGGTCAATGTTAACCCCTAAAGTCATATTAGACATTATTTATGCTCACTTGTTGCAGTAGTATAAAGAGTTTTATACTCCTCTTCAAGGTTTTCATATGAAACAATATCACCAATATGTACCTCTACTACTTTTTTCTCTTTATAAGGTGCATTTTTAAAAACCTCTTCATTTTTACCAGTAATAACAATAGGAACAATTTTAAGTTTGTTTGCTTTTGCAATTTTACTTGCACCACTTTGAAACTCAGTAATACCATCACCACCAAAACGTTCACCTTCTGGAAATATATAGATATTCATATTATCCACTTTTGCAAGAGTCTTTTTAATATTTTTAAAGAATGTAAGTAGCCCGCGTTTATTGTCAAGGTCAACACTTATACAGCCACTATATTGGAAAAATTTCCCATATATTTTTGAGTCAAAAAGCTCCTGTTTGGCTATCCATGCACCATTCTTGTTTTCTCTAGCAAAGATGTTTTCCATAACAATGATATCAAGAAGTGAACGATGATTGATCGCATAAAGAATATGATTCTCTTGAGGAAGAGATCCAATGACTTTTACATCAATGTTTAAAAAGTCTAAAACTTTGTTGGAGTAGGCTTGTCTATCTCGAGAGAGTTGTTCATAAGCTGGTTTAAGTGTTATAAATGGATGGAAGAAAGTTTTTTTAAAAATACCTATATATTTGAACCCAAGTTCAAGCATATGTATAAATTTACCGATAGTCTTTAGCATAAAATACCCTTATATTTTTCAAGGGTAAATTATAACTAAAAAATATTAACTAGAAGTTATCTTTAGTGAGAGCTTCTATAACGTGGATCTTGATAATCTGGCTTATCACAAGCTGTAAATATACTTAGAGCTCCTAAAGTTACAATTATAGTAAAAATGATTGTTTTCATAGTAGGTTATTTTCCTTTTTTTAAATTTAAATTTATGAGTCCACTTTTTTAAGTGTCATCTCTGATTCCATGATTTTTATTTCATCATTTGCTAAAATGCGAATTTTTTCATCAGCATGAAGTTTTTTACTTGAGATTCTATCTGGATAATCAATATGGTTTAGTATATGTTTTATACAGTTTATACGCGCTTTTTTCTTGTTGTCTGAACGTATAATAGTCCATGGTGCATGGTCTGTATGTGAGGCAAGGAGCATTGAGTACTTGGCTATAGTGTATTTATCCCAAAGATCTTGTGACTTTTCATCAACAGGAGAGAGTTTATACTGTTTAAGGGGATCTGTTCTGCGTTTATCAAAACGGCATTTCTGTTCTTCTTTACTTACCGAAAAATAGAATTTAAAAATTGTAATATTAGAATTTTTGAGCATCTTTTCAAACTCAGGAACTTCATGTAAAAACTCTTTATGTTCTTCTTGTGAACAAAAACCCATAACAGGTTCAACACCACCACGGTTGTACCAACTTCTATCGAAAAGGACTATTTCACCCGCCGATGGCAGATGTTGCACATAGCGCTGAAAGTACCACTGTGATCGCTCAACATCACTAGGTTTATCAAGTGCAATAACTCTAGCACCACGCGGATTAAGATGTTCAGTAATACGTTTGATAGTACCACCTTTTCCAGCAGCATCACGACCTTCAAAAATCATTAAGACTTTTTTACCAGTCTGCTTAATGTGATTTTGCATTTTAAGTAACTCTATCTGTAGACGATGCAACTCGTTTTCGTAAGCTAAAGTCTCTTTTTTTGTCCAGATGGCAACTCTCTCTCCATCTTTATGTGTCAAATTTTTCTTTTTTTCTTTTTTTCTCATTGTATACCTCTTTTACTCTTTGGAGTATTATAAATCAAGAAATATTAAAAAGAGTTTGTAAGAAGAGTATTTACTTCATTTACATCATCAGTAGTTGCAAAACAGCTCTTGTCACCACAGATCATAAAACCATTATCTTCACTCTGTTTAAGTTGTACAAAAGGGTAATTGATTTTTGCTAATTCTAAGGCATTATTTGTAAGATTTTCTATCTGTGATTTAATTATTCGTTCACCTTTAACATAACGCAGTGCTTGGGTAAGCATATATGGTGAATAAATAGGTTTTCTTCCAAGCTCGTAAGAGTTGTACTCCATTGTTTTAAATGCAAAATGAGTGTACTTTTCATCTTCAAGAAGAGTGCCGAGTGTTAGGAGATTATCTATCATAATACTGACAGAACTTATGTATGTATTATCTGTTATTTCCGCTTTTGTAATGAATTCACCAACACTAAAGTTCCAAACACCTTTGTCATAAAACTCTTCAAGTGCTTTGTTTGTAAATCGCTGAGCATTTATAAGGTAAATTTCATTTTGTGTCTGTTTATATCCACCAAGTAGGGCTTGTGCTAGAAATGCATAATCCTCTAAGAAAGCTGTAACCTTAGGTGTTTTATGAATAAGTGTTGTATGATACAGTGTATCATTTAAAAACATAGTTTCCATAAGTTTATCTAAGTTTTTAATAGCTCTTGTATTATACTTACTATCAATAGCACCAAGTTTAAACATGGCATTTATCATCATAGAAGACCAAGATGTTTGTACTTTTCTATCACAAAATGGGTACTCACGTTTCGATCGGAGTTGTGACAAAAGAGGTTTTACTGCTTCAAACCATAAAGGAACAACTCCATTTTCAAACCGAATAATACTTTTTCCCTCAAAATTACCCTCATGTGTAACAGACATCTGTGCGAGTTTACTCTCAGTATCTGAGATATTTGCTTGAGTGAGAGTAGAGTAAACTTCATCATAGGTGTATGTAAAGTAAAATCCTTCTTCACCCTCAGTATCTGCATCACTTGCACTATAAAAAAGGTCATCTTCACTCATAAAGTTATGCCAAAAGTCTGTACACTCTTTAGCAGTTTTTAGGTAACTTTCATCACCGTACTTCAGGTAAGCATCTGTATAAACACTGGTTAATAGTGCATTATCATAAAGCATTTTTTCAAAGTGGGGGACAATCCATGCCTCATCCGTAGAGTAACGGCAAAACCCACCATCTACAAGATCATACATTCCACCTTTTTTCATAGCATTTAAAGTATCAATAAGCATTGCCTTTGCACTCTTCTCATCATAAAGTCTATCTATAGTTAAAAGAGTGTTCAATGTTGATGCATGAGGAAACTTTGGTTTTACAGAGAAACCGCCATTTTTGGTGTCATAATTATTCTTAGCTTGAAGCATAAAGTTTTTTGTAAACTCTTCTTTAAGAACTGTTGCTTCTTTTGGATGCTCTTCATGGTTTAAAAATCCTTCCACTTCATCTGCATTTTTAAACAGTTGTGCATCATTTGCACTTACTTTATTTGCTAT
>CAZMBK010000078.1:0-6472 GCA_964564315.1 uncultured Sulfurimonas sp.
AGCCAATTAGAACTTATAACTAAAGGGATGATAAGAATGATAGAAAAAAAGTCAAATTGTGATAAAATACCCTTATCAAATCTCCACAAGTTTATAGCTCCAAAAATAAATTGAAAGAATTGTATCATAAAGGTAATAAATTATAATGAAAATAGAAGAATATATATGTGAAACTCCAGAGCGTTTAGATACTTTCTTATCAGCTCAAATTGGTCAGACTCGTTCTCAAATAGCACAGTTAATAAAAAATAGTTGTGTTTGGGTAGATGAAAAAAAAGTACCACGTCCCGGTGTAAAACTTAAAATAGGACAAAAAGTAAAAGTTGAGTTTCCTGAAGCTAAGATAGAAAAAGCATTAGATGTTGATTTTGATGTTGAAGTTCTTTTTGAAGATGATGATGTTTTAGTTATAAACAAGCCAAGTGGTGTGACTGTACATCCCGCTCCTAGTGTGAAAGATGCAACTTTGGTTGATTGGTTAAAGCATAAAGGCATTAGACTCTCAACTATTAGTGGTGAAGAGCGTCATGGAATTGTTCATCGTTTAGATAAGGGAACAAGTGGGACTATGGTTATTGCTAAAAATAATGATGCACATGAGTTTCTCTCAGCACAACTTAAAGATAAGAGTATGGGACGTTACTATATAGCTGTACTTCAACCACCTCTTAAAGATGATGTAACAGTCATAGAGGGTAATATAGGACGAAGTGCTCATAACCGTTTGAAAATGGCATCAGGCTTAGAACATGGGAAATATGCAAAAACTATGTTTAAGCAGTTGGCTTTAAGTAGTGATGAGAGAAGTCAGTTAGTTGCTTGTAAACTTTTTACAGGGCGAACACATCAGATTCGTGTGCATTTAGAGACAATAAATAGACATATTATAGGGGATCATATCTATGGTTTAAGCCCTAAAGTAGAGAAATCGGAACGAATTTTGCTACATGCTTATATGATTTATTTTATTCATCCGACAAGTAAAAAACTTGTTTCATTTCGTGCAGATTTTGATACATATATGAAAAATAGTATTGATAAAAAATTTAATTTGGAGAGTTTACATGAAGTCTTGGATACTGAGTTCATCATTAACAGTTTCACTACTGATTCTTAGTGGGTGCGGGTCACCTACACCAGCAAACAATGAGAATGTAAAAATAGATACAACACTTCCTAATGTCAGTTTAACTAAACATGGTGTTATATCTGGGATGAAGAGTGTCGCGTTTGAATGGAAAAGTATAAAAGATCCACGAGTAAAGGGTATTTATGTTTATAGAAAAACACCGCAAACAGACTCTGGAGTCTTAGAGTTTTATACAGCCATAGAAAATAGATTTAAAACACACTTTGTCGATAGGAATGTTCTTCCCGAAAGAGAATATGTTTACATGTTTAAAACATATAGTGAGAATGCCGAAGCAAAAAAAGGGCAGAGTATTCTTGTAAAAACACTTCCTATTTTAGGCTCAGTCTCTTGGATTCATAGTGTAACAGGTATGCCTCGTACTGCAAAAATTATATGGAGACCAGATAGCAACAAACTCGTAAAATCTTATATTGTCGAACGTAAAACATTAGAAGATACTGAGTGGAAAAAACTTGCTGAGGTTAAAGGAAGACTTAGTGCTGAGTATTTAGATACTAAGTTAAAAGATAATTATATCTACATGTATAGAGTACGTGTTGTTACTTATAACGATGTTATCTCTAGACCAAGTGAAGTTGTAAAGGTAGTTACAAAAGCACTACCTAAAAGTATAGAGAGTATAAAAACAACAAGAGATTTACCTCGTAGTATAAAAATTACATGGAAAAAATCATCAGCTAAAGATTTTAAACAGTATTATCTTTATCGTTCTAGTAAAATTGATGGTTCGTATGATTTAATAGCAAAGCTTTACAATAATGTTTTTATCGATAAAATAGAAAAAGATGGAAAAAGTTATTTTTATAGAGTAAGTGTAATGGATACAGATGGTTTAGAGAGTGAGTATACACAGCGTTCTGTTTTAGGAATGACCCTATCAAAACCAGCTGCACCTGCTATTATAGATAGTAAGCTTTTAAATAATCAAGTGATTATTAACTGGAGTAAAACAGATCCAAGATCTGTGAAATATACTGTACAGAGAACTCATAAAAAAGGGTGGTTTGAAAAAACAACTCAAGATTTTATAAATATAAAATCAACACAGTTTATAGATAAAAAGATAGAGCCAGAGAGTACTTATACATATGTTGTGTATGCGATTGATAAAAATGGGATTAAATCTGAACCCAGCATAGAGGTAAATGTAATAACTCCTGAATCTGGAGAAGTCCAGACTGTAGAAAGTAGTGAAGTAAGAGAAGAAGTAAAGAGTGAAGCTTCTTCAGAGCCAGTTTCAGTTGAGTCTAAAGATATAATTGCTCCTACTGAAGACTTAGATTTAAGTGGACTCTAATGCCTCATTTACATATTGAAAAATTTAAAGAGATCTCTTTTCCATCGGCTTATGATGATGTGGCATTTAACTTTATAGCTCAAAATAAAAATGCTCAAGATGAAAAGCTTATTTCTGTAACAGTAGAAGATGAATCATTCTTTTTACTTGTAAAGGAAGAAGAAAATCGTAATCTTTTAAAGACAGATAAACTTACTCGTCCTGCTTCTATATATAATGTACATAAAGCGCTCACAGCCTATGCAAATGCTGCAGAGTTAAATGTTTTAGCTTCCAATGTTTTAAGTGGTGCAAAAAATGAACACCTGCAAAAAGTAACAGCTCTTAAAAAAATAGAGTATTTTGCATCTGAATTTCCACAAGATAGAGAAGTCCGCATAGAGGTTGGTTTTGGTTCAGGACGTCATCTATTACATCAAGCAGCAAACAACAGGGATGTACTTTTTATAGGGATAGAAATTCATAGACCATCTATTGAGCAAGTTTTAAAACAAGTTGCTATTCAAGAGTTAGATAATCTTTTAGTGTTAGATTATGATGCACGACTTTTTATGGAGCTTGTCCCTTCTAACTTAGTTGGAAAAGTTTATGTGCATTTTCCTGTACCTTGGGATAAAAAGCCACACCGAAGAGTAATAAGTACCTCCTTTATAGAAGAGTCTCGTCGTATACTAAAAGTAGGTGGTACTTTAGAGCTTAGAACAGATAGTGAAAATTATTATGCATATTCGTATGAAACTTTTATTGCATTTAACAAAACAGTGCTGCATATAAATAAAAATAGAGATATAGCAGTAGTCTCTAAGTATGAGGATAGATGGCGCAAGATGGAGAAAAACATTTATGATGTAACTATGATAAATGAAGAGGAGTCTGATACTCTCTGTATTGAGGGAGAATTTGAATTTGAAGAAATAGATGCTTCTTTTGAAAAACTTTTAACACTGCATAAAACAACAACACGCTTTGAGGGTGGATTTATTCACTTTGAACGTGCATATACTTTAGATGATGGCATAATGTTGCGTTTATCTATGGGAAGTTTTGATCGACCTGAGCATCTTTATCTTATTATAAAAAAAGAGAGTATCTCTTACTACCCAGAGTTACCGCTTAAATCTCGTAGTAATCTTAATGCACACAGAGAACTTAACAAGGTTTTGAATGGATAAGGTAATTCTTGCTGAGAATCTCTCACTCTCTTACTCTAAAAATGAAACAATTATTAATAAGGTGAGTTTTTCTATAAATTCTGGAAGTTTTGTTTTTATAACAGGGGCAAGTGGGAGTGGAAAGTCTACACTCTTAAAGTCTCTTTACGGGGCACTAAAGCCTCAAGAGGGTTCTTTAGTTGTAGCAGGTGTTGAGCTTAATGGTGTTACAAAGGCTAAACTGAACCTTCTGAGAAAACATACTGGTATTGTATTTCAAGACTATAAACTTGTAAAAGAGTGGACTATTGAGAAAAATATTATGCTTCCTCTTATGATAAGTGGTTATGACAAGAGTGTTACACAAAATCAAGTAGATTCACTCTTAAAGCATGTGCGTTTAAAACATCAATCTGGAAAGTATCCTAAAGAGTTATCAGGAGGAGAGCAACAGCGTGTTGCTATGGCAAGAGCATTGGCACATAATCCCATACTTATTCTTGCAGATGAGCCTACAGGGAATCTGGATGATTACTCATCACAACTTATTTGGAATCTACTTGAGGGTGCTAATGAGCAGTTAAAAAGTACAGTTATTGTTGTTACTCACCATATTCCAGAGAGTATGAAGGTAAACTATAAACATTTTCACATTGAGTATGGGAGTATTCATGAAGTCACTTAAAAATCATCTCTCTTTAGTTATAGCACTTTTAAGTATTTTGTTCTCAATTCAGACTTTTATCATAGTAGATCGCTCTATTAATGCCTATAAAGAGAGTTTAGCAAATAACTACTCTTTGGTAATAGTAAGTCAAAAAAGAGTGGATGCTAAAGAACTTCTAAAGAAAAACAGTATTATTTTAGATGTTGTAGAACTCTCTCCCGATAATGTGATTAAAAAACTTAATAGTGGTATAACAAAGAAAAATATAGAACTTTTAAAACTAAGCTTACCAAAGTTTTACAAATTAAAGTTGAGTCATTATCCCTCACCTGAAGAGGTAAATAACCTTACAAAAGCACTGCTTCGAAATAGTTCAATAGTTAAAGTTGAAACTTTTGCTAAGAGTCATGACACTACTTATAAACTACTGCTACTCTTTAAAACAGTTATTACAGTATTTGCTTTTAGTGTGGGTGTTGTTACTATTTTACTTATTGCAAAAGAGCTAAAAATATGGCAGTTTAAACATCATGAACGCATGAGTATTATGGCTCTGTTTGGTGCACCTACTTGGCTTCGTTCTGCTGTTTTGTTTCGTTTGGCTATAGTTGATGCAGTTGTTGCATCACTCTTGGCATTTACTCTTTTTTCTTATATATCTTCGACAGAGTGGGTGAATAGTGAACTCAATAATATAGGAATAGATGTTATGGTTTTTAATCCTATAACAGATTTTGCTCTTATGCTAGCTGTATCAATGTTTCTTTCAATACTTCTTGCTAGTTTTATAGTTATTGGTCATAAAGAAGAGGTATAATGCGTTTTTTTACTCTCTTTTTAGCTCTTTTTATAGTAACTTCTTGGGCAAGTGATACTGATAAAAAAATAAAAAAAACAAATTCAAAATTACACTCTTACTCAAAGAACTATTCAAAACTCAATAAAAAAATGTCAGATACTGCAAAAGCAATTTTGAAACAGAAAAGAGAGTTGCAGAAGCAAGATAAATTTTTAAAAGAGCTAAAAGAGGAGCTTATACTTAAAGAGAAGAGTTATAAAAAGAATATTACTACATTAAAAGCAATGAAAATGGCACAAACAAGACTCAAAGGGGATCAAGAACATATAGAGGAAAAACTTGTTTTTGTTATATCTAAGAGTGTTTCTCTTTCTGTTATTCTCGACAGAGAATTTACACAGAGTGAAGAGTCTTTAATGGAGTTTGAGGTTTTAAAAACTATGCTCGAAAAAGAGAAGGCAAAGGCAAAAATCCTTAGTTCTAAGTTTTTTTCAAATGCTAAAAATATAGATACACTTCATCAAAAAGCAACGGCACTTGAAGTAGCCATAGCAAGTATTGATACAAAGCAAAAAAAACTTTTAAAAGTGCAAGATGAAAATAAAAGAGCCCTAGTAAAACTGAAAAAGGCGAAAGCATCCTATACAAAAAAATTAAAAACTTTACTTCGTAGACAAAATGAACTTAAACATACTCTTTCAAAACTCAATATTATAAAAATTGATGAAGTGAAACGAGCAAAAGAGGAAGCAGCCCGTAAAGCAGCATTTAAGAAAAAGAAGATAGTTTTAGATGATAATCTACCAAAAGTAAAAAAACATGGGAACTCTTATCAGTCAGTAAAAACTAAAAAGTATAAAGGAAAGAAAACTATAGCACCATTAGATTCTTATACTATCACAAAAAAATATGGAACATATACAGATCCTATTTATGGAATAAAAATTTTTAATGAATCTATCTCTTTAAAACCAAGAAAATTAAATGCAAAAGTAAAAACAGTCTTTAATGGTAAGGTTATTTATGCAGATAAAACAGCTGTGTTAAATAACATAGTTATTGTTGAACATAAAAATGGTCTACATACTATTTATGCTAATCTTTCTCAAATAAGTCCAAATATTAAAAAGGGTAAAAAAATTAAACGCGGTTATACAATAGGAAGAGTAAAAGATGAGCTTATCTTTGAAGTAACACAAAAGTCTTATCATATTAATCCAATTCGGCTTTTTAAATAGAAATTAAATTATTTTCAAACCCTTTTTTGCTATAATTTCAAAAATAAAATTATAGAGAGAAATATGAACTTTATACAGACTCGTGGCATTGATGCCAATAGACCACAAACAGTAACATTCTCCCAAGCTATTTTAGCACCGATCGCCTCTTTTGGTGGTCTTTATGT
>CAZMBK010000079.1:0-6453 GCA_964564315.1 uncultured Sulfurimonas sp.
ATAAACAAAGGACTTGCATATCAAAATGCCAAAGAGGATGCTTTTTGGGAAGTTCCCTACCTTCCTATAGATCCAAATGATGTTGGTCGTTCATATGAGTCCGTTATTCGTATAAATTCGCAATCAGGAAAAGGTGGTGTTGCTTATATCTTAGAAAAAGAAGCAGGCTATCAACTCCCAAAAGCGATGCATCCAGAGATAGGTAAAATAGTTCAAGCTGTCACAGATGCCGAGGGAAGAGTTCTTTCAAATAAAGAGATTTTAGAAATATTTAAAACAACTTATTTCAAGCTCAAAGAGCATATTAGCTTTGAAGACTTTACCTTATCATCTGATAATGGTAGATCTTCTTGTAAACTCATATATACTTACAATGGAGTTAAAATAGAAGCTGAGGGAACAGGAAATGGTCCCATTGATGCTTGTAAAAATGCACTTCAAAAAGAGTATAAAAATGAGTTTAGCATTAAGTCATACTCCGAGCACTCTTGTGGCGATAAAAGCTCAGCAAAAGCAGTAGCTTACATAGAGATACAAACAAAAGAGACACTCTCAAGTTTTGGTGTTGGTGCAGATAATGACATTACTATTGCATCTATAAAAGCAATGTTTTGTGCACTCAACAGAACATTTAACACTTAGGAAAAAAATGAATAAAATTGCAGAAATCTTTGAAAACAATAAAAAGTGGGCCAAAAGAGTACATGATGCTGATCCTCAGTTCTTTTACAAACTCTCGCAACTACAAAAGCCAGAGATTTTGTGGATAGGATGTGCAGATAGTCGTGTTCCTGCAAATCAAATTATTGATTTGCCACCGGGAGATGTTTTTGTCCATCGTAATATTGCTAATGTTATTGTACATACTGATCTTAATGCTCTTTCGGTTATACAGTATGCTGTTGATGTTTTAGAAGTAAAGCATATTATAGTATGTGGGCACTATGGCTGTGGTGGAGTAAAAGCTTCTATGAGTGAAACACCGCATGGGCTTATAGATAACTGGCTTAGACATCTTAAAGATGTTGCACGATTTCATGAAGATGAACTTCACTCTATCTCTGATGAAGAGGCTAGATTTGCAAGACTTTGTGAGTTAAATGTTCAAGAACAAGTAAATAATGTACTCAATACTACTGTAGTGCGTGCTGCACTTGACAGAGGTGCTGATTTACAAGTTCATGCATGGATTTATGATTTAAAAGATGGTCTCATTCGAGACCTAAAAAATTTACCAGAGTAACTCTTCTTCTGGATTAGAAGCTTCGGCTTCTCTTGGTGGTTTCGAGATATCGCTAAAATACTCTTTTTTCCCACCTATTTTTACCTCTATTATCCCCTCTGGAACATCAAATTTTCTTTTTATCTGTGGATAGAGTTTAAGTAAACTTCTATAGTAAGCAGCAAATGCAGGACCTGCAACTCTTCCCCCTGTTTCTCTTTTATACATAGGTGTATTGTCATCATTTCCAAACCAGACTACTGTCTCTATGCTTGGTGAAAATCCTGCTAACCATGCATCTACATTTGAGTTAGTTGTTCCTGTCTTTGCAGCAAGTTCTAAACCCTTTACCCGAGCTCTTCTTGCTGTACCTCTCTGCACAACATCTCTTAAAATTGTTGTTAATATATATGCTTGAGTAGGAATAGAAGTAATATGTTTCTCCTCTTGCATTTCATAAACTACTTGACTCCCTTTCTCTATACTCGCAATTAAGTGTGGTTCTACTTGCTCTCCCATATTTGAAAAAGAGGTGTAAAATTTTGCAAGTTCAAGTGGTGACATTGACATTGTTCCCAAGGAGATAGAGAGATCATGAGGAATATTTTTTATATTAAACTTCTTTAACTCTCTAAGTAAATTATTAAGCCCTATATCATTTACAAGATTAATAGTTGCAAGATTTCTTGAGTGAATGAGTGCTTCACGAAGTGTAACTAAACCCTTGTAATTTTTTTCATAATTTTTAGGACGCCACTTCATCTCCTGTCCATCTTTCTCATACTCATATGTCTTAGCAATATCTACAAGTTCGGTTGCCCCACTAAAACCTAAATCAATTGCTACTTGATAAATAAAAGGCTTAAAAGCTGAACCAGGTTGGCGTTTCCCCTGTGTTGCACGATTATAAGAACTTTTCTTATAATCAACACTTCCAACCAGTGCTAATATATCACCACTAGCAGAGTCAAGAGAGACAAGAGCACCATTAAGTTGTGAGACATTTACATCTTGGGGCTCAAACATTTGATCTTCGCTAGGATCTACTATTTTCTGGAATTTTTCAAGCTTTCTCGCTTCTACTATTTTATATTTTTCTATACGTTTTAGTGCTTGAGCATAAGAGACTTTTAGAGCATCTCTCGCTGCAACTTGTAAACGCAGGTCTATAGTAGTATAGACTTCATAGCCTCCAGTTTTTAAATCATCTATTCCCATTCCTCTAAATCTTCTTGCAACTTCATCAACTATAAATGGAGCTCTATTCTGTGTCAAAGTATCATTAAAAACCTCTGGATTTTCAGAGAGCGCACTCTCATATGTAGGATCATCTATCCAACCTAAAACATGCATACGCTCAATGACACGATTTGCTCTTCCCATAGAGATTTCATAATTCTTTGTTGGTGCATAAGTACTCGGTGCTTTTGGAAGCCCCACTAAAATAGCCATCTCTTTGAGTGTTAAATCTTCTAAACGCTTATGAAAGTAACCATCAGCCGCCGTTTTAACACCATAATACCCATGCCCATAATAGATCTCATTTAAGTATCGTTCAAGTATCTGCTCTTTACTTAAAGCCCTCTCAATTTTAATAGCATATATCGCCTCTTTTATCTTACGAGAGAGCTTTTTCTCACGAGTAAGAAGTACATTTTTTACAAGTTGTTGTGTAATAGTACTCGCACCTTCAACGGCTTTACCTGCTCGTATAACCTTTATAGCTGCACGAAAAATAGCATCTATATTTATTCCAGGATGTTCAAAAAATGTTGTATCTTCAATCGCTACAAGTGCTTCAATAATTCGAGGAGGAATCTCGTCAAATGTTGCATAATAACGATGCTTTTTATTAAAAATATTGGCTATTTTTTTGCCATCTTTATCATAAATTCTACTTGTTACTTCTGGTTTATATTCTACAAGTTTTGAAATATCATAATCATAAGAGAAGAGAAAGTATCCAACAATGCCAAAGGGAGAAAGCACTCCTAATATAACAATACTTATAATTAATTTTTTCATCTTCTAAATTTCCTATTTGCAAAATTTGCTTCTATTAATGTTTTTGTATACTCTTCTTGTGGTCTTTGAATCACTTGAGACATTTTACCATACTCTACTACTTTTCCACTCTTTAAAACATAAATATCTTCACATAAATTTTTTGCAGATGCAATGTCATGCGTTACAAAAAGCATACGAAATTGCTCTTTTTTTTGGAGTTTTTTTAAGAGTTCTATAATCAAAATTCGTGTTTCAGGATCAAGAGCTGTCGTGGGTTCATCAAGAAGTAGCAGTTTTGGTCGTTTACTCAAAGCCATAGCAATAACTACACGCTGTAACTGTCCTCCAGAGAGCTCTGGGGGAAACCTCTCCAAGAGTTCTAACGAGAGATCAACTTCTGAAAAAAGTTCCCTCACTCTTCTCTCATCTACAAAGAACTGTTTTTTTATTTTTGTAAGTGGTGAGAGTGCTGTAAAAGGGTTTTGGGGTATAAATGCAACACTTTTTCCTGTTTGGAGTTCAAAGTCACTCTCCATATCAACTGCTAACTCCATCTCTTTTGGTAACATTTTAAGAAGTGCTTTAAGTGTCAAACTCTTACCACTTCCACTCTGTCCAACCAAGGCCAAAGAGCTGTTAATCTCAAAAAAGATATCTACTAAAAGTTCTTCTTTGAATGTGATTTTCATCTGTTTAATATTTAAGCTCATCCAAGTACAACCCTATTTCTACCACTCTCTTTAGCCTCATAAAGTGCTTTATCAACTCTACTGTATAAGGATAACAGATCTTCATCCTTATCACACTCTACTACGCCAAAACTCATAGTTACAGAGATATCTGTCTGAAAATTTTCCACTAAAGCTCTTAGCTCCTCGGCAATAAATGCACCCTTGCTAATATCTGTGTAAGGTAAAATAATCATAAACTCTTCACCCCCTATCCGACAAAAGACATCTCCTGTACGTAACCTATCTCGAATTAATGGTGTATACTCTTGAAGTACTATGTCCCCTTTATCATGTCCATAAACATCGTTAATCTTTTTAAAAAAATCGATATCACACATAATTAACACTACACTATGTTTATGCCGTTTTATTCCCTCTAACTCTTCTTCAATCTTTTGCTGATAAAATCTACGGTTCCCTATACCTGTCAAAGAGTCAGTAACACTTATGCTTTCTAACTCTCTTTTATAGTTCTCTTGGTCAGTAATATCTGTAAAAACAATACTGCAAATATTTTCTGCTTTATCGCCTGATATTTTTGAAGCACTTACCTGAAAAAAGTACACTTTACTCTCAATTTTCATTTTTACAATTATATTTTTACTACTATTTTTCAAGAGATAATCAACCCAGTTTTCACCATTCATCTCTTTATGGAGATAATCTCCTTTTAGTTCAAAAAAGTCACAAATACATTGATAGTACTGTTTAAAATCTTTTAATGTTTTATAACTCTTAAAATATTTAAAAAATGCATGATTAACCTCAAGAGTTTCACTTTTATTATTGATGAGAATAATATTTGTAGCAGAGTTTAGAATATTTTTATAGTACAATTTTTGCTTTCTAATATAGTAAATCATAGCAATATTTACCACACCAGCAACAAGCAAACCTAAGATAATGCCAAAAGCTATAAATTTAAAAAATAGAAAATCTACAGATGTCATTATAATGTCATCAACTTTTTTAAGCATTATATAGTAAGCAATTGTCTCTTTGTTTATACCCTTTAACTCCAAAGTGCTTACAAGAAATCCATCCTCAATAATATAAGTATCTGTAATATATCTCTGTACACCATGCACTTTCATATGATCTAAAATATCTTTTGGTGCATCAAAATTAGCCACATAGTATCCATTAATAAAAATATTTGTAAATGGATACTCTAATTTTTTAGTGTTCTCCTTTAATAGTAGTACAAGTGAATCAACATTAAAATATTTCATCTGTTTAGCAATAGAGTTAAAATGAGATACAACCTCTACAATACCAATAACTTCTCCCTCCCTTAAAAGAGGAATCATCGCTTTTATACTTAAGTCATATTTTCCTGAGCTTATTGCATAAGTGGGGTTTTTTGTCTTTAAAACAGTGAGAAGATCTTCTCTTAACACCCTCATATTGTCATTTTTCTTTGATGTCCAACTTCTGTAAATTGAAGTTAAATTTTTATCTAAAACTTGAATCCAAATATTTTTATATAATGTCTCTTTTTTATATTTATCGACTACATCTGCATAATAATCATCAGGAATTTTTCCTGATGCAACATAGTTCATTAAACTTTTATCATTTGCAAGGCTTAAACCTATGGAAATAGTAGCTTTTTGTTTCGTTAAAATCATTGATGAAACTCTTTTTTTCATCGCCACTACTTCCCTCTTATAGGTACTATTTTGATGCTCACTTCTCTGTTTATGAATATAATCTATGTAGGTAAATGATAAGTAGGCAAGAAGTCCAAGAACAAAAAAGCCAATAAGATATTTTGTATATTGCTTCATTTGCTAATTTTAGCCAAAATTCGACATAAATTTCTTAAATCTTCTCTACTCTCCCCTATTCTAATAATTAAACGAATAATTGCTTGGGGTACTGTTGGCTGGCGAATCGCTCCAACTCCATAACCCTCTAACTTGAGTATGCTTTTTATCTCTAAAACTTTTTCATTATTACCTATACGTAAAGGGACTATTAGTCCATCAACTCTTAAACCAAGTTCTTGAAAGAGTATCTCTTTGCGAAGTCTAATCTCCTCTTTAAGGGTAGTTTTATTTTCCAAAATATACTCTAAAGATTTATGGGCTAGAAGTGTGTCATAAAGAGAGAGTGATGTAGCATAAATAATAGGTTTGGCACGATTTATAAGATACTCCACTATATGTGAAGATGCTAAGATAAATGCCCCAAAACTTCCATATGCTTTGCCTAAAGTTCCCATTTTTATGTGATTATCTTTTGGTAAAATTTTATAGTGATCAAAAACACCCATAAGACTCTCTCCAATAACTCCACTACTATGTGCTTCATCTACAATTAAAATGGCGTTTGCTGCATCGGCAATACTAAAAACCTCTTTAGGACATAAATCTCCATCCATGGAGTAAATTCCCTCAACAGCAACTATTTTTCGCTTTGCTTTGGAATTTTTGAGTAATTTTTCTAGTGCCTGCATATCATTATGTTTAAAAAACAGAACATCAATAG
>CAZMBK010000080.1:0-6442 GCA_964564315.1 uncultured Sulfurimonas sp.
ATAGTAATGTTTACATTTAAAGAAGAAGATAAACAAGCAAATTTAGTAAAAGTAAAAGCAATTTTAGAGCAGTTACCAAAAAAGATAGATGAATTGGTTTCTATGGAAGTAGGAATTAATTTTGACACAGCAGAGCGAGCTATGGATCTTTCTCTCTACTCTACATTTAAAATGAAAGAAGATTTAGAGAGTTATGCTGTGCATCCTGCACATTTAAAAGTGGTTGATTTTATTAAAACTGTAGTGAGTGAATCTAAGGTTGTGGACTATATACAACAATAGTTCCAGCAAGTAAGTCATGGAGTCCGCGTTTATCTTTTCTAAACGCTACCATTAAAAAACCTAAAAGAAATGAAAAAGTAGATGCAATGTAACCAAAAGAGCGAATAAGAGCTTGTTTATTATCTAACTCTCTATATGTTTTAGCATCTACTATATGAATACCGACAAATCTTTTCCCAGGTGTAGCTCCTCGCCATTTTTTCCAAAAAAGCATAGTAACAATTAAAGTTGAGATTTCAAAAAGAAGTTCCCATCTGAGTGAGGTTTGTGGTTGGGTGTCAAGTGCATGTCTATTTCCACTCATCGCCATTTGAATGTTTTCTTGGTATTGAGAAAAATCAAACCAATTTCCATTACTTAAAAAGTAGATAACTATTCCAACTGGAAGTGCTAAAAAGATTGTGTCAAGAAGTGAAGCAAGAAAACGAATCCAAAATCCCGCATATTGAGGTGTTTTGTTCAAGTTTAATCCCTTCGTTATAAAGATGAGCCAAAGCTCATCATGTTATACATGGTAGTTCGGTGCTTCTTGTGTAATGATAACATCATGAACATGAGACTCTTTAAGTCCAGCAGAAGTGATCTCTACAAACTCAGCTTTATCCCAGAACATCTCGATAGTTTCACTTCCACAGTAACCCATAGATGCACGAAGTCCACCCATCATTTGATGAACGATCCCAGCTATAGAACCACGAAAAGGTACACGACCCTCAATTCCTTCTGGAACAAGTTTATCAGCGGCAGTTCCCTCTTGGAAGTAACGGTCATTTGAACCTTTTTGCATAGCCCCAATAGAACCCATACCACGGTATGATTTGTATTGACGACCTTGGAACATAATAGTTTCACCAGGAGACTCTTCAGTACCTGCTAAGAGTGAACCAGCCATAACACATGAAGCTCCAACAGCAAGAGCTTTAGAGATGTCTCCAGAGTATTTTATACCACCATCAGCGATAATAGGAACACCATGCTGACGAGCCGCTTGCGCACACTCATCTATAGCAGATATTTGAGGAACACCAACACCTGCTACTATACGAGTTGTACAGATAGAACCTGGTCCTATACCAACCTTTACAGCATCAGCCCCAGCTTCAATGAGTGCTTCAACTGCTTCACTTGTAGCAATATTTCCAGCAATAACATCTACTTCCATTGTCTCTTTAATTTTACGAACAGTATCAAGAATACCTTTTGAGTGTCCATGTGCAGAATCAAGTACTAAAACATCAACTCCTGCATCTACAAGAGCTTTTGCACGGTCATACTGACCAACACCAATGGCAGCACCAACAACAAGACGACCAAAAGCATCTTTGTTTGAGTTTGGATACTCAATACGCTTTTTGATATCTTTAATGGTAACAAGACCTTTTAAAAACCCCTCTTCATCAATAATAGGAAGTTTTTCTATTTTGTTCTTGTGCATAATATCGCCAGCAGCATCAAGGCTAATTCCTTTAGTTGCAGTAATAAGAGGCATTTTAGTCATAACTTCAGATGCAAGTTTACGCATATCTTTTTCAAAACGCATATCACGGTTTGTAAGAATACCAAGTAATTTATTGTGACCGTCTACTACAGGAACACCAGAGATTTTATACTCACTCATAAGCACTGCAGCATCTGCTAATGTAGCATCTGGATGTACATAAATTGGATCAATGATGATACCGCTTTCAGATTTTTTAACTTTTCTAACTTGTTTACATTGTGTTTCAATGTCCATATTTTTATGGATAATACCGATTCCACCGAGTCTAGCCATAGCGATAGCAGCACGGTGTTCAGTCACTGTATCCATCGCAGCAGATACCATAGGTATTTTAAGACTAATATTTTTAGTTAGTTTTGTTTCTAGTGATACTTCTTTTGGAAGAACTTCGGAATATTGAGGTACTAAAAGTACATCTTCAAATGTTAGGGCGCGTTTACGAATTCTCATGGTCATCCTTTTAAAATTTGTGGATTATACCTTTTTTGTGGTTAAAAGGAGTTTATAAGGACTCTCTTAGAGGAGAGATTTTATAACATTACTGACACCTTGGTGTAAATTGTAGTTAGATATTGGGAAATCTAACATTTCATCTTCAAGATTTACCGTATAATGAGCAAGGTAATCTCCAAGAAGTTTTAGATCTATCTCTTCATACTCTGTGCATAGCTCTTTATCGAGTTTTGTTCTCTCTAATGTATTACTTACATTTGATTTTTGAATTGTAAAGGCTAATGTTTTAAGGCTTAAAAAGTCTTGCCACTCTAAAAAAAGCTCTGGAGTGAGTTTTTCTACTTTTTTCCCTTCAGGATTGAAAAGCATATTATTATCTCGTAATGGGATTAAGACACTTAAAACAGCCCGAGAAAAGGGGACAACCTTATCTGACCAAAAAGGGGATTCATTTCGAGTTTGAAGCTCATTTTCTATAGTTTTTACAATAGTTTCTCTCTCTGCATTTAAAAAAAGTTCATAAGTTTCTGGTTTCATTTTTACTCTCATTTATATAGTTTTGCTAATAATACATATTTTAGTATATAATTCCGCTTTTAAAAAAGGATATATTTTGAATTTAAGTAAAAGTTTTCTTACGAATTTTGTTGCACTTATTTTAATTGCACTCTCTTTTGTTGTTGTGGAGTTTCATACTGCATTACTATTTACAGGTCTTTTTGCTATGTCGGGAGCAGTAACAAATCAACTAGCCATTCATATGCTCTTTGAAAAAGTTCCTTTTCTTTATGGAAGTGGGGTTATTCCTCTTCGTTTTGAAGCTTTTAAAGCTTCTATAAAGAACCTTATGATGCAGGAGTTTTTTACTCGTGAACAGTTGGAGAATTTTTTTGCAAATGAGGAGCAGAAAATAACTCTTGAACCTATCATAGAAGAGACTGACTTTACTCCTGCATTTGATGCACTTAGTAAAACTGTTATGGAATCATCTTTTGGTGGTATGCTTGGTATGTTTGGTGGTGAGTCTGCACTCGAGGCACTTAAAGAACCTTTCTCAGACAAAATGAGAGCAGCTGTTATTAAAATAGTCAATTCAGATGCATTCAACCAAACAATGCAAAATCACCTTCAAAGTTCATCACTAAACGAAGATATGATAAGCTCAATAGAGTCAGTTATAGATACTCGTTTGAATGAGTTAACACCAGAGTTAGTAAAAAATATGGTTCAAAAGCTCATAAAAGAACATTTAGACTGGTTAGTTGTATGGGGCGGTGTTTTTGGTGGACTTATTGGATTATTGAGTTCTTTCGTTTTATAGTCCTATAATAGTTTATATCAAAATATTATCCACTCAAAAACACATCCATATTCAATTTTTCTAAACACAGAGAAATCTCTTCTGGGGATTCTCTGTGTTTTAGAAACACCCTAATCTAATTAAGGGAGCATCATGCTTATAATCACCAAGGGAAGTATAGTCATCATCAAATCTTGTTGGTAGTTTATTATCCATTTATTACTCTTTTTCAAATATAATTTTATCTGTTAATAGTTTAAAATAATCCTTTGTCCAAAACTCAAATCCACTCTTTTCTTTGATAAATGGGCTGACCTCTTTAATCGCTCCATCCACATCTAACTCTTCAATTCTTTTATACATCAGCTTTTTAAATAGTTTTTCATCAAGCTTTGTCTCTTTTTCTAAGTCACCACTCTCATACATTCTTTCTTGTAAATGCTCCAAGTTTACAGAGGTGTTTCTTTTTACATACCATTCAAAATCATACCAGTCACGACCTTTAACTCTTGTTTTCCACTTTCTACATAAGACAGCATGCATTTTTCCTGCATATAGATTTGGGAGAGTCATTGTGATAATATTAAATGTTTTCGGTAGTAGTAAAGTTTTTGCTTCGGTTTGAAACTTTAGTGGTGGATTTACATCTACCTCAAACTTGATTTTTAGTTTTTTACCACTATGTACCCCATTTAAGATATTTCCTAAATCGTGCACCTGAATTTTCAGGGTATGGATAGAAGTACCGTTTTTCAAAAATGCAGAAGTTATATCACTTCCAAAATCTTTTTTGACCTTTTTTACTATATCTATCTTGATTCCTAATGCTTCAAACTCAGCTACTATAGAGCTAAAGTATTGCTCTATTTTGAAATCACTATCTTTATCTAATAGTGTAAAGTCCATAATGAGGAATAAGAAGTTTATTATATTCTTCAAGGTAAAATACACTTATAAAATTAATTAAGGATTTTTATGGATTTTTTATTTAACGTAAATGTGCAGTTTTTTATAGTTGCATATTTAGTTGGGGGTATTCCTTTTGGTTTACTACTTGCAAAAAAGTTTGCTGGAGTGGATGTTAAGGCGAGTGGCAGTGGAAGTATTGGGGCTACGAATGTTTTACGGGTTGTTAAAGAGACAAACCCTGCATTGGCAAAAAAGTTAGGTGTAGCTACATTAGCATTGGATGCTTTAAAAGGGGTGGCTGTTTTACTTGTAGCATCTCTTATGGGTATGAGTGAAGCTACTATGTGGGCTATAGCTGTAATAGCTGTAATAGGGCATTGTTTCTCTCCTTATCTCGGATTAGAGGGTGGAAAAGGTATAGCTACAGGGATGGGAGTTATGATGTTTATGTTACCGCAAGAGACACTTATTGCACTTGTTGTATGGGGCATACTAGCAAAGACAATTAAAATCTCTTCTATCTCTTCTCTAACAGGTGTTTTAGCACTTCTGATCTCAAGTTTTTTTATTCATCCCGAGATGGCACATGCACCTGTTGTGTTTATAGTGTTTATTCTTTTTTATAAGCATATACCAAATATTATCCGTCTTTTTAGTGGGCAAGAAAAAGCTGTCGTATAATGATTATTCATATTGAAGATCTGAAGTTCCAGACTATTATTGGAATTTTAGATTTTGAACGTGTAAATGTACAAGATATCTCTATTGATGTAGAGATTGAGTATGTGTATGATAAAGAGTTTATTAATTATGCAGATGTTGTAGCCCTTATAAAAGAAACAATGAAAGAGGAAAAGTTTTTTCTTATTGAAGATGCCTTAAAAGAGTTGTCTAAAATTCTAAAAGAAAAGTTTATACGAATTGACACACTCAGTGTAAAAATAACAAAACCTTCAATATTACCCGACTGTAAGGTCAGTGTAGCTGAATTTTATAGTTTCGATTCTTAATCCAAACTTCACTTTTTTTTAAAGAAAATTGAAAAAAACTTTAAAGTAACCTAAAATTATGCTATCATTCTGCAAAAATATTAACCTATAGGAAATAATTAATGCGCATTCTTATCATTGAAGATGAAGTTACATTAAATAAAATGCTTGCTGAGGGACTCAAAGAGTTCGGTTACCAAAGCGATGTTGTTGAAACACTTAAAGATGGTGAATACTATCTTGATATCCGTAACTACGATTTAGTGCTTATGGACTGGATGCTTCCAGATGGAAACTCTGTAGATATCATTGGTGATATCAAGTCAAATACACCTAAAACAGTTGTAGTTGTAATCTCTGCTCGTGACGATAACGAGAGTGAAATAGAAGCTTTAAGAGCGGGTGCTGATGATTACATTAGAAAACCTTTCGACTTTGATGTTTTAGTTGCACGTATTGAAGCTCGTTTACGCTTTGGCGGAAGTAATATTATTGAAATCGAAGATTTAACTATTAATCCAGAAGAAGAAAAAATTACTTATAAAGAGAATGAAATAGAACTTAAAGGAAAACCTTTTGAAGTACTTACTCACCTTGCACGTCACCGTGATCAAATTGTTTCAAAAGAACAACTTCTTGATGCTATCTGGGAAGAGCCAGAGCTTGTTACTCCAAATGTAATTGAAGTAGCAATCAATCAAATTCGACAAAAAATGGATAAACCATTAGGAATTACAACTATTGAGACTGTTCGTCGTCGTGGTTATAGATTCTGTTTCCCTAAGGAACTAAACTAAGACATAAGCCTTTTGGCTTAAGTCTTAACTTCACAAAATTTTCTTCTTTCTTTACTATTTATCTTCTTTTAGTTTTTCCTATAATTGGCATAGTGTTAACCTTATGAACATGTGATCTGTTATGATCTGATTTATTAGCTTTAATATAAACAGCAACTTTATCTGCATACTCTTGTAGTGTAAAATTTCGTGATTCATTTTCAATATAGCT
>CAZMBK010000081.1:0-6266 GCA_964564315.1 uncultured Sulfurimonas sp.
TTGAAGATAAAGAAAAATCAAGAAGAGTTACTTTTAGAATTTTATTAAAGTGATAATAAAAATCAAGAAGAGTTACTTTATTTTACCAATGAACACTCCCATCCATCATACATTCCAGCTAAACTTTCACTCATATCTATAATTTGCATTGTTAAATTATCTATCTCATAATAATGAGGAGTATCCTTGCGGTAAAACTGTACTCCATACATTACTTTTCCATTAAAAGGAACTTCCATTTCACTCTGTTTATTAAAGCCTTTAGCTTCAATAAGCCTAATAAACTCTTCTCTGTTCTCTACATTTTCAAAATAGACTTTATGCTCTATCGCTCGTTCTGCTTTTAGGGTATCACCCTGCTCTTGAAGATTATCACAAGAGTGATGATTAGCTATAATCTGCCACTCTCTTATAGTTGGGAAAAGAAGTTTTTGGTAGACTTCCCACTCCATATCCATACGAGAACCAAACTCATACTTGTACTCACTAAAGTGACTCATAGCGGACTCTACTGTATTGCTCCACTCAAAATCCATTTTAAGATAGTAGATAAAGTTAACCTCACCCTGAGTAATAATTCTTCCTATATATTTTCCACTTCTCCAACGAAGGGATTCCATCTCTAAACGGTCTTCAATAAATCCAACATCATTTGCTTCTTCTTCTGTTACAAGTCCATCTTCTTTTGGAGAATTTAACTTTACTTTTACAAAACCAACATACATATATTCAGGGTTAGGAACACTATCTGCCATCCCTGCATTAAATGATATCATCGCTTTTTTATCTTCTATAGGTTTTACATAACTTTCCCAATACTCTTGCATACTTAATTCCTTAAAATTTATTCTAAATTATTCCATCTCTAAACTCATAAGGAACATATCTTCCCCATCAATTACTTTAACATTTGTAGATTTACATTTTTGACAGCAGTAGTGAATTTTTTCTAATTCACTCACCTGCTGACAATTTCTACACTCAATGGTTAGTGGCTGAATATTCATAACAAACTCTGCCCCATCACAAATTGTTTTTTCTTTAAAAGTGTTAAATGCTATCTCTAAAAGATGTGCTTCTATCCCACTCATTACACCAATTTTCACAACTATTTTACTTACAGTTGATGCATCATTCTCTTTAGCTACATCCTCTATCTGCTCTAGTAGTGCTTGGACTACACTGTACTCATGCATTATGCTCTCCTTTTAATCTCCTAGGTGTCTCAATAGGACAAACCTTATAAACAAACTCATGACGGAGTTTATGAAAGCTACTACTCTCTTGCCAAAACTCAGGGTACATTTTATTTAACTCGCTGTATTTACACCTCTCCATAAGTTCTCTCTCCTCCTCAACTCTATCTTGTTTATCCCAGATATACTCTTCACTATAAGTAGATAAAGCAAAACTATGTAACTCTTCATAGTAGTTTTTCTGCTCTATCACCTTATCAAGCATTCCAATCTTGTTCGCATACTCTACAGAGATAGGTAAAGCATCATTAAGCAATTTTTTTGCTATATTTTCTCCAACTCTTTTTGCTAAAGTATATGTATGATACTCACTACCACTCAATCCTAAAGTTTTGTAATGAGGATTTAAAACAACATCCTCTTTTGCCACTACATAGTCACAAGCTAAAGCCATAAAAACTCCACCTGCACCTGCATTCCTTGCAAGTGAGGCAACGGTAACAACCTCATCAGCTTCTAGTATAGACTTTATAAGGTCATTCATAGCGTTTATATTGCTCCAACCATCCTCACCCTTTTTTTTAGAGTCTTCTAAAATATTAAGATGGATACCATTACTAAAAAAATCCATTCCACCAACAAGAACAATCACTTGGGACTCCTCTTTTAAGTACTCAAAAGCATATTTTAGACGAATACACTGCTCAGCACTCATAGCACCATTATGAAAATTAAAACAGAGATAAGAGACATTCTCGTGTTTCTCTACACTTATCTCATAAAATGTTTCATAGCTCTTATCAAAAAGAAGAGGTAATCGTTGCTCTTTTACACCTGCTATTTTTTCCTTTAGTACATAGGTAGCAGGAAGTTTAAAACGGTGAGGCTCCTTTAGATGACTTATCCATAATGCTCCATCTTTTGTACCTAAGCATATAGCACCATCGCGTTTAGCAAGTACCTCTTTAATATCTCCTCGTAGTCGCTCTTCATTATGCGCACCAAAGAGATAACACTCTACTCCCATTATCTCATCAAGTACCCCAGGAAAACTATCTGAGAGATAGATTTTAGAGATAATAGTTTGAGTATCATCATTTTCCCAATCAATACTTCTCATTGTCTGATTAAAAAGTTTATGAAGAGGGTTTAAAATTTGTGTTATCTCCAGAGGATTTTTAAAAAAATCATCTAACGCAGTTAAGGAGTGTCTCACTACCTCTTGACGATAAAGAGAAGCCTTGTAAGTAGCACGTACTTTGAAATCACTCTTTGCTACAATACTACCACCATCATAGAGCTCATTAGCTCGAAGAATCACTACTCCCCAGTTCTTTTTATCACTAAGAAGTGCATACTCTAAAGAGTTCGGACCTCTATCACCAAGAGGACCAGGATGAAATATATATGTAGGATACTTTTCATAAATATCTTTGGAGATAAATGTTTTTAAAAAAGGTGCTAAGATAAGTTCTGGTTCAAACTCTTGAACCTCTAAGTTTATCTGATGCTCATTTATAGCAAAAACAACACTCACAAGCTCTCCCCTATCCCTAAGCTTTGTAAATAGTGCTTGAGAAAGAGAGTTAAATGAGCTTATAAGTAATAATACTTTCATAAAAACCTAGCAGATTCTAGGAAGTAGTTCACCCGTAGGTGTATCTAAAAATCTTTTTGTTCCATAAGAGCTTAAAAGGACAACTTTACCAATATATGCATCGCTTACATCTGCAATTTTTACAGCATTTGAAGAGTTCTCAAAGCTATGAAGAACCTCTAAGGCTTTCACTTCATCCTCTTTGGCTATAGCAAGTACAAAAGTTCCCTCGTTTGCTAAGTTTACAGCTTCAAAACCTAATATTTCACAGATTCCATATACTTCCTCAGAGACAGGAATACTCTCTTCTTGAACTTCTATACAGATATTTGACTGTTTTGCCCACTCATTAAGTACGGCACTGACACCTCCACGAGTTGCATCACGAAGTGCTGTAATCTTTACATCTGCTTCTATAAGTGCTTGCACTTGATGTGTTAAAGATGCACAATCACTCTCTAAAGAGCTAGAGAGTTCTATTCCTTCTCTTGCAGCGAAGATAGTAGCACCATGACGACCTAAATCACGACTCACTAAGATAACATCATCTTTAGAGATATTATTAGAGCTGATACCTTTTTTTGTAATTTCACCAATTCCAGTTGTATTTATAAAAATCTTATCAACACTTCCACGAGGAACAACTTTGGTATCTCCACTTACAACTATCGCGCCATTATTCTCTAACTCTTTTTTCATACTTCGTACAATTTTTTCTAATTCACGAGTCGAGAAACCCTCTTCTATAATAACACTACAAGTAAGATATTTTGGCTTTGCACCCATCATAGCTAAGTCATTACAAGTACCACAAACTGCCAATTTTCCTATGTCACCACCAGGAAAGAATAGTGGGCTTACTGTAAAACTATCTGTACTAAACGCTAGTTCACCACCATGAATAACGGCTGCATCTTCAGACTTTTCTAGTATCTCATTTTTAAAGGCTTTATAAAAAATCTTACTTATAAGTTCATTGTTCTCTTCACCGCCATTTCCCATGGCAAGGGTTATCTGTTTGTTCATTTAAGTTAAACCTTTATTTTAGTAAATTCCCATATTTATAGTACGCGGCACAAGCACCTTCACTACTTACCATACAAGAACCTAATGGTGTTTGTGGCTTACAAGCAGTTCCAAAGATAGTACACTCATCAGGTTTTGCCATTCCTCTTAAAATATCACCACAGATACAGAGTTTATGATCTTCTATCTCCTCACGAGGAAGTATATCAGCATATATTCGCTCTGCATCTATGTCAGAAAATTGTGGACGAAGTTTATAGCCACTCTCAGGTACATTTCCAAGTCCACGCCACTTAAATAGTGATGCTTTCTCAAAATAGTTTTCTATGAGTGCCTGTGCTTTTAAATTTCCATCATGAGTAACAAGGCGTTTATACTCTATCTCAAGTTCACATCGTCCTTCTGTAAACTGTTTGACTATCATCAAAATAGCTTCCATTACATCAACAGGTTCAAACCCAGCTACAACTACAGGACGATTGTACTCTTTAGGGAACTTCTCATATATCTTACTCCCTGTTATAACACTTACATGGCTTGGCCCAAGAAAGGCATCTATTCGGTTGTTATAACTATCTACATGCTCATCACGACTATCTATAAGCTCAACCATCACCTCAGGAACAGTAACATGGTTAATATGAAAAAAGATATTTTTGATACCACGTTTCAGTACTATGTCTATAAGAGCAGTTGTCATGGGTGTAGTTGTCTCAAAACCTATGGCAAAAAATATAATCTTTTTCTGTGAATTTTCTTCTGCTATTTTAAGTGTATCAAGAGGAGAGTATATAAAACGAACATCAGCTCCTTTTGCTCTTGCATCTTGGAGACTTCCTCGACTACCTGGGACTTTTATCATATCACCAAGAGTTACTAAAATAGTATCTTCTTGTTCTGCTAAGATGTAGGCATGATCTATTCGCTCTTTTGGCATTATACAGACAGGACACCCTGGACCATGAATGAAGTTGATGTTTGAGGGAAGAAGTTGAGGCAGACCAAACTTCATAATAGAGTGAGTATGACCACCACACACTTCCATAATGTTAATAGGACGAGTCAGTTTTTTTGCTTCCTCTGCTATGAGTTTAGCGAAACCTTTAATTACTTCTGGATTACGAAACCCATCATAAAGATCTTTGAGTTGTAACTCACTCATTATGCGCCCCTATTCTCACAGTTGTCATCATCGATAACCATCTGCTTCCTCTCCTCTTCATCTAACTTCTCTAAAATTTCATTATAAACTTTAAGAGATTCCATAGCATCCTCTTCATCAATTTTATTCATAATAAAACCGATATGAAGAAGAACATAGTCTCCTATTTTTACATCACCCTCTTCCATAAGCTCCAATCCAGCCTCACGTTGTACACCCATAGTATCAACAGTAGCTACATTACGCTCTGTATCTATTTTTACTACTTTACTAGGAATTGATAAACACATATTAAGCTCTCATCTTTCGTTTAAATTCTATCCAATCAATCACGCTTTGAATAGATGCTTTATCTTTAATATTAACTTCAAGTATATCTACACCTGGTTTAATCTTTCTAGCCTCTTTTTTTTCATGTTCAACATCATAATCAAAATGCTCGATTAAATCCATTTTAGTAATTAAAATAAGATCTGCTTGGCGAAACATAACTGGATACTTCTCTATTTTATCGCTCCCTTCTGGAATCGAGACCAGTACAATGTTTAAGTGACTTCCAACATCATAAGAGGCTGGACATACAAGGTTACCTACATTTTCTATAAAACAGACATCTATTTCATTAAGTGGCATATCATGAAGCCCCTTATGAACCATAAATGCATCTAAGTGACAAGCAGATCCTGTTTGTATCTGAAATGCGGGAATTCCTTTGGCCTTAATGCGGTCAGCATCACGAGATGTTTCTAAGTCACCTTCAATAACACCAAATTTAAACTTAGCCATATCAGCCATATATTCTAAAAGAGTTGTCTTCCCACTCCCTGGAGAACTCATAAGATTTATAGATAAAACACCATGATTATCAAAGTGGGCACGATTATGTCCCGCTTCATGATTGTTTTTGTCAAGTATTTTTGTAATGACACTAATCGTTTTTTTATCATTTAACTGTGGATTATGATGCAATGTCTCATGTGCAGCTTGATGCTCATGTGAGTGACTATGTCCATGGTCGTGGTCGTGATGATGGTGTTCACCATCGCCTAAAGTTGTTCCTGTTATACTACATCCGCAATCTGCACACATTTATTATTTTCCTTTAATTTATTTCATAAATTTAAGGGAACCATTTTGTTCCCTATTATTACAATAGAGGAAGTAATTCCTCTATCTACGTTAACACTTGGTTTTCCTCGGCAGAAAGCCTTTTACTTTTTAGGTATTATGCTAAAAGCATATTTGTTCCAACTGCTACTGAGATAACTCCAGCAGTTGTAAAGAC
>CAZMBK010000082.1:0-6243 GCA_964564315.1 uncultured Sulfurimonas sp.
TCTGAGCGAGAAATATATATAGGTGGTACACTCGATATAGATAGTGGTTTTTTAGGGAAGCATTTTGATTATGTTGCTTTAGGGCATCTCCATATTAACCAAAAAGTTGCTTGTGAACATGTACGATATAGTGGCTCTCCAATACCTCTTAGTTTTAGTGAGTCTTCATCACAAAAAAAAGTAAATATCGTAGCATTTGAAAATAAAACTATGACAGTTATTGAACTAGATATACCGCTTCATAGACCTTTGTTAGTTCTTCGCGGAGATCTTAGTTCAATTTTAAAAGAGCTCGAAGATGTTGCAGATAAGAGTACATGGATAGAAGTACATCTAAATGATGAAAATCCTTTCCATGCGAACCAAGTCATCAGAGATAAAGCAGAAGAGTTAGAGTTGATACTTTTAGCGGTAAAAATAGACAAGGTTGAGAAAGCACTTCATGCAGAGGATTTTGATGTTATAAGTCTTGATGAGTTAAATCCTTTAGATGTCTTTGAACGGCGTTTAGAAAAAGATGATTTAGAAGATGAAGCTTTTGTACAAGAGCTTGTAACTAACTTCAAGCAAGTTGTTGATGAGGTTCAAAACAGATGAAAATACTCTCACTAAAATCTCTTAATATTAACTCTCTCAAAGGCAGTACTGAGATTAACTTTGCAGAGCTTACAAAAGATAGTGCTCTTTTTGCCATAACAGGACCAACAGGTTCTGGAAAAAGTACTATACTTGATATTATCTCGTGTGCTTTGTATGGACGCACCGCAAGATTAACAAACCCAAATGATTTGATGTCACGGCACTCTGGTGAAGCTTACTGTGAAGTTGCATTTGAGATACGAGGCAAATTCTATCGCTCATCATGGACACAAAAAAGAGCCTACAAAAAACATGATGGTGCCTTTCAGACAGCGAAGATGGAGCTTGTTGATTTGGATAAAAATAAAATTTTATCTCAAAAGTCTAGAGAAGTACCAAAAATAATAGAAAAACTCTCGGGATTAGACTTTGGTCGTTTCACTCAGTCTATGTTATTAGCCCAAGGTGGTTTTGATGCTTTTTTAAAAGCAGATGAAAAAGAGCGTTCAGCACTCCTTGAGAAGATAACGGGAACACAAATTTATGCAGAGATTTCAAAAGCTATTTTTGAAAAGCATCGTGATTATCAGCAAGAGATGGATTCTGATCAGAAAATATTAGAGTCTATAGAACTTTTAGAACCAGAAGTTGTCGCACAAATGCAGAAGCAACTCAACGAAAATGAAGTTCAGAAAAAAGAGACTGATAAAGAGATGAAAAAACTCACAGTAGCACTCGCTTGGCTGCAAAAACTCTCAGAACTCAGAGCTGAGAGTAAAAGATATGAAGAGGAGTTTAAAGAGGTTACAAAGCTAAAAGAAGAACATAAAAATTCTTTTGAAAAACTTAATTTGGCAGATAGAGCGCTTAATATTTCTGCTTCTTTCACAGCTCACTCTCAGCTTCAAAAGAGTCTTTTTTCTGATAAGGCTACATCCACAAAACTCTCACAAGAACTTACTTTTCTTGATGAAGAACTGAAGAATAAAGAGAAAGAGTACTCTGCTTTAAAAAAAGAGTTCCAAAAAGAGAGTGCTGTATTTGAAACACAAAACCAGAAGCTAAAAAAGGCTCGTGAGATTCAGACACAGGAGAAAGAGACTCAGATAAATTTTGCTAAAGAGGAGAAATTATTACAGAGTAAAAAAGATGATTTATTTCAGATAACAAATACTTTAGATGTAATTACTAAAGAGTATAAAAATACTCAAAAACAGCTAGATGTTAAACAGGCTTATTTATGTGAAAATAGTAAAGATGAGAAGATTTTATCGGTAATTGGGATAATAGAGCAAAATATAAAAGAGTATAAAAAAGAGAGAGAAAGCTTCACAAACAATAAAAATAAGTTCGAAACCTCGGAGCAGATACTTCTTGCCCAAGAGAAAAACTATAATCTTAAAAAAGAGGAAGTTGATAAGTTGTTTGTAAGTTTCAAAGATATAGAGCTTCTATATACTACCATAGAACAAAACACTCTTGATGACTTTCAAATAGAAGAGTGTACTAAACAAAGTTTAGATGAAACACAAACTCTAATGAGAGCATTCGATAGCTATAGCAAAGTAGTTCAAAACAGAGATAAAGAACTTGAAGAGTATGCGAAAAATAGTGATTTAGTAAACTCTTTTAGAGAGACTCAAAAAGTGTCCGAGCAGTCTATAGATATACTAAAAAAGCACATAGTTACACTGAGAAAAAAACAAGAGAAGGAACAACTCCTTAAAAAATATGAAGCAGATAGAAACAGCCTTGTTCATGGTGAACCATGCTTTTTATGTGGTGCACTTGAACACCCATTTGTAAATGCTTTAAATGAAGTTCATATAGATACAACTAAAGAGATAATAGTAAACCAAGTACAAGAGCTAGAAGAACAAGATAAGGCTCTTAAAGAGTTAGAGCTACGCATAGGTGTTGCACAAACAAAACAGGAAACATCAAAACTTGAAATTCAAAAGTTAAATAAAGAGGTAGAAGCTTTTAAACAGCTCTTTAAAAAACACTCTTTTGAACCTACAAATAATAGTGAAATAGAGCTCAATGAAAAAGAGAAAGAACTCACTAAAAAACTCGATGCTGTAAAACAAAGCCGTATTAAAAAAGATGAACTTTTAAAACAGAGAGATAGTGCTAGTAGAGAACTTCAAGCAGAAGAGAAGTCACTTAACGAGATAAAGAGTGTTTTAGAGAAACTAAGCAGTGAAAAAGAGCAGTTGATTTTAGCTGTAAAATTTAATGACTCAAGAATAAAAGAATTTATAAAAACTTTAGAACTTCATGTAAAAGAGTTTGGAGTAAAACTAGATTTAGAAAAAATAGATACTCAGTATAGAGAGTTAGTGAATAGAAAAGAACTTTATGTGGAAATGTTAGAGGCTTTAAAAGTAGTTGAGGGAGAGTTACATAGATGTGATGTAAGTAAAAAAGAGGGTGAAACGAAACTTGCTTCAATAACTAGAGAGATTAAAAGAGCAGAGGTTAATGTAAAAGAGTTACAGCTAAAGCTTAGTGAGTTCTCTTCTAAACGAATAGAAATACTAAATGTAGCTGATTTAGATGTTCATGAACAAGAGATAACTGCTAAGTATAAAGTGGTTTTAGAGAGAGAGCAACTCTGTAAAAATGCTCTAAATGAATTTAAAGTAAAGAGTGAAGAGCGATTAGCCAATAAAAAAAGTTTAGATATAAAAATAGTAGAAGATGAGAAAGAACTAAATATATTAAGTGCTGCACTAGAAGAACTATATAAACAAAATAACTTTAAAGATGCCCAAGAGTTTCAAAATGCAATACTCGATAAAAACGAGAGAGAATCTTTAGCTCTTCTTTGTAAGACAATAGAAGATAGATATAAAAACATACAAACTCTTAAGATACAAACTCTTAAAAAACTGCAAGAGCATGAGAAAGAACCTCTAAGTGATAAACAAATAGAAGAACTGGAAGTTTTACAGGCATTGCTAGGACAAAAAGTAGATGCTCTTCAAGAGAGTATAGGAAGTTATAAAAAAGAGTTAGAAATTAACCAAGAAAATAGTGCTAAACATAAAGAGCAAATAGCAACACTAGAGATGAAAAAAGAGTCTTTCAAGGTTTGGGTAAAACTAAATGAGCTCGTAGGCTCAGCTGATGGAGGAAAGTTTAAAAAGTTTGCACAGGGCATAACACTCGATCAACTCATAAACCTAGCAAATCAGCACTTAACACTCCTAAGCGCTCGCTACATACTAGCAAGAAATCAAGACAAACTTTTAGAGCTTGAGATTATAGATGCATACCAAGGAAATGTAGTTCGCCCTGTAAGTACTCTATCTGGTGGAGAAAGCTTTATAGTAAGTCTTGCTTTAGCACTCGGTCTCTCAGAACTAGCAAGCCAAAAAATAGCCATAGATTCACTCTTTTTAGATGAAGGGTTTGGTACACTTGATGAAGAGAGTTTGGAAACTGCACTTAATGCTCTAAACCTTTTACAAAGTGGTGGAAAAATGGTTGGTGTTATCTCTCATGTAGAAGCTCTCAAAGAGCGGATACCTTTACAGATAAAGGTTGTTCCTAACGGAGATGGGACTAGCCTTGTTGTAATTGTATAGATATTTTTAAAGTGTGGTACCGATAAAATAATTTTTTTATCAAAAATAAACAATAAAAAAGGTAAAATATTACACTAATGTTAAAGGATAGTATAAGGTGCTAATAGATAATAAGAAAAATGGTAAAGTTGGAGATGTTTTAAAGCAGAACATTAGAAACAATAGTAAACTCTCTATTATATCAGCTTACTTTACTATTTATGCCTTTGCTGAGTTAAAAAAAGAGCTTACTCGTATAAAAGAGCTAAGACTTCTTTTTACTGCCCCTATCTATCAAAACAACTATATCAACAATCCTCTTTTTGGAGAGAGTGAAGAGATAAAGTTTAAAAACTCTTTGCAACAAGTGCCAATCGCTCGTGAATGTGCTGCATGGATAAAAGAGAAGGTAAAAGTTAAAGAGGTTAAGACTCAAGGTGCAATACCTTTTAATCTTTACCATATTAACAATACTAATAATATTACAGCTATTCAAGGAAGCTCAAACTTCTCTTCTGTGGGACTTGGATACACAAACTCTGATTCATTTCATATGAACACTTTAGTAAAGGACAGCGAAACAACAAAAGACTTTTTATCTACCTTTGATGAGATTTGGAACAACAAAGTTATGGTTCATGACATCAAGGAAAATCTCCTTAGTAGCATTGAAGAGATCTATGAAAATAAATCGCCAGAATTTTTATACTTCCTTACCCTTTACAACATATTTAAAGAGTTCATCGGTGAACTTGATGAAGAGAAAATTATCCGAACTAAAACAGGTTTTAAAGATACACTAGTTTGGAATAAACTCTATAACTTCCAAAGAGATGGTGTTCTTGGTGCTATTGATAAGCTTGAGAAGTACAATGGTTGTATCATCGCTGATAGTGTAGGTCTAGGTAAAACATTTGAAGCACTAGCCGTTATAAAATACTATGAACTAAGAAACGATAGAGTTTTAGTATTAGCCCCTAAAAAATTAAGAGAAAACTGGTCTATCTATACAGTTAATGACAAAAGAAATATCTTAGCAGACGATAGATTTAACTACGATGTTTTAAACCATACTGACCTTACAAGAGTTAAAGGTATGAGTGGAGAGATAAATCTTAGTACGCTTAACTGGGAAAATTATGATCTTATAGTTATAGATGAATCACATAACTTTAGAAATAGTGGAACTACAAACAAAAAGAAAAAAACTAAATCACGATATGCAAGACTACTCGAAGATATTCTAAAAAAAGGTGTTAAAACAAAAGTTTTGATGCTCTCAGCTACACCAGTAAACAACAAACTCAATGACCTTAAAAATCAAGTAGCATTTATAACAGAAGCTAAAGATAATGCTTTTAATGCACAAGGTATAAAATCAATAGAACAAACACTTAAAAAATCTCAAACTAAGTTTAACAGCTGGATGAAATTAAACGAAAAAGAGAGGACTACGGCAAAGCTTTTAGATAGTCTCAATTTTGATTATTTCAAACTGCTTGACCTAGTAACCATCGCTAGAAGTAGAAAGCATATTGAGAAATATTATGACACTACTGATATAGGTAAATTTCCACAAAGGAACAAGCCTCTTACATTAAAGCCTGATATTGACACACTAAACTCTTTCCCTCCATTATCGGAGATTAATAAAACTATACGAAGAATGACACTATCAGCTTATAGCCCTTTAAAGTATGTCTATCCTCATAAGCAAAAAGAGTATTCCCAAAAATATGATATTGATTTAGGAAATGGTACAGTATTTAAACAAGCAGATAGAGAGAACAGCATAATTCACCTTATGCGTGTAAATCTACTTAAACGGATGGAAAGTTCCATAAACTCTTTTTCTCTAACACTCATAAAGTTGATAGATACAAATCAAAATATTATAGACCTCATAAACAACCATAGCAATAGTAGTTATGAAGAAGCAAGTATTGTAGATGTGGATATAGATAGTGATGAGTATGCTTCACAACTTATAGGAAAGAGAGTTAAAGTTTTAATCGCTGATGTAGATAAAATTAGATGGAAACAAGACCTACAGAGTGATTTAGATAAACTTGAAACTCTTTTAGCAGATGCA
>CAZMBK010000083.1:0-6018 GCA_964564315.1 uncultured Sulfurimonas sp.
ATGCCTCTTCTTTTACAAAGAAACTATAGAAGTATGTAAATAGACCACTAAATACTAGAAGACCAAAACCTAAACGAACCATATAGATCCCTTCAATAGACTCTTGAGACTCCATAAAACCGATAAGATCCGTTCCAACTCTCTGATCAAAAATCTGAACAAGACCTGCAGCACTTAGAGCTAATGTAAGTCCCATCATACCAATATTCATCATCCAAAAAGATGTAAGCTCTACTTTTTGAGCTTTTTTACAGTTTCCATGAGGACGACCTCTTAAAATTGGCATCGCATAAGAGATAACTGTAAAGACAATCATAATATAAGCACCATAGAATGAAAGGTGACCATGAGCTGCTGTTAATTGTGTACCGTGAGTATACATATTTACAGGAGCTAAAGTATGAAAGAATCCCCAAACACCAGCACCGATAAAGCCCATAACTGCTGTACCTTTAGCCCATGTAAGTGCTATTTCATTATCATGCTGAATTTTTCTCTCTCTTGACATAGAGAATGCGAAAAGAATCATTAGTAAAAATGGTACAGGTTCAACTGCTGAAGAGATAGACCCAATCCATAACCAGTACTCAGGTGCTCCCATATAGAAGAAGTGGTGACCAGTTCCTAAAATTCCAGATACCATAGTCATAGCGATGATAAGATATAACCATTTATCAATGTGCTCTCTATCCACACCTGTCGTTTTAATAAGTACAAATGCTAGAATCGCTCCTAAAATAAGCTCCCATGTAGCTTCAACCCAAAGGTGAACTGTAAACCACCAGAAAAATTTATCTGCGATTAAGTTATCAGGTACATAAAATGCGAACAAGAAGAACACTGCAAGACCTAAAAGACCTGTAAGTAAAACTGTTGTAATAACTGTTTTTCTTCCCTTGATTATTGTCATAGTTACATTTAAAAGGTATGATAAAACAACTATAACTATACCTACTTTCGTTGGTAGTGGCTGTTCTAAGAACTCCCTTCCCATGGTTGGTAAGAGGTTGTTAAATGTCAACTCAGTAAGTGCTGCATAGGGTACAAAAAGATACCCAAGTATAGTAGCTACACCTGCTGCTGCAAAAATCCAAAAAGTGATGATTGCTAACTTTGGACTCCAAAGCTCTGACTCAGTCTCTTCAGGAACAAGGTAATAAGTAGCTCCCATAAAACCAAAAAGAAGTAGTACTATAAGTAAGTTTGTGTGTACCATTCTTAAAACATTAAAAGGAATAAGTGGAAAAAGAAAATCTCCCCAGATATACTGAACTCCCATTAAAAGACCAAATAGTATCTCTCCTGCGAGAAGTACTAATGCAAAAATAAAATATGGTTTTGCGACCATTTGTGAACTATATTTCATAAGTCTCCCTACCCTTCAATTGTTGGTGGCCATTCATTGGCGTCTACTTTAGATGTCCAGATTAAGAAATCTGCTAAGCTATTTACTTCATCTTCTGTGAGGTTAAACTGTGGCATTTTACGTCTGTTTGGAATATCTAAAGGCTGTGCAGCCATCCATCCTTGCATATATGCTTTAAAAGTTGGCTCATCAGAAGCACCTCTTCTTTGATAAACATTCATAAGTTCTGGTGCATAGTATGCTCCCTCCCCTACTATTGTGTGACATCCGACACAATCATTTTTTTCCCAAAGTTTTTTCCCAGCAACAACATTCTCTGTCATATTTTGCTGGTTAGAGCGTTTGGGGATTTGATGTACAGTATCAAAAGCTAGTGCAATAAATATCATAAGTGCGAATGTTCCGCCACCATAATAGATATTTTTCGCCATACTTTTCGTTATACGTTCAGTCATAAATAATCCTTCTTTTAATTCTACATAGAAGTAGTGATTGTAATTTTAGCTGAAAATATTTAATTCTACCTTTAAGTAGTATTTATGGAAATATTAATTATGATACCCTTTAAAAAACTAAAAGGAGTCTTTTTTGCAACTTAGCAATAGCTCACAATATGCCATTAGAATTCTTTCATATATGACACTAAAACAGGAAACGAACCTCCACAATGCTACAGAGTTAGCCGAAGCACTTCAAATACCCTATAAATACCTTACAAAAATAATGACTGAAGTTGTAAAATCAGGTCTCGTTGTATCTATAAGAGGAAGAGAAGGTGGCTATAAATTTAAAAAGCCCACTTCTGAAATTATTGTCAGTGATATACTTGATATTTTTCACGACTCCATAAAAGATGAACAGTGTGTTTTAGGCATTGGATTTTGTAATGGAATCTGTAAATGTGCGTTACATGATCAATGGATGGAACCTAAACTCTTGATGCAAAAGATGTTTCAAGAGTCTAGTCTTGCAGAAATAGCGGGAAAAGGGTGTAAACAGTAAAAACTAGAGAGAGAGAATCCACTCTTTTATACTCTCTAACTCCTCTTTTGTTAACTCTTTAAAAGCTGGCATAACTGCATTATGCGAATCTTTCCACTTTTTGCTACTTCCATTTTGAATACTTTTTATTATTAATGCAGGTGATTGCCTATAACGTTTTGCAATCTTTTTCAAAGAGGGACCTACTATATGCTTATCTATACGGTGACATGTCATACAGTTATTTTTTAGGGCTATTCTCTCTCCCTTTGGCATGGCATTAAGTCTATTTTTAATTACCTGTGCTTCATTAAGATTTTTTTGAGTGTAGTGTTCAAACATATACTCTGCTATTGACTTTAGTTCAGCCTCACTTACACTCTTTTTTTGTGATGGCATAAGACCATAACTATCAAGAGATGCTTTATCGCAAAGAGATTTTTCACGACTAGGATGCATGACATACTCTCTTACAAACTCCATAGCTTTAGGAATACGGAGACTCTCATCATTTACATGCATAAAACTTTTTACATGAAATGCTACTGCCATCATAGGTGGGGCTATCTCATTTTCAAATGTCTCAGGAGGTAAATCTAAGTTATGACACTTACTACACTTTTGTTCTATAAGTTTTTTTTGGTCAAAATGCTGCTCTTTTTTCTCTTGACATCCAAAAACTATAAATGCTATAGCGAAAAGTAAACATACTTTAAAAGTTTTCAAAAACATCGGACAACCTACTTTATAAGAGGTGGAGTTATCTTCTCACCTAAAAGTGCATAGCTTTTTCCAACACGAGCAACAGGCTCATAATCGAGTGTGATTTTTTCTCTATCACTTAAAATACGATCAGCAATATACTGCTCTTTTATCTCTACAACTAAAGGAATAGTTTTCGAACCCTTGAGCTCTAACTCCTGATAAAAATCACAAAAGAAAGCACTAGGCACTCCCTTTATCATAGGTGGGAAACCCTCTACTACATCCTCAGTTTCTATATTAAAATGTTCTGCTTCACTCAAAGAACTCTCCATCTCTTTTGAGCTAAAGTGCATCTTCTCTAGTAGGGGTTCATCCACCATACAAATAGTGCATTTTTCAGTTTCACGAATGTTTTTAAGTGTATCTTTCTCACTTCCATCACTCTTGTGCCCTATGCTTACTATCATAGTAGCAGGTTCAGAAGAGAGTCCCATAAAGTAACTAAAAGGTGCTATATTTATAATGCCTTTATTTTGTGTCACTATCCAAGCGATAGGACGAGGAATAATCGTTTGTGCCATGAGCTGATACCGCTGTGTCAACTCTTTATTTTCATAATTTATCTGCATTTTATAATCCTACCATATGTTTTAAGTTCTCTATCATACCACTTTTTGGTGCAGTTTCATCCATTTTTTCTTCTACGGCTTGAGGGACATAAACATCATCTGGTAGTACATTCTCTGGAGTTCCATCAACATTTACTACAACTAACTCAGGATGTATCAACTCACGAAGCTTTTTCTGTACAACCATTTTTGTTGTCATAAGACTCAAAGAACAACCACCACAAGCCCCTGTAAGAGTAATGTAAACAGTTCCATCTTTAGTCCCTAAAAGCTCTATCCCTCCACCATGTGAGTTTACATACTCGCTTACCATTGGAATATAATTTTCTACAGCATCATAAATATCATCATCTAAAAAAGTCATTTGTATCACCTCTTACAATTAAATACAAAAATTATAGTTATTTATATTTAATATAATCTTAGCAAATATATCTAGTTTTTTCTTTTAATTCTAAAATGAACATATGTCCATTATAATTTCCTAAAATATTTTAAAAGGAAATACAATGAAAATAGTATTAGCAGTTGATGAGGACAAACAAACTATAGTAAAACGTACAGGACAGTCAGCCTACTTTGCCATCTATGAAGATGCAACACTTATAGATCTTGTTCCAAACAAACACCATGATGGGGGACATCACTCACACACACATGAACATGAGCACAATCACTCTAATGAAGAAAACGAAGCACATACAAACTCACATCGTAAAGATGTAGAAGCTTTAAAAAATTGTGACATTATCTTGGTGCAAGCAGTTGGTGAAAATATGAAAGAAGCACTCGAGTCTATTGGTCTTAAAGTGAAGAAAATTCGCCAAAAACATGGGACCACGGCTGATGAAGTTGTAAAAAACTTCTTAGAGAACAAAATCTAAAATAAAGTAAGTGATTGAAATTTAAGAGGAAATCAATTCTGCAAACTCAATTTTTAAGAATAGAGCTATTCATCAATAAAATTATCTCTAATCTCTAAAAATTCATCTATGTTTTCAAAAAATATATCTATAAGTTGAGGATCAAACTGTTTTCCTCTTTCCTCTTTAAAAAGGTTCAGTATTCTGTCTAGCTCCCAGGCTTTTTTATAAACCCTATCACTTCCAAGTGCATCAAATACATCAGCAATAGCAGTAATGCGTCCATAAATATGTATATCCTTTCCTTTTAAAGAATTTGGGTAACCTGTCCCATCCCATTTTTCATGATGTTCATAGGCTACAATAGATGCCATTTTTAAAAGAGGTCTATCTGAGTATTTTAACATATCGTATCCAAGCTGAGAATGAGTGTTCATTATCTCTCTCTCAAGTTTATCAAATCTTCCTGGTTTATTGAGTATTGCATCGGGGATAGCTACTTTTCCTATATCATGCATAGGACTTGCTTGCTTCAACATTTCTGCCTCATCTTCAGGTAGTCCATAATGAATAGCTAGTAATTTTGAATATTCAGCAACTCTTTTAACATGATTTCCAGTCTCTTTACTTCTACTCTCAGCAATTGATCCCATAGTAAAGACAACTTCTCTTTGAGTATCTTGAATCTCTTTATCTAAAGAGACTATTTCACTAACTCTATCTCTCACTTGTTGTTCTAAATTTTTCTTTAACTCTTCAACTTCTTTTTGTGCAGTAATATCTTGGCGAACAGCATAGTAACCGATTTGCTTTCCATCAATATTTATATCTGGTTCTGCTTTAGTAAATACCCAATAATAACCACCATTTTTCTTCCTATTTTTCACTTCACCAAACCATGTTTTACCAAGTTTTAAAGTTTCCCACATATTTTTAAAAACTTCTTTAGGCATATCAGGATGTCTTATAACATTGTGTGAAACACCAATAAGTTCATTTGCCTCATAGCCACTTATCTTACAAAAAGCATCACTCACATGTACAATATTTCCTTTTAAATCTGTTTTTGAGAATATTACATTTTTATCAAAAGCTTTAACTAACTCTTCAAGTTCATTTTTCTTAACTAAAAGCTGTTTTGTTTTCTTTTTTACTTCCTCTTTTAAAGAAAAATGGTGTTTAATATTATAGTAACTTATAATAGCAATTATTATAAGAGTTAGAAGAGCTAAAATATTAATAATTACATATTTATACATAATACTATGTATATAAGGGTTATTTACATATGAAACAATATAAGCAACTGTCGTATCATTTTTTATATTTTTAATCGGTAAATACGATACGATATATGTCTTTTCTACATCATGATATAAAAGAGAAAAAGCTTTACTACTCTTCATATTTTTATCGATATCATCTTTAAGTTTTTTATTTACTTCTATAATATCAGATGAGAAAATATTTTCTT
>CAZMBK010000084.1:0-5889 GCA_964564315.1 uncultured Sulfurimonas sp.
AATACAGATAAAAATGGATTTTATCCATTAGACATAAGCAGAAATATAAAATATTATGAAGATCCAGCTATTACAAACCCAGGTACATCTGATCGTGGTTTTTTCGGTTTTTTTACAAAAAGTTTTGACTTTATATTTTCTAAAACAGTTGGTTTTGGAAGTGATTTTTTTGGTAATCCAGATATTGCAGATACTTTGGAAACAGGTCGAAGTGATGAAGCAGAAGACAGAAGACAAAGATATATTGCTAATATTATTGCAGGTGTTGATAAAGAAGACCGTATGAAAAAAAGTGTAAATGGCTCTAGTGCAACATCAATTAATAATACATTAAACACACCTGTCTCTTTGCTTCATTATGCAGAAGCAAAAAAGACAACAAAAGAAGAATCATGTAAATTTATGTTTTTAAGTACTTCTAGCGATGGTATTATGTGTAGAATGATGAGTGGTTTTGGTATGGATGCATGGATGCCATTTTTTAATAAAACAAAATCGACTGAAATTCAATCAAGTTTTATTATGGCAGATACAGAAAACTCGTTACTTGCTATGACTGGTGAAATAGAGAGTGTTCCTTATATGCAAGATGTTGGTGGTAATGATGATGATAAAAAACTGTCATTTTTAAAAAATATGTTAAAACCAATGAGTACAATGTTTAATTTTATGTCAACCATGATGTTTGGTTCAAGTAAATCGGCAATAGTCTCTAAACCAGTAGAAAGAGTGTATAATTTTGCTAACGATGAAGCAATGACAATGACATTTGCAATTACAAATAAGGGAACAGAGGTAAATGATTTTATGAATTTTAAGCTTTTAAAGATACGCTCTGTTTATGGAGATAAAATCAATTCTTGTAAAGTGAAAAAATCAGCTGGTATGATAAGTTGGTCACATTGGACAGAAACATTTTATGAAGGTGATACAAATAGTAATCATGGTAAAACAGGTGATGAATGGGTTACTTGGTGTCAGACAGCAACAGGTGGAAAGGGAATGTTTGACTATCTTACTGCTTGGGAGAGTGGTGGTTTACTTAATCCTATGAACTGGATGAAAGGAATGATGACAACAATGGGAAAAGTAATATTTGGATCACTTTCTATTGAAGAAATTACAAATACAATAGGTAGGGGTTTGATCTTAAATATTAAAAAAGTTGATATTAATGTGTCTACACCATTAACAACACCACATTATCAACTAATGCAAACAAACTAAAGGCAGACAATGGTAATTGCACATGTATCAAGAGAGTATGAAACTCATTATGATGGCTTAGAGAATGAGCTTACAGATGTAAACCACTTTAGTAGTATAGAGGAGTTTATAAATTACTATGCTACGAGTAAAAATAAAGATGTAGTTCTTCTTTATAAAATAGACTCTTTAGAAGATATAGAAGAGTTAAAAGATATTTACTTTACTAATAATATTTATATGATTGTTATTGGTAAAGATAATAGTGATTACTCCTTAGTGGCTGGAAAAATAGGTGTCGATGTTTATGTTCATGATGATAAAGCAGATTCGGATACTATAGAAGCTATTATAAAAGAGTCTCAAACCATCATTAAAAAAAGACGTGGTGATAGTAATGTTTCTGTTTTTACAGGGATTAGTGGTGGGGTAGGGACTACTACCATCACTATGAATCTTGCAAAATCTTTAGCTGAAAACAATTTAGATAAAAATGTTCTCTTCTTAGACTTTGCCTCTACAAAAGCTGTCTCAAACCTCTTTTTCGATAACATCCAACCAAGAAAGACCATCGTCGATATAACTACAGTACAAAATATGGATATGGATGAGTTCTTTGAAAATGGTCTTGAACGTATTAGCAACAACTTCTACTTTGTCCCTGGTGTGCAAAAGCATACAGATAGAGAGTATCTGAATAAGGCAGAAAATATACAAGTTTTTTTAAACTTTATTATGTATATAAAAGAGAAATTTGATTTTATTCTCATAGATGTTGGTGTTTTCGAGGATGTTGATTTAGAGATAGATATTCAAGAGATTGCAGATAATATTTTTGTGATTACTGAGTTTAGTATTCCTTCTATGTCTATACTCAAAACATACATAGATATTATAGATAAAAGTGGTTGGTTTAATAAGACTCATATTATAGCAAATCGTGCTGACTCTTTTGGGTCAGTAACTCAAGATGAAGCGAAGAAAATCCTCTCAAAAGGACTTAAAAATAACTTTGAGATAGATTTTTCTCTGCCAAATGATGCTATGCACCTAAGAGAGTGTTGGAATGAAGCACTTTTAGTAAGTGATATTTATCCGAGTTCTCCTTTTATGAATGCTATAAAAGAGATTGGAGAGAAATTTTTTCTTCATGATGTAGCAATTCATACTAAAAATATAAAAACACATGAGAGTAAAAGTTTTTTACAGAGGATTAAAACATGGCTTTAAAAGAGAAAATAAAAGGAAATCGTCAAAGTACGAAACCTGCTGAAAAGAGAACTACAGAGTCTAGTGTTTCTAGCCATGAAGATGAAGAGAAAAAAGTTTATTGTGATAATATCTGTTTTCCTTTGATGTATTTACATGATGAGTACTATGAGTTGGCTTGTAAAGTTTATGATGACTTTGTAGAAAAGCTCAATATACAAAGTCAGTTAACAGAGGAGATGGTTAGAGAAGTTGTTGTGAAACACATTTCTGACTACTCGCTTCCAAAAGTAGCTTTAAAAAATGAGATTGCTGATTTTGTAACAGATAATCTTCTTTTTTATGGACCACTTACTACTATAATGCGTATTACAGGTGCAGACCTGAATGATATTATTGTAAATACTAAAGATTATATTGACATTATTTATGCTGGTCAGACTATAGCTACTCCTTTTTGTTTTAGAAGTGAAGATGAGCTTCGCCGAATTATAAATAGAATGTTAGCAACTTCAAACAGAAAGATTGATGAGTCAAGCCCTATTGCCTCTGCGAAACTTCCAGATGGTTCGCGTTTAGAGATACAGATACCTCCAGTAGCCGCAAACTTAAACAAAGATGGTGAAGCTGGTTCTTACATTACAGTGAGAAAGTTTAGAGAGATTCCTTTTCTTTTCGAGTCTCTTGTAGATACTCAGATGATAGATATAAAAATGGCTTACTTTTTACTCAAAGCAATTCAAGGGAAGTTAAACATAGTAGTTTCAGGTGGTACATCGAGTGGTAAGACTACATTCTTAAATGCCATCACTCGTTTTGTGGATGAGAGTGACCAACTTTTGACCATAGAAGATACAAAAGAGATGAAACCACAACTCCCATGTCATGCTATTCGTTCTTTTGAGACACGTCCTCCAAATGAAGAGGGAGCAGGGGCTATAAGTATAGAGTCTCTACTTCGTACTGCACTGCGTTCTTCTCCACGACGTATCATTGTTGGAGAGTGTAGGGGCCCTGAAATCGTAACTATGTTAAACGCTATGAATACAGGTCACCCTGGTTCTATGACTACTATTCACGCGGACGATACAAAAGAGGCAATCGTTCGTATAGAAAATATGTTCTTAGAAGCTCGTCCAACGGCAAATATGAACTTTGTTCGTTCTCAGATAGTCTCTGCTGTTGATTTAATTGTTCAGATAGTGCGTTTTCCTGATGGAAGACGTAGAATCGTTAAGATATCGGAACCGGAAAAACGTATAGAGGAGAATGGTGTTGTTTCTATGCTTGACCTTTTTGAGTTTGAGAGAAATGTAAATGTAGATGATCCTATGGACTCAAGTGGAGAGTTTAAAGCTGTTTCAACATCTATTCGATCAACGACAAAAATGCTTCAAAATGGGATTATTTTAGATAAAAATATTTTTAATAACGATTTTGAAATAAGTCGTTCAATGTTAGTTGATGAGTTGAGAGCTTTTCATCCAAAACGTATGTGTGGTTGGAAACCAAACTACATGAGTGAGATTGTAAAAGCAACTCAGAGTAGTGGTGGAAATTTACTTGGAAGATGGCCAAACCTACAGTAATGAATGAACTTTTAATAACAATAATTCTTCTCTTTATCATAAGCTTTAGTGCGACTTTCTTTGTATATATTTTATATGTAGAGTATAAAAAAATGCAGCATCTAAACTATGTAAAACAGATTATTTCTCTAAAAGATGAAGATCATCTTTTTGAACTTTTAGAAGAGAAAGATAAAGAGAAAAAAAAGAGTTATGTTCCTAAAATAAGCACTATGATGCGTCATGCAGGATTTAATGTGCCTGTTCCTCTTTTCATAGCAATTTTTGCTATGGTTGTTCTTGCATTTGGTGTAGTTTTTAGTATATTTTTAAAACATTGGATGGGTTTTGTAATAGGAATGCCTGTGGGATATTTTCTTTTTATGATGCTTGTAAATGCAATTATTTTAAAAAGAAAAAAAGAGTTTAATCGTTCTCTTGCTATTGCTATTTCTGTACTTGTAAAGATGATGAAAAATGGTATAGGGTTTGAGCAGGCTCTTACAAAGTCCATATCTGTTTCAAGTTCAACACTTTTTAAAAAAATATTTGAGCCATTTTTCCAAGAAAAAAACACTATAGGTGAAGAGGAAGCTTTTAAAAATATGAATGAGTATGTTACTTCTAAGGAGCTTCTTATCTTTGCTCTTGCTATTAAAATAGGACGTGGAAGTGGTGGTCAGTTTTCTAATACTTTAGAAAAAGTTGAAACTACTATTAACTATAGAAAAAAAATGCAAGAGAAAGTAGATGTTGTGACTCGAGAGTCAAATGTTGGTTCTTACATTGTTGTTCTTATATCGATCTTTCTATATTTTTCTCTTGATGGAAACTTTGATGGAAAACTGCATGCATATTTTATGAATTCTGAATATGGAAGATTTCAACTTTTAGGAATTGGAATGTGGATTTTTATGGGTATGATGGTGAATAAGTGGATTACTAGGATTGAGAAATGATTGAAAACATAGCATATTTTTTTATGGTTCTCTCTTTTGTGATTTTCATCTCTCTTGGAGTATGGATAGTTTATGTAAAAGTAAGTCATGTAAAAAGATTAAAAAATATTTTTGATCTTATGCAAGGGGGGATTCTTTCTACTGTCCAAAGTAAAAAGAAAGCCGATTTTGAACTAAAGCTTGTCAAAGCTGGCATAACAAGAAAAGAGTTTTATGAGATAGTATTTGGAAGTATTATTGCTGGTATGTCACTGATTTTTTTAACTTTTATTATAGAATTTTCGAGTACGATGCAGATAGTTATTATTGTAATGGCAATAGGAATTGCTATATTTGCTCCATTTTTATATCTTGATGAGCAGATAAAAGCAAGAATAAAAAGAATAGATAATGATCTTGCTATCTTTTTAGACTTATTGATTATTATTTTAGAAGGTGGTGGTGGTCTTAACAATGCTATTGATAGGGTTACAACTGATGGCGAGGGTGTTTTAGGAAAGGATCTACTAGAGGAGTCTAGAAAATTTAAAAATGAGATGATTGCTTATAGTAGTGAAGTCGCTTACCATAATCTTGCAGCGAGAACAGGTTCAGAAGCTATTTCTGCTATTGTAGGTTTTATGAAACTCTCTGAAGAGACAGGAATAGGTGTGAAGAGTATTTTTGAAAATCAGGCGGAAGATATTAAAGCAGCAGAAATACTTGCTGTAGAGAAAAAAGCAGCAAGTATGAACATAGGGATTACTCTTGTAATGTTTGTGTTTATCATACCTGCTGTTATAGCGATGATAGCATTTCCAGTTTCATCTGGTTCATTAATGAGTGGATTTTAAATAAGGGAGTCATATGAGAAATAGAAAAACAAGAATAATTATAGGGGTACTAATTGGATTGATATTTTTCTCTTCATCAGTTGCTCTTTTAATGTATACAAAACAGAATGATTT
>CAZMBK010000085.1:0-5880 GCA_964564315.1 uncultured Sulfurimonas sp.
AAATGATACTATTCATCTTCTCATTAAGTAGTCTGTTTTCATAAAAAAACTTCGCACTATCTACAAGAGAATTCTCAGAGTAGTTATCTCTTCCCCTCATTGTGATGTTAGATATAAAAGAGTTTGTAAAGTACTCCACAAGATTTTTTGCTATTTTAAAAATAAAAAGTGTACTTTTAAAATCACAAGGTGTACTTTTTCATAATAACTAGTATGTAATTATAGCTATTTATAGCCATCTTTCTCCCACACTATATAGTTATGCCATATACCACCAAGTGCTGGTTCTATGTTCTTTACTCTTTTATTAACAGCAGTAATCGAGTTTGGTATGTAAAGGAAAAGGTAGGGATTATCATCTGTAATGATTTTAAACATCTCTTGCCAACTCTTCGCTAATTTTTTTCTATCTATCATACTCTGTGATACTTCTATCATATTATCTATCTTAGGGTTATTATAACCTACAAGGTTAAAACCACCTTTTTTGTCGCTATCCGTATGCCAAAAGAGATAAGGGTCTGGGGTAGGAGAGAGTCCCCATCCTAAAAGCACTGTATCAAACTTATGTGGAAAAACTACCATATTTAAAAAAGCTTGCCACTCCATAATACGAAGCTTTACTATAACACCTGCTTTTTTAAATTGATGTTGCAGTATCTGTGCTGCATAAGGGCGAATTGGGCTTGAATTAGAAGTAACTATTTCAAATGTAAAAGGATTTTTTGCATCATAACCTGCTTTTTTCAATAATCTTTTTGCCTCTTTTAAATCTCTTTTTGGAACAGATACTTTGTCATTAAATGCAGCAGAACCTGGTAAAAAAGGTCCACTACATACTTTTGCATGTTTAAAAAAGAGTATGTCAACCAACTCCTCTCTATCTATAGCTAAAGAGAGTGCACGGCGAATATCAGGGTTTTGAAACTTTTTTAAACGCAGATTAAATCCTAAATATGTGTAAGAGAGACTTATCTTCTCGTAAATATTAAATTTCTTAAAAAAACTCTCACCAAGTTGTCTCTCATAAGCCATTGGCTCCACACTTCCTATATCTAACTGTGAAGACTTTAACATTAAAAAGCGAGTCATAGAGTCTGCAATAATATGAAAAGAGATTTTATCTATCTTCGGTCTTCCCTCAAAATAATCATCGAATGCAGCTAAGACAATATTTTTAGAGTACTCTAGTTGTTCTAACTTATAAGCTCCTGTTCCTATTGGATGTGTGTTAAACTTAGAGTTCATAAGATTTTTTTCATGCTCTAAGATATGTTTAGGGAGAATTCCCATCATCCAAGTCTCTAATGCTTTAAAGTATGCTTTTTTATACTTCACTTCTACTCTGTAGTTATCTAAAACCTTTACACTCTCTACAAAACGAAATCCTGCACTATAGGGTGAAGCAATACTATCTGAGATAAGTACATTGTAAGTAAAGAGTACATCTTTGGCTGTAAAATCCTCTCCATCATGCCACTTTACCCCCTCTCTTAACTCAAAAATAAGAGTTTTTTCATCTTGAAAATAAAACTTTTTTGCTAAATCTCCTATGATCTCTTTAGCGTCTTTATCGTACTTTACAAGTCCATTAAAAAGATATCCTGCTATCTCTGAAGAGCTTGAGTCGGTTGCTAAAATTGGATTTAATCTTGATGGGTTTGTGGAGGTTGCAAGATGCAAAGTTGAAGCAAAAAGGCTCCAACTAAATAATAAAAAAAGAAGGTATCGCATCTTTAGTTAAGTGCTTTCCCATTCACACTCACTTTAGAGTCTGCAAATTTGATATCGAAAAGATATGAGTCACCCTCCTCTTTAGCATAAGTGTGTAAAGATGCAAGCATTGCTTGGTTCTGGACAAGAAGACCGTAAATCATTTTTGATATTTTTATATTTGTATTAAGTTCCATATTTTGAAGTACGATGAGAGGTGTTTGCTGTATCCTTTTAGCAAGTGTTTTATCTCCTTTAATTGTTAAAGTAGATGCTACCTTAAAGCCTTGAAAATTTCTGTTGTTCATAATAAGGCTTTTAAGAGAAAAATCTGCCACATTAAAAACAAAACCTGAAGAGATCAATTTTAGTACACTTCTCTCTAACTCTAGTTCTACTTTAGGGTCTTTTGCCATCTGTAATTTTGACATTAAAAGTTGTATCTTCTCAAAGTCTATTTTATTAAGTTCACTTAGGGCTACATCCATATTAAGCTTTCCAAGATCCACTCCTAAGCTATCAGACTTAATACTAAAGTGCTCAAGAGAAGTTTTAGCATTTAACTCAGCTGTTTTTCCTAAAGAGTTTAACGATATATTTGTACGAGCTTTCTCTAACTTCATACGAATATCACTTCCTGTACCGTGGACAACGACAGATATACTTTTAACTTCTGCACTTGAAAGATAAGTGCTTTGCGACTCAAAATTACTTTTTGTAGAGAGTTTTTTAAGTAAAAATTCCACTTCTTTTGTACCTTGAGAAATATGAAAGTTTAACTCTTTAACTGTAGTACTTAAGAGTTCTGGTGCAAGAAGTTTACCATTACCACTAAAGTTTACTTTTTGTAAAAGTAATTTTATATCTGCCTTATCTTTTGTAGTATATTTTTCATCTATATCTTTCAAGTAACCATCAAAGTCATTATTTAAAAAATTATAGTTTATATGATAGAGCACTGTTTTAGAAGATAATAAGCCCTCTATATAATTATAAAGATGTATATCCTCTACTTTTAGTCTCTCCGCCATATCAACTGAAAGAGCTAAAGGGTAAAGCTCTATTTCTACTGCTTTTGCAAAAGGAAGTTTTGAGTACTCGACATCAGCACCAATCAAAACTCCATCAAACAAAGCATCTACATAAGGTGGTATCTGTTTATCAGAGTACTGACTTAAGTACTTTATAAATTTTTTAGAATCTTTTAAAAGGAATTCAAAGTGTTGAGAACTATTAAGGTAAGAAGAATGAGTCTCATTTTTTGTGGTTTTTATACCATTTGATGTGAGCTCAAGAACTCTTTCATCTATCGTTTTTTGAATAACGCTGTTACCAATAATAGGGAGAAGTGCTATAATCACTAAAAGTGTAGCAACAGCAATAATACTTTTTTTCATTTAATACCTTCAATATTTTAATTAAAGGTATTATAGTTAAATAGAGTTAACTTTTAGTTAGACTCTACAGCTCTATCGTGAAGTTCTTGAACTGGACGTTCATTATCTACATAAAACTTTCTAAAGTGCTCAATCTGTGCAGCAGATGCAGTTTTAGGAGTTTTTAGTAGATACCATTGAACATTCTCAGAACATGGAGGTGTTGTTAGTGAACCTACATAATGGTAATAGTGTGCACTATTATCTGGTAATAAATCCTGAGGATCAAGTTTAACATCTTTTCCAATATTATTAATAACAGTCTCTAAAATATCACTTTTAGCACCCTCTTTGAAGAAAACTGCAACAACAGCCAACTGTTTTGTATCGGGATTTTGATGTACCATATGAGCAACCATATCGTAACGTTTACCATCTACTGTATGCTCTGACTTTCCATGAAAGTGAAACTGTAAAAGATTAAAAGTTTCTCCATGAAGAGTGATACTGCCACCATGCTCTGGAGTAACTTTAATAGAGTGACCATTATCTATAATCTTAGCCATTCCACTTACATCTTCATGCATACTTAAATCATAAGCATGATTCATACTCATAGTTTTTCCAGGAATAATATTTATCGGAGATTGATGAATTCCTGTGCCACAAGTTTTAGAGAACTCTTTCCAGTGTGCAGGACCATTCTCGCTACTATAACCCCAATGTGCTTCATGTGATGAAGAATGATGCTCTGGTTTTGCCTCTTGTGAACTCCCACATCCTACTAACATTAACGCTGCTGCACTAAGTGCTAAAACTATTTTTTTCATATATATTTTCCTTTTTTTAAAATTTATAATTTGCTATAACCCTATACTGGTTAAGCTGTTTTAACTGAGTATTTTAATCCCCTGTGATCCACCTATATAAATACTGTCCGCATTGAGTGCTTTGCCGTAAAGTGATTGAAAAAGGTCATTTGATGTAATCATATTTGTGAAGAGTGGTGTTCCATCCCATGGAAGAACTAAAGAGTCGTTTGTTCTCATCTTTAAAAACTTTTGAACAGGCTAAAACAAACTTAGAGCCTCCAAATGCTACAACAGCTTTTGCACCTACTGCATTTACAGAGATTTCTTTACCACCTGTTACAGAAGTAATTTTAGCACTAAAGCCGTAGAGCGATGCCGTGTCAAAATGTAACTCACCACCAAGTGAGTTTGCATTTGCAGAAGTATCTGCACCACCTGCAACATTTTTATCTGTCTGTATAAAGTAGTACTTTACATTACCACTTGTCTTAGCTTCACTAAAGACTTCAGTGAGAGAAGACACTTCTGCAGTCGCGAGTAGAGCCGATGAAAAGGCAAGTATACTTAAGGCTGTTTTTTTCATTTGTCTCCTTAATATCTACTAACAAAACATTTTACACCTATAAAAATTAAAAAAAGTTTAAGACTCCCCTTTTTCTTTGCGTTTCTGCTTCATTTTTCGTTTTGCAAGCTCACGCATATCTTCTGTTGTATCACTCTCATCCATGATTTCAACTCCTAAAACCGTCTCAACACAATCTTCTAATGTTAAAATCCCATCTGTTTGGTCGTAGTTATCCATCACTAAAAACATATGGTCTTTTTTTGCTATAAAAAGATCTAGTGCCTTACTCACGGGAATATTTTCATTTATAGAAAAGATATCTTTCTTTATAGAGGCAAGTGTTACACTATCATCTTCAAGTGCTTGTTTAAAAATGCGTTTTGTCAGAACTAAACCTGTCACTTCTTCAATACTACCTTTAAAAACAGGGATACGAGAGAACTTAAAAATGGACTCTTGTGTCTCTATAACCTCTTTTATACTCATACTCTCATCAATAGCAAAAATAACAGAACGAGGGGTTAAGACCTCGTTTACCTTAATATTTCCAAGATTTAAAATATTTTCAATAACATCAGACTCTTTTTCATCAATCACCCCATCATCTTCACTCTGAAGCATTGACTCTAAAAGCTCCTCTTTAGTGAGTGAATTAGCATCCCCTTTTCCCTTACTTATTTTATTAGTAACAGCAAGTGTTGTTAAAATAATAGGATATGTAATCCATATAAACATTCGTATAAACTGTGAAGCAGCAGGTGCTAAAGATTTCCAATAGAGTGCACCAATAGTTTTTGGAATAATCTCGCTTAAAAAAAGAATAGCAAATGTTAAAACAACAGAGACAATAACTACAGCATCATTTCCAAAAACGATGGAAGCTTGGGCACCAACAGCTGCAGCACCAAGAGTATTTGCAATGGTATTAAGAATTAAAATTCCTGCAATTGATTTATTTATATTCTCTTTTTGAGTACGAAGAAGTTTTCCAACTGAGGGTCGCTCTTTTTCAAGAACTGCCACATAAGACATATTTATAGAGAGTAGAACAGATTCTAAAACAGAACATATAAATGAAACTCCAACAGATAGAACAAAAAATAGTATTAACAAGTCCAAGTTTTACAAATTCCTTAAAGTAAAATATATGTTGCAAGTGCTAAAAAGCTAAAAAATCCCACAACATCAGTAACGGTAGTCAGTATAACAGTACTACCAATAGCAGGATCAATATCCAACTTCTTTAAAAGAAGTGGTATTGTAGCCCCAAAAAAGCCAGCCATAAGAAGGTTAATAATCATACTTAGACCAATAACAATCCCTAGCATAGGCATGTCAAACCAGATGGCAGCTATGATACCTATAATTATAGCGAATAATACTCCATTCATTAGAGCGATTGCTATCTCTTTAC
>CAZMBK010000086.1:0-5870 GCA_964564315.1 uncultured Sulfurimonas sp.
CTAATTATTTTTATTTTATTATAGCTAAGAAAATATAAAATTATGATAGTTTTTTAGGAACTCTCATGCTAAAAGAGGATCCCTCACTCGAACTCCTTACCTCTATCTTAGAATTAAATTGCTTTTGCATTATCATCTGTGACATATAAAGACCAAGACCTGTACCATTTTTTCCTTTTGTACTATAGTAGGGTTCAAAAATAGACTCGATATTTTCGGAAGGTATTCCATTCGCATTATCCTCTATTTTAAGAATTAAAGAGTCTTCTACATCTGAAATTTTTATATCTATTTTCAGTTCCTCTCGCTCTAATTTTGCCAACTCATCAATCGCATTATTTAAAATATTAAGTATTACTTGAATTAACTCATTTTGATATGTCTCTATAATAACATCATCACCTTTTATAAAATTAAGCACTATATGATGTTTATAAATTCGAGGCTTTACAAAGTTTACTGCCTTTTCTACAGTTTCATAAATACTCTCCCTATTTATCTCTTTGTTTGGTTTAAAGTAGGTCTGAAAATCATCAATAGTTTCAGAGAGATAAACAACCGTATCACTTATATTTTGAAGTTTAGCATCTAGTAATTCATCACTCACCGGAGTCCCTAACATCTTCTTCACCTGTAAATCAGAAATACTAAGGGTCACAGTAGAAAGTGGCTGTCTCCACTGATGTGCAATCATACTTATCATCTCACCCATAACAGCTTGTTTAGACTGAACTGTTAATAGTTTATCTTTTTGAGTCAACTCATTTAGCTGCTCTTTAAGAAGTGCTTGTTGCTCAAAAATTGTACTTTTTGCTTCATCCATTTTCTTTTGATAGAAATAGACTGTTGCACTTATAACAAGAAGAACAACACTCATATATATTATCTGAAATGGAGTGTAATCAACGGCTATAAATGGTTGATATGGTGCTATATTTATAAGTACAAACATTATAAGAATCCAATAGATAGCACTCTTCTCAGACTGAAAATAAAGCAAAATTATAGGATAAGCAAAAATCCATATAAAACGCAGAGACTCTATATCACTCGTATAGATAAAAAACAAAAATAGTAGTGTAAACTGAAGACTCTCCATAAAAGCAACTAAAGAAAAGATCTTTTTAGATTTACGTAAACATATGAAAAGTATAAAATTAAAAAAAAGAGTGAAGAGTTCATAGGGGATATAAAAGTAGGATCCTTTTATTATATTTACACTAATTCCAAAAACAAGCCCAAAAGATGAGAGCATAAATGCTATATTCATCATCTGAAACTTTCCTTTTAACTCTAATTCATCTTCGCTAAATACCCAGTTACTTGTAAGAATTCCACTTTTTTTAATCATTGCCTCTCCATTTATGGTAAATATATTTTATCTTGAAGCTCTTCATACTCTAAGCGGACATCACTATCTAAAGTAATGCCCCCTCCACTCTTATAGATAAACCCATCAGCAGTTTTTTCTATAAACCGAATCATCACTCCACTGTCAAAACTCTCTCCATTATAGAGACCAAAAACACCACTAAAATGACCTCTATCATACCCCTCAACTCTTTGCAAAATTTCTAAAGTACTTCGCTTTGGTGCACCGCTAATACTCCCAGCAGGTAAGAGTGCTTTAAGAATAGTACCAAGGTTCTTATGCCAATTTTCTTGAAGTTTACCACTTATATGGGAACTCACTTGAAGTAGTTTTTTCTCTCCAGCCTCTATCTCTGTTATATATCGAAATTTTTCAACTTTAACATCTTTAGCAACTATAGAGAGATCATTTCGTAGTAAATCAACTATCATAATATGCTCTGCCATCTCTTTTTCATCGGTAAGTATTTTTTTTTCTGCATTTATTAATGATGCATCTATTGTTCCTTTCATCGGAAAAGTATGAATAGTAGCATCTTTTATCTGTATAAATTTTTCTGGAGAAAAACAGACAAATTTATCTTTATAATAGAGTTTATAGTGTGCATTTGAAAGAGAATAAATCTCATTTAAAGTAAGTGTTGTTTGAATTTCTGTTGCTTGTGTGAGATTAAGAATATAACTATTACCAGCCTTAATCTCCTCAATTATAGCATCAAATCTCGTACTGTACTCACTAAAGTTTATAGATCTTTTTTTTAAAAAGTGGGAATGTTTTTTATATGTATACTTCTCATCTATACTAAAGGCTATGTTCTCTTTTTCTAAATCTTCAAGAAGGATAACATCAATATTTTGAGCCATAAAATCGCTAATAAAAAGAAAAGGTTTTCTCTTTTTTCCAAGAGAGTTTATAAACTCAAAACTCATTAATTAGTGGTTTGCTATAAGTTTTTTTAAAATAGCCATACGAATGCTAACCCCGTTAGCAACTTGTTCTAAAACCTTACATCGCTTATCATCAAGTAAAGCATCGCTTATATCTATATTTCTATGTACAGGACCAGGGTGAAGAAGAATGATATCTCTCTCTCCAATAAGCTCTTCAGTAATACAAAAATCACTTGCATAATCTTTCAAACTTGCATAACTCTGTGATGAGTGGCGTTCTGTTTGTGTTCGTAGACTCATAATAGCATCGACTTCATCAACTATCTCTTTAATATAATGTGTAGTTCTCAAAGTAGTTTTTGGTAAAAAATGAGGCGGTGCAACTAAAATAACTTCCATCCCAAAACGAGTTAATAGTTCAATATTAGAGTTTGCCACACGAGAGTTTTTAATATCTCCCACAATTGCTATCTTTTTTCCTTCAAGCTCTCCAAAGTGTTCTTTCAAAGTGTAAAGATCAAGCAGTGCTTGAGAAGGGTGAGCATGTGCACCATCCCCAGCATTTAAGATACTCGCATTTGTATGATTTGCTAAAATCTGTGGTACTCCAGAGTTTTGATGACGAACTATTATAGCATGAGGTCCCATAGCATCGAGGTTCATAGCCGTATCTACAAGAGTCTCCCCTTTTTTTGTAGAACTTTTTGCTACATCAAGATGCACCATATCTGCACCTAAACGCTTTGCTGCTATCTCAAAAGAGGATTTTGTTCGTGTTGAATTTTCAAAAAAGAGGGTAATAATAATTTTATTCTCTAAAATATTCTCAAACCTTCCATCACTAAAATGTTTAGCATCTGCTAAAATTTCTAAAATTTCCTCTTTAGTAAAATCATCCGTACGGATTAAATGTGCCATTTTCTCTATCCTCTAAAAAATTTACAAATTATACAAGAGTTCACATATCGTGTCAATATCTTCATCTACTTTTAATATATCATAGGCTTTACGATTAAAAAAGGGAGCAGAGATCTCTTTAAAGTCACTATCATTCTTTCGACAATTAAACGCAATGGTATGATTCAAGTTTTTATTTTTCAAGACTTGTGCACTTAAAAGTGTATCGTTAATACATCCAAGAGAGCAGTGAGTTACAAGAAGTGTTGTTGCATTAAAAAACGCGATTAAATCAACCATCATAAAAGAGCCATCCACTGGAACATACAGTCCCCCTGCTCCCTCTATAATAAGCAAGTCACAGCGCTCTTCTAATTTTTCTATAGCACTACTTAGAAGTGTGAAGTCTAAAGACTCTCCTTGTGAAGCAATGTAAGGTGCCGCTGGGAGTTCATAAGAGATAGGAACAATATCATCAATATTTAAGTCCATCATTTCTGGATTAAGCTCTTGCACAAGAGAAAGAAGTTGATCACCATCAGGATAAATATTATCCCTCACTCCCGTCTCAATAGGTTTAATTACACCAACTCGCAAGCCCTGTTTTGCATACTCTTTTAAAAGAAGTTTTGTTGTATATGTTTTACCAATGTCTGTGTTTGTAGCTGTTACAAATATTCTCTTTTTCATAAGAGAGATTATATCCGAACTTATCTTAAGCTGTAAGAGATTGGAACACTAATTGTTAATGCTTCTCTTGGTTTTGGAAACTCTTGGGAGAGATTTTCAATGGTTCTAATAGCACCACGACTTAGTATATCATTCTCAGATGAAACTACTTCTATGGAACTGATAACAGCATTTTTTGAAAGTTTAAATCGAACTACAACACTCCCCTCAATTCCTCTTTTTCTTGCACGTCGAGGATAATAAAGGTTCTCCTGTAAAAGTGTTACAATTTTTTGAAGATTCTCATTTATGTAAATTTTTTCCACAGAGAACTCTTCTTTTTCTACTTGTTTTTGAATTTTCTTCTCTTGACTTACTGTTCTTTTCTCTTCACATACAGTAGGTACACTGGTAGGCTTTAGTATCTCTTTCTTTGGTGGTTTTTTTATTGAAGTACTAACTTTCTCTATAAACTCTTTCTCTATATGCTCTTTTTTCTTTTTAACTTTAAGAGGTATCACTTTTTTTATTACAGGACTCTTTTTTTTTACAGGAGGAGCAAATAGTACTTTTTTTTGTACTTTTTTCTTTAAAGGTATTTTGGAGACTACACAGTGTAGTTTTAAGGGTATATAAGCCTCTTTTTTCTCACTCTTTGGAGTATAAAACAATCTATAACTCCAAAAGAGAAGACCCAATAAAAGGGCATGAAAAATAAGAGAAAGAATAAGAGAGTTTGAAAGCCTAATCATAAAACAGAGAGTATCTAACTCTCTGTTATAAAAGTATTAAATTGCACGTTTAAATTCAGGATATGCTTCAACACCTACCTCATGAACATCAAGTCCTTCTACTTGAACATCATCATCAGCTCTGAATTTTATAATTTTATTAATAATAAAAAGAGTAATAAATGTGCTAGAAAATGCAAAAACAGCTACAACCACTACCCCTTTTAACTGAGCCATAAAAGAGATATCTTCTATAAATATACCAACAGCTAATGTCCCCCAAATACCATTAACAAGATGAACAGAGAGTGCTCCAACAGGATCATCTAATTTCAGTTTATCAAAAATGGGAACAGCAAACACTACTAAGCTTCCACCAATAGCTCCAATTAAAATAGGTGTATATATATCATAGAGATCAGGTCCCGCAGTTACGGCGACTAAACCACCGAGGGCTCCATTTAAAACCATTGTAATATCAAAAAGTCTATATCGAGCATACATGATAATACCAGCAATTATAGCTCCTGAGAGTCCTGCTGTATTTGTATTCATAATTGTTTTAGCTACTGCATTTGCACTCTCTACACTTGAGATACTTCCCACACTCCCTCCATTAAAACCAAACCATCCTATCCATAAAAGAAGTGCTCCAAGAACAACAAGAGGTATATTTGAAGCTGGAATTACACGTATTTTTCCATCTTTATAGCGCCCTTTTCGAGGACCCACTATGAGTATGGCAGCAAGAAGTGCCCAACCACCTGTAGAGTGAATTACAGTAGAACCTGCTAAATCATACATATCTATATTTAAAACCGTTCCAGCTAAAAGATCCGCTCCCCAACTAATGTTTACAACAAGAGGGTAAATAATAGATGCCATAATAACAGTAAAAATCATAAGAGGAATAATCTTTACACGCTCACTTACCCCACCACTCATGATGTTAACTGTCTTTCCTACAAATGCCATCTGAAACAAGAATGCAGCAAAGATACTCATAGATGTACTCTCCCATGAACCAAAAGCCACCGTATAACCGATAAGAAGAAAAGAGAGTGATGCGACTGCATAAATCATTACATTTGCAGTAAGTACTGCTGAAACATTTTTAGTTCTTACAAGTCCTGCTTCAAGCATGGCAAAACCAGGAACCATAAAGATAATAAGCACCATGGAAAAAAGTGCAAAGAATGTATCTATAATATATTTAAAATCAGATTCAAGCATAAAAGTAACCTTTTGTTTATATTACTTTAGTATATCTAAATAAAGATTTTATGAAAATTAAAGAGAAAGATGTTGGAG
>CAZMBK010000087.1:0-5844 GCA_964564315.1 uncultured Sulfurimonas sp.
GGCTGACTTAAAGATTATTAGAAATGATGAATTAAGTTTAGAAGAAATTATAGCTTTGAATCCAGAAAAAATTCTTATATCACCTGGACCAGCTTCTCCAGATGAAGCAGGAATAACATTAGAAGTTATTCGATATTTTCAAGATAAGTTACCGATTTTTGGTATCTGTTTAGGGCATCAAAGTATTGCACAAGTTTTTGGAGCAAAGATTGTTCGTGCAAAAAATATGATGCATGGTAAAACTTCAATAATGCAACAAACGAGAGAATGTAGTCTCTTTAATAGTGTAGCACAAGAGTTTAGAGCAACACGATACCATTCTCTCATTGTTGAGAAAGAGACACTTCCTGATATTATTAATGTGACAGCATTTAGTAGCGACGATAATGAAATAATGGCACTTAAGATAAAGGGTAGAGATATTTATGGGGTTCAATTTCATCCAGAATCTATAATGAGTGAATATGGATATGAAATAATTGGAAATTTTTTGAAACTGGATTCAAATCATTAAAAGATGTTAGCAAAATATTTATACTATTTTATTTTACTTGTAGATACAATTATCCTTTTGCTAGAAACACAAAATTTATCTATCTCTTTTTCCGAGGCATCTTTGCTTTATGAAAAAAGTAGTTTCCTTCAAAATATAATAAATTTTTCTTTTTCTTTACTTGGTAAAAATGATTTCTCTCTTCGCTTGCCTATGATTATATTTCATTTAAGTAGTATTATCTTAATTTATGAAATATCTAAAGAGTATATTCCTAAATCAAGAGATAGAACATGGTTTATCTTTATTTTTGTATTACTTCCAGGAGTTATTAGCGCTGCAGTTATTGTAAATAGTGCAGGTTTAGTAATTTTTGGGTTATTACTGTTTCTTTATCTTTATAAAAGAGTTCCTTTAGTATATGTAAATGTATTATTACTTTTTTATGCAATAATTGATATAGGGTTTTCATACCTTTTTTTAGGACTTATTACTTATTATGTTACTCAAAGGAAAAAATATTTAGCACTCTATACACTTTTGCTTTATTTTATTAACAGTTATTTATTTGGTTTTGATGCATCCGGATCTCCTGCTGGACACTTTTTAGATACGATAGGGGTTTACAGTGCAATTTTCACACCAATAATTTTTATTTATTTAGTATATGCTCTGTATAGAACTTACTTAACATCTAAACTAGATATCCTCTGGTATATTGCAACTGTGGCTTTAATAGTCTCTTTAGTTCTTTCTTTTCGTCAAAGAGTACCAGTAGAACATTTTGCTCCTTATCTTATTGTTGCCCTCCCTATAGCCGCTAAATTGTTTATTCACTCTTATCGAGTACGACTTAAAATATTCAGAATGAAGTATAAATTGGCATTTGTCATTTCTATTGTTTTTTTAATTTTAAATGCTTTTATCGTTTTTTTTAATCAAGAACTTTATACTATTTTAGAGAAACCAAAACAGCACTTTGCATATAAGATGCACATAGCTAAGGAGCTCTCTCAAGAACTAAAGGACTTAGGTATATTATGTGTGAGTACAAATAAAAAAATGCAGGAGCGACTTCTTTTTTATGAAATTGGTAAATGTACCGAACACTCTCTAATAGAAGTACCACTGAATGGTATTTCATCGGATGTTACAGTTCGTTACAAAGATAATGTCCTTTACCGTGCGAATGTTACAAATATAAACAATAGATAAACCAATATCATAGCTAATATAAACAACAACTCTTAATTAAATGAGATTATGCTAAACTGCTCTTCAAATACAAAATAGGGAGTTTCTATGGCTCAAAAAGCGATACGCGAATATGATGCTAAGTCTATCTTAGCGAAACATTGGGATAAATATTTTCCAGATTTTACTTATGCATACGAGACTGTTATGGTTCAAAATGGATCAGAATTAAAAGAGCTTGCAAAAACTGCATCTTGGTTAAAAGAAAAAAAATTAGTTGCAAAGCCTGATATGTTATTTGGTAAGCGTGGTATGAATGACTTAGTTCTTTTTAAAGATTCTAAGCCAGGTGATGTATCTTTAGCTAAAGCTGCTTCTTGGATAGATGAAAAATCTTCTGGAGATCAAAAAGTTTACTTTTCATTTGATGGTGATAAACCTACAGGTGAACCATCTGTAGATAAATTAACTAACTTTATTGTTGAGCCATTTACTCCGCATGAGCAATCTGAAGAGTATTATGTTTCTGCAACATGTGTAGGTGATAATGATGTTATCTATATGTCTGCCGAGGGTGGAATTGCTATTGAAGAGAATTGGGATGAAAAAGTTATTGAAGTAGCATTTCCAATTACCGCAACTGAAGATGAAATTGCAACTGCAATTCGTGCAAATGTACCTAAAGATGTAGCGGATGAAAACAAAGCAAACTTTGCTGAATTTTGTATTGGTTTCTTTAAAGCATACCGTGAGTTAAACTTCGCATACCTTGAAATTAATCCTTTTGTTATGCAAGGGAATAAAATCGAGCTTTTAGATATGGTTGCAAAACTTGATGATACTGCTGGATTTATGATGGTAGAAGAGTGGGGCGATGTTGAGTATCCTACTGCATTTGGTATGGAAGCTAAATCTCCAGAAGTTGAAGCTATTGAAGAAGCAGATGCTAAAACTGGTGCATCTTTAAAACTTACTTTACTTAAACCAGAAGCTAGAATCTGGACTATGGTTGCTGGTGGTGGTGCTTCTGTTGTTTATGCAGATACTATTGCTGATATGGCAGGTATTGAAGATCTTGCTAACTATGGTGAGTACTCAGGTGGTCCAACTACTGGTGAGACAAAATTTTATGCAGAGACTTTACTTGACCTTATGACAAGAGAAAAAGATCCTCAAGGTCGTGGAAAAGTTATGATTATTGGTGGAGCTATTGCTAACTTTACTGATGTTGCAAAAACTTTTACAGGTATTATTCAAGCATTTGAAGAGTATGCAGATAAGATGAAAGAAGTTGATCTTAAAATCTACGTTCGTCGTGGAGGACCTAACTATGAAAAAGGTCTTAAAGACATCAAAGAAGCTGCTGACAGACTTGGTTTATACATCGAAGTTTACGGACCTGAAACACATGTTACAGACATCGTGCGTATGGCATTAGAGAAGTAAGGAGAAATAATGGAACAACTATATACTAAAGACACACAAGCAATTTTTTGGAATAATAACAAAACTGCAATCCAAAGAATGCTAGATTACGATTATACTATTCAAAGAAAAACTCCATCTGTTGCTGCAATTGTTGCACCTACTAGTGGAAATAAATTTGAGAAATTTTTCTTCGGACCAGATGAAGTTATGATTCCTCTTTATAAGACAACTGCTGCTGCAAAGGCTGCTCAGCCTCAAGCTGATGTACTCTTAAACTTTGCATCATTTAGAACTGCTTATGATGTAACTATGGAAGCTCTTGAAATTGGTGGTTTTTCATCTATGATGATTACTGCTGAGGGTATCCCTGAGCGTTTAGCTCGCGGTATGAATGAAAAAGCAAGAGCTTTAGGCGTAACTGTAATTGGGCCAGCAACTGTTGGTGCTATTACTCCAGGTGCATTTAAAGTTGCTAATATTGGTGGTACTATTACTAATATCGTAAACTCTAAACTACACCGTGCAGGTTCATGTGGACTTGTAACACGTTCTGGTGGACTTTTTAATGAACTTTCAAATATTATTGCTATAAATGCTGATGGTATTGCTGAAGGTGTTGCTATTGGTGGTGATAGATTTGTTGGTTCTGTTTTCATTGATAATCTTCTTAGAATGGAGAAAAACCCAGAAGTTAAGTATATGATTCTTCTTGGTGAAGTTGGTGGTACTGAAGAGTATAAAGTAATAGACGCTATCAAGTCTGGTGCTATTACGAAACCAGTTATCGCATGGTGTATTGGTACAATAGCTAAGTATTATGACTCTGGTGTTCAGTTTGGTCATGCAGGTGCTTCTGCAAATGGCGAAATGGAAACTGCTGAGTATAAAAATAATGCAATGAGAGAAGCTGGTATTCATGTTCCAGGTTCATTTAATGATTTACCTGAAATTATTGCTGCAGTTTATCATGAACTTCATGCAGAGGGTGTTATTAAAGACATACCTGAGCCAGCGATGAATATATGTCCAACAGTAAGAAGAAGTAAAGAGTTTATCTGTACTATTTCTGATGATCGTGGTGAAGAGTGTACTTATGCAGGTTTCCCTATCTCTTCTGTTGCAACTCCAGATACTGGTAAAGGAATCGGTGATGTTATTTCACTTCTATGGTTCAAAAAACAGTATCCAAAATGGGCTACTGATTTCATTGAAACTGTAATGAAAACTGTTGCTGACCATGGTCCAGCTGTTTCTGGTGCTCATAATGCTAAAGTAACTGCTCGTGCTGGTAAATCAGTAGTTGAGTCTCTTGTAACTGGTCTTTTAACTATTGGTCCACGTTTTGGTGGTGCTATTGATGGTGCTGCTGAGCACTTCAAGTATGCTGATGATAATGGTCTCACTCCAAAAGAGTTCCTAGCTCACATGAAGAAGCAAGGTATTCCAATTCCTGGTATCGGTCATCGTATCAAGTCTCTTAAGAACCCAGATTTACGTGTAACTGGTCTTATGAACTTTGCAGCTGAGCATTTCCCATCGACTCCATTACTTGATTATGCAAGAACTGTTGAAGCTCTTACTACAAGTAAAAAAGAGAATCTTATCTTAAATGTTGATGGTACTATTGGTATCTTAATGGTAGATATGTGGAGAGCACTAGGTTATACTGAAGCAGAGATTAACGAGTTTATCTCTTCAGGTACACTAAATGCATTCTTTATCGTTGGTCGTTCAATTGGTTTCATTGGTCATATTCTTGATGAAAAACGTCTTGCAATGCCAATGTATAGACACCCAATGGATGATATTCTTTACGATGTACCAGAAGCAGAAAAACTTTAATTAGTTTTTTTCTCTAGAGAGTTTATAATCTCTCTAGATTTTTTTACCTCTTTCTTTTTACTTTCATACAATTTTCAATTCATATATTTTTAGATATACTCTAAACATGAAAAAAGCATTTACTATGGTTGAATTTATATTTGTTATTGTTGTTATTGGTGTATTAGCGACTGTTATTATTCCAAAAACAAAAACAAATCCTCTACAAGAAGCAGCTGTTCAAGTCCTTTCACATATTAGATATACACAACATTTAGCAATGATTGATGATAAATATAATACAAGTAATACAGAGTGGTTTAGAGAAAGATGGCAAATATTTTTTTCAAATACAACAAATGGTAGCAATGATAAATGGGCTTATTCTATATTTTCAGATAAAGCAGGTGGAAATACAGGTAACCCTGATGTAAGTGAAATAGCAATAAATCCTTTAGCAAAAAGTAAATTATTAACAGGCGGATATAGTGGTACAGTACAGTATGATGATATACAAGGTAGAAATACTAAAGAACTGCATATAGGTGAGAAATATGGAATAGTAGATATTGATTTTATTGATGGTTGTTCTATTGCTATTAATAAACAAAGAATATTTTTTGACTATTTAGGACGACCATTTTATGGAGGTGCTCATTTACAGACTAAAGCCTATAATGATGAATCATCAGTAAAGTTGTTAAAATCAAAATGTCATATTGAGTTATGTCTTAGTACATGTACAAGTGCATTAAGTACTGATAAAATAACAATAGAGCTACAAGCCGAAACAGGATATAGTTGTATACTTGATAGTCATTCAAACTGTATATAAAAATAAGTAGCTCGGAACCCCCTAAAACAAGGGGTGTAATCAGATAAGCAAGAAAGAAACCTCATAAAAACAA
>CAZMBK010000088.1:0-5819 GCA_964564315.1 uncultured Sulfurimonas sp.
TCGCTCGTTACCGTATCTATATGGAAGAGATGAGAGAGTCTGCAAAGATTCTTTACCAAACAATAGATATGTATGAAGAGTGTGTTAAAAATGGACAGACTGAGTTAATGGCTCATGCTCCAAAATATATCTCTGCTCCTAAGCTAGATATTATGACACAAAACTACTCTTTAATGCAGCATTTTGTACTTGTAACACAGGGGATGAGACCACCAGTTGGGGAACTATATGTAGCAACAGAGTCACCAAAAGGTGAGCTTGGCTTCTTTATAAACTCTCAGGGTGGACCATATCCATATAGACTAAAACTACGTGCACCATCTTTCTGGCACACGGGTATTTTAACTGACCTTTTACCTGGTCACTATATTCCGGATGTTGTTTCTATTATTGGGACGACAAACATAGTATTTGGGGAGGTTGACCGCTAATGAAAAGATATGATTTAAGAAAACTTAAAAATGAGTTTGAACCTCGTATGAAAGAGATTCTTGGTGAGTCTCATAAAGCAAATGAAACGCTAATATTTCTTTTTGAAATTGGAGATTTTACTCCTATTCAAAGATCTGCTGACTTAGTAAAAGAGTCTGGTTATGAGTTATATAACTCATTAAAATTCAACGAAGTCGACTGGACTATCGTCGTTAAAAAAGATTAGGATTTTATTTTGAGTAAAGTCTATTTTTCTACTTGGAAAGGTGAATCTATAAACAATATAGGTAAACCTGAAGAAGAGTGGGAAGAATCAGCATACAATCTACCAGCACAATACGATGATCATCGTGAATCTAAAGCCTTTATTGGTTGGGATGGTGTAGCACTTTTTAGTGAAGATGTAGATGTAATCCGTTTAGCGATGGAGTATGCAGCACAGTATCAAGAGTATTCAGAAGCATGTGGAAGATGTGCTCCTGGGCGTTGGGGTGGTCGTATTCTTTATGATCAACTTGATAAAATTGCTCGTGGTGAAGGTGCTATAGCTGATTTGGATCACTTAAAAGAGATCGGAAAAAGTATGCAGGTCACATCAAAATGTGAGATTGGTAAGACTGTTCCAAATCCTATTATTGACCTTATGACTCATTTTGAAGATACATTTTTAGAGTGTATAAATGAGCAAAAAGAGTCTAAACACTATAAAGAGAGCATTGGCTATATTGCCAAGATCACTTCACCTTGTTCAGATGCTTGTCCTGCGGATGTAGATATTCCAGGATACATTGAAGGTGTAAGAGATATGCGTTTTGATGACTCTTTAATGGCAACTCGTGAGACTATGCCTCTTGCACATGTTTGTGGTCGTGTATGTCCACACCCATGTGAGGATGCTTGTCGTCGTACAAATCTTGATGAGCCTATTAGCATTATGGCACTGAAACGTCTTGGTGCTGACTGGGAAACTGACCATGGGTATGATTTTTTTCAACCTATGGAGCCTAAAGCTAAAACTGGTAAAAAAGTAGCTGTTGTTGGTGCTGGTCCTGCTGGTCTTACTGCTGCTTACTATTTAGCAGCTGAGGGTGTTGAAGTTGATGTTTATGAGGCACTACCAGTTCTTGGTGGTGAGGTTACTGTAGGTGTTCCTGAGTACCGTATGCCTTGGGATAAATACCAACAAGATATAGAGTGTGTTAGAGACATGGGTGTAAACTTTATACTCAACCATGCTGTAACTGCTGATGAAATGAGAGAGTTTGAGTCTAGTTATGATGCTACTATGATAGCATCGGGTACTCGTATATCTAAAGCTGTTCGTTGTTCAAATGAACGTGAAGAGATTAAAGGATACTGGGGTGCTATAGACTTTCTTGACTGGGTAAACCTCTATGAGAAGTTCGACATTAAAACACCTGAGTCTGTTCAAAAGCAACAGATGCTACCAACAGATCATGTCGATTTAACTGGTAAAACAGTTGCTTGTGTTGGTGGTGGATTTACCTCTATGGATGTTGTGCGTTGTGCTATACGTGCAGGAGCTTCTAGAGTTGTAATGATTTATCGTCGTGATGAGAAAACGATTATTCGTAACACTACTTATGAAGAGTACCATGAAGCAGTGGAAGAGGGTGTTGAGTTTATTTTTCACTCGGCTGTAAACGAGATAATCGATGAAGATGATGTTCTTAAAGCACTTGTTATTGATAAGTTTGAGCTAGTTCCAGATCCAAATGGTGGCCGTGCACAACTTGTTAAGATTGAAGGAGCTTCTGAGACTATTGATTTTGATTACTTAGTACCTGCTGTTTCTCAGTCTGCTGATCTGAAGTTTTTACCAGAAGAGTGGGAGTTAGATATGACTTCTTGGGCTACTATAAAAACAAATGGGAAAGACTACATGACTTCTCGCAAGGGTATTTTTGCTGCTGGAGATTGTGAGTATGGTCCTATGACTATTGTAAACGCAGTAGGTCAAGCAAAACGTGGTGCTTCAGTTATTAGTCGTTATATTGAGACGGGTGAAATTACTCTGACTGATGATGAAATTATGGAAGATCACCTTAAAAAACTAAAGGTTTACGATAAGAAAGAGAAAGTGACTGGATGGTTACCGGGTCTTCCTCGTGAACATAGTTCTGTTTTAGATACTGACTTTAGAAAATCAAACAACGAAGAGGTAAACTTAGGGTTTACTCAAGAGCAAGCTTTAAGTGAAGCTGATCGTTGTATGCGTTGTTACTACATCGCTATGGTTCAGGCATAGGAGGGCTATTATGAGTAAAATTATAAATTTTAAGATTGATGGTCAAACTGTAGAAGCACAAAAAGGCGAGACAATTCTTCAAGTCGCTCGTAAAAATGATATCTATATTCCTACTATGTGTTATATAGAAAAAACTTCTGCATGTGCATCGTGTCGTATGTGTGTTGTTGAAGCTGAAGGAGTTGATGGTTTCGTACTTTCATGTAATACTCCTCCAACTGAGGGCATTGAGATTACTACAAATACGGTAGCACTTGAAGAGGAACGTGTAAACATTATGAAACTTTATGATGTAAATCACCCTTTAGAGTGTGGTGTTTGTGATAAGTCTGGTGAGTGTGACTTACAAAACAAAACATTAGAGTTTAATGTAGGAGAGCAAAACTTTTCAGCAAAAGATCAACCTCGTAAAATAGAGCACTGGGGACTTATAAACTATGATCCATCACTCTGTATTATGTGTGAGAAGTGTACTCATGTCTGTAATGAAGCTATTGGTGATGATGCTATTGATGTGAAGTTTGGTGGGTATAGCTCATCTATTATTCCTAAAAATGCTGAAACTCTTGACTGTACTTTCTGTGGTGAATGTATCGCAGTTTGTCCAGTTGGGGCACTTGTAAGTTCAAACTTTCAGTACTCTGCAAATGCTTGGGAGTTAAGTCGTGTTCCATCAACATGCGCACACTGTTCAGCAGGGTGTAGTTTAGAGTATGAGACAAGACATCACGGCATAAACACAGAGTCGACTATACATAGAGTGAAGAATAACTTTGAGTTTACTTCACTTTGTGGTGCTGGTCGTTTTGGTTTTGACTTTCAAAATGAAAGAGTGAGTGATGCTGATGCCTTTGAGAAGGCTGTAGAGGCACTTAAAAATGCAAATGCAATTCGTTTTTCCTCTATTATTACAAATGAAGAGGCACATATCTTACAACTTATAAAAGAGAAGTTAGGTGTGAAACTCTTCAATGAAGATGCTAGACTCTATGCTTCATTTATGAAAGCATATAGTAGTGTAAGTGGAAAACTACATCATAGTGGTTCTCTTGATGCTATTAAACAAGCTGATGGAATTATTATATTAGGTTCTCGCGTGGCAACTGATAACCCAGGTGTTCGTTATGCTATGACTACAGCTTCTCGCCATAATGGTGCGAAAATAGTCTATGCACACCCTATTGAAGATGCATTAATGCAAAATGTTGTGACACAGTTTATGAAGTATGAAGCGGGAAGTGAAGAGGGTGTTATGGCACTTCTTGCAAATACACTTTTACAAAATGCCGACTTAGATGAGAATGAGAAAAAATTCTTTGATGCTTTAGACTTAGGTTATTTAGAAGCTGAGAGTAATGTAGGTGAAGATGAACTTCAAAACATTACAAAAACTTTTGCAAGAACACAAAAACGAGTACTTGTTATAGGCAGTGATGTATTTGCTCACTCTCGTGCTTCAAACATCGCTAAACTAGCTGCTATGATAGAAAAATATACAGATTTTTCTTTAGTTGTTATTCCTAAAGATGTAAATACTCTGGGTGTTTCTCTTATTTGTGATTTAGACATTGATGAAAATATCAGCAATGTTGTGGGTTATAATGCAGAGGGAGAGTTTATAATAGGCTCTTTAGAAAATGCTGACCTTGCTACTCCATCTCTTAATCAACAAGAGGGGACAGTAGTGAGTATAGATAACCGTGTTTTAGCACTCAATGTTGCTGTATCATTTAAGGGTGTAAATCTTAACGATATAGCAAATCGCCTTGATATTGTTAAAGAAAACAGTGTTGATTATACAAAAGAGTTGCAAACGAGTAGTGGTTTTAAAGCTGTAGATTTTGATGATTTAGAAAACTTTTTAGATAAGTACGGTAATGATGTAAGAGGTTACATTTTAGATGAAGTTTCATCTGTTGCTGATGCTATACTGGAAGAAGTTGCAGATTTAGCAGAGTTTAATGGTACTGTTATCTACCACTCAAATCCGGTGTTACAGTTTAATGCATTTACAAATGTAACAAAACAGTTAGAAAGAGATAGAACTTTACGAGGTTCAGCACAGTTTAGTGCAGCAGCTAAAATTGCAGATGGGGATGAAGTTGCAATTAGCTTTGGTTCATCTACAATAAAGAGAGTCTTTAAACTAGACCCAGAACTAAAAGGAACAGTAGCATTAAATCCTACATTTGACATAAGTGTAGCCGCTAATGAGTACAAGTTTCTTAAATCCAAAATAGTGAGAACAATATAATGAGTAATGTAGTCATCAATATTGATGGAAAAGAGATCCAGACGCAAGAGGGTGAGTTTATTTTAAATGCAGCTCGTGCGAATGATATCTTTATACCAGCAATCTGTTATTTGACAAGATGTAGTCCTACTCTAGCTTGTCGTATTTGTCTTGTTGAAGCTGATGGTAAACAGGTGTATGCTTGTAATGCTAAAGCTAAAGATGGAATGAATATTACAACTACGACTGAGAACATCGAAAAAGAGAAGCGTGCCATAATGGAAGTATATGATGTAAATCATCCTCTTCAGTGTGGTGTATGTGATCAATCAGGTGAGTGTGAGCTTCAAAACTATACACTTGAAATAGGTGTAGATTCTCAAAGCTATGCAGTAAAAGATGTAGATAGAAGTGCTCACGATTGGGGTCACTTACGCTACGATCCAGGACTCTGTATTGTTTGTGAGCGTTGTGTTACTGCTTGTAAAGATATGATTGGAGATAACTCTTTAAAAACTATTGCTCGTGGTGCTGATGCCTTAAATGCAGAGTATAAAGCGGAAATGCCTAAAGATGCGTATGCTATGTGGAACAAACTCAATAAGTCTGTTATCGGTCTTACAAATGGCACGGATGTTTTAGACTGTACATCTTGTGGTGAGTGTGCTGCTGTTTGTCCTGTTGGTGCTTTGGTAGATACACAGTTTATGTACAAGTCAAATGCATGGGAACTTAAGCAAGTTCCAGCGACTTGTTCTCACTGTTCTGCTGGGTGTCAAATATCTTATGATATTAAGCATACAAGTATTGAAAATCCAGAAGATAAAATATACCGTGTTATGAATGAGTGGAACTATGTATCTCTTTGTGGTGCTGGTCGTTATG
>CAZMBK010000089.1:0-5812 GCA_964564315.1 uncultured Sulfurimonas sp.
AGAGAGGGACTGTATTTTTGCATTTAAAGGTACCATTAAAAATCCAGAAAATATACCAAAGAGTAAAAACCATACAGCCATAAGTGAGATAAAATGTGTAAAAGGTACAAGTGTAACAACAACTGTCATGCCTATAGCACCTAATCCTACAAGTCCCATATTTATAAAGTACTTTGAGAGCTTTGCAGCCATAATAGAGCCAACTACTATGCCTATACCTGCTAAAGCCATCACACCCTGAACATATATAGTATTTGTAATGTGTAAGTTACTCTTTGCATACTCTCCAAAAATTGCCAATACAACTTGAGAAATAGACCAAAAAAGGCTCAAAGCAATAATAGCTTCAAAAATCTCTCTTTTACGAGTTACTGTTTTCATATTTTTACGTAAATATGCACCACTAAGATAGCGTTTAAACTTAAACTTTTTCTCGCTTGCTTCTATCATTTTATTTGGTAACTTGGAAGCAAAAAACCACTCTATGATGGAACCAATTACTAATAACCATCCAATAGGAGCAATAGCCTTTAAAATCTCTGCTTCACTCTTGAGCTCTGCAGTAAACATTCCCTCAAATAGAACAGTATAAAAAATAATGCCACCTAAAATAGCTACCGTAGTAGTTGCCTGAATTGCTGCATTTCCAGAACTTATATACTTTTCACCAACAAGTTCTTTTATATATCCATACTTTGCAGGACCATAAATAGCACTCTGTAAAGCCAATAAAAAAGTCATAGAAAAAGCCATAATAAAAAGACCATGATAATAGGCATATGTAATTCCAAGTGTAATACATACAGCAAAAATAGAAGAGTATTCCATAATCTTATTTTTTGGAAATTTATCAGCTAAAAAGCCTGATGGGGAAAAAACAAGAATAAAAGGGAGTAAAATAAGTGCATTCACGATAGCAGTCAATATAACTTGCATCTCACCATCATAAACTTTAAATATAGTATTTTGAATAATAATTTTATGCCCTAGGTCAGTAAAGGCATTTAAAAAAATAACTACTATGTAGTTTACCACTCCAACTATCTTATACATTTTACTAATTTCATATCCCTTTAAAGTTTACATTTGAGTATAAGAGCATTATAACATAAATATAATAGCAAGCTTATGTTATAATTTGAGACTTATTTTAGGAGAGTATATATAGCATGAATGACACAACTGACTTTACAACATTAACAATTAGAATGGCAATATTTATAGTGATTGCGGGGATTTTCTACTTTGTGTTGAAGAAGGAAAAGTAAACTCTTACTTGAGTTTACCATTTCCATAATGTTTAAAGAGGTAGTCTATCACTACTTCGGCATCTGCTTCTTGAATAGGTGCTTTAAAATGAGTAATCATCTTATCTACCTTATGTTTCCAAAAAAGACGAGACTGTGGTCCTTGGTTGATGATATAACCAAAAGAGTGACACATAAGACAATTTGCTTGCACTGCATCAAAACCCTGACCCATTTTAATCTGATAAGAGATATATGGAACTTCTATTTCACTCTCAACTTGAGCAAAGAGTGAACTTACTGCTAGTAACGCTATTAAAATTATTTTTTTCATTATGATCCCCTTATACCACTTCAACTGTTACAACATCAATACCGTTGTATTTATACCCACCATGGTTCCACGGAATATCTTTTGCAAATGGTTGCTCATCACCTAAACGATTAATTGCTTTTGCCATAATACTTACCTTACCATACGATGTTGGTTTAAAAGAGTACCTAAATTCAGTGTAAGCATAACGTCCGCCTTCTTGTTTTAAAAGTGTTTCATTCCAAGTTTTTCCATCATCTGTAGACACTAAAACTTTATTTATTCCATGACCATCATCAAATGCAACACCACGGATAACAATATGAGAATTATGATAAATTTTCATATCATTTTCTGGGTAACCTATCACTGATTTTACATTCATATTTGTAATTGGTTTTGTTGTTTTAAACCTATTTTCTGGTGTTTCACCCTCTGTTTCATTATCTGGAACTCTATATGCAACATCCATAAAGAAAAGAGATTTATATTTATTTGTTACAGTAATGTTACTTAACATTTTAACCCAACTATCTGAGTAGTATCCTGGAATAACTAAACGTAAAGGAAAACCGTTTAAATATGGTAAATCTTCACCATTCATCTCATATGCAACAATAACATTATCATCAAGTTCATTTAACTCTAACTCTCTTACAAAGTTTGGAGTTTCATAGTAAGCAGCATTATCTTTTCCATTAAATCCTATCCAATGAGCATCTTTTTTAAGACCAGCTTTTTCTAATAGATCAGAGAGTCTTACCCCTTTCCATTTAGCACAACCCATAGCACCACTACCCCACTGAATACCACCAGCAATAGGATCAAATGCAGAACGACTGTTTCCACCACACTGAAGAACAGCAGTAACTTCAACTTGCTCAAAATCCTCTTTAAGCTGCTTGAGTGTAATGTTTAACTCTTTTTCAACAAGACCATTAATATTAATAGTATATGACTCCATATCTATTTTTGTTGGAATATTTGGAAGATGCCATCTTACAAAAAATTCATCATTTGCGGTAATAGCCTTGGAAAATGCAGACCGAGGAGACTCTAACAGTGGAGGTCTATCTGAGTAAGTAATCATTGGACGTTTTTCTGGAAATGCCATTGTAGACATTTTCTGTTTATCTTTTGGTTGATGTGTTGTTCCTGCAGATAAGTTCGTACCCATAATCGCTGCAGATGCGACTATAGAAGTTTTAAAAAATTCTCTTCTTTGCATAAGTAATCCTAAAATTTATTATAAGCTCCATTATATCTTTCTTAAGTTAAATAAAATTAAAGTCATACAGCTAACTTTATTATTTAGTCTTATAATTATTTCCAAAAAAACTTTTAAGACTCCAAATATTTTGGAATAAGTGCTTTTATTTTTTCATAGATTTTTTCAAAATCTGTAGAGTAGACACGTGTCTGAGCGATGGAAGTTATAAAGTTTGTATCTCTATTAAAACGAGGAACAAGATGCATATGTATATGCTCCGCAATCCCTGCTCCAGCAGGTGCACCAAGATTCATACCAATATTTACACCATGTGCACCAAAACCCTCTTTGAGGAGTCTAACACACTTTTGTGCAAGTGCTGACATGTGTAACCAAGTTTCGGGGTCTAATGCCTCAAGCTTATCTGTATGAAGATGAGGAATAATCATAAAGTGTCCAGGTGTATACGGGTACTTATTCATAACAATAAAACAGTGTACATCATGATGTAAAATATGTAACTCCTTTGCCTTAGTAGGGTTAGCACTAATATGACAAAAAACACATCCCTCTATTTTCTCACCTGCTATATACTCATTTCTCCATGGTGCATATAAAATATCTTTCATATTAAGCCTCCTCCTGCATCTCTTTGTTATAAACTAGAACTCTGTTTCTTCCACTATTTTTTGCATTATAGAGTGCTATATCTGCATACTTTAAAACTTCTATAGGATTAGAACTATCTTCGGGAAAGTTTGCAACTCCTATACTTAAAGTTTTAGAAAACTTTTCTATAGATGATGTAAATATAATTTGTGCAAACTCTTCTCTAATTTCATTCGCAATTTTTTGTGCTATAACTATGTCAGTCTTAAATGTTACAACAACAAACTCTTCTCCACCAAAACGAACTGCCAAATCAGATCCTTTTAATACTTTTTTAAAGACATTCGCAACTTCTTTTATAACTCGGTCACCAACATCATGCCCATATGTATCATTTACATTTTTAAAGAGGTCAATATCAATCATCATTATGGAAAGATGAGAACTTTCTGTTACATTTGTCTCAATATATTCATCAAAAAAGCGTCTATTGTAAAGAGAAGTCATAGGATCTCTTAGAGATTTCTCACTGAGTTGTTCCATCAATGTTTTTGTTTGAAGTACAGGTTCTGTAATCTCAAAATAATTAGTAATAATAGGGACTAACTCTTTAATTCGAGAGAGTTCTTCTTCAGTATTTGTATAAATAAGAAGCGTCAAAGAGTACTCTTCTGAGATATTAAACGGAAGACATAAACTCTCTTTTTCTTTTTTATAACATAAATTACATATTTTATGAAAGTCTACAGAAGAAGTGACACTATTTGTTCTGTATGCACGGCATGTCTCTTTTGATGTTTCCATCTCTACAGAATCCACATAATTTACATATTCAGATTTATAAACAATAGTTCTTTTTTTGGAAAGAGTATTGTTTTCAAATATTAAAAATTCTTTAATTTTAAAGTGACTTTCTAGAACAAATGCAACTCTTTCATAAATTTGAGTTTTATTAATATCTGTTTCAATAGTTTTCTTAAATCGAAATATTTCAGAAAGATCATTCAGTTTATCTGCTACTTTCGCGGCATCATTAGAGAGAACTGTTTTTACTTGGTATGAAAAATCTCCTTTATATGCTCTACTAATTCCCTCTTCTAAATCATCAAAAAGTTGAATATATGGTTTTATAAAGTGTCGAGAGATAAAAAATGCAAAAATTAAAAAAATTATTGTAATAAATACTATTTTTAAAATAATATCAAAAGTTCTCTCTTTAACATCTGCTACATCTATTTTGAGAGTAATTGCACCTAAAACTTCACCCTCTTTTACATTAGTATGACATGTAAGACAGTTTGGAGTAGAGTATTTTGTTGCGATATAGGGAATAGTTACTCTAAGATAACTCTCATTTTTATTATCTACTATATGAGTGACTCTTTTACCATCTGATAAAACTTGTTTTTCAATATCATCATACTTATAACTAGTAACTTCCCCCTCTCCATAATTATTAATAATTTTTTTACTGCGTAACACTCGTAGCTCTTTTACTTTTTGATGCTTTATCATATTACTCAAAAAGAGTTCTCTTTTATCCATTGCTCCTAAAACCATATGTGCAGTGAGACCATCACGAACAGATTCAGCTATAGAGTTTGCTCTCGCAACTGTCTCTTTTTTACCAAAATTCACAAAGTTATAAAATACATTCCCTATTATTAAGATAGAGAGTAAAGAGAGCATCAAAAAAACAATAAGAAGTACTTTTTTATTTATGTGCATTCAAAAACCTTTTAATGTTTTACTTTTCTATCTAGAATTTTCTCTACTGATTCTATTTTTGTTTTGAGTCTATTTTCTGTATTATGACGTATATCAAACTTCAGTGAAGAGTAAACACGGTCACAATGACTCACCTGCTCATAAGCTAGTTCTATCACACTAAGAGCCTCTTTCATACTACTTGCTTCTATAATAGTACCCATAGGAGTAAGCTGATACGAAACACTAGACTTATCTATAGCATCTATAATTTTACTTACCTCTTTTGATACAGAAGAACCCTCTCTACCATCTGATGATGTTGGAAACATACTGAACTCGAGTAGTACACTTAACATAGGTCTATCCTTAGGGACTTTGCCCATTAGTTTATTTTTTACTTTGTATTTTTGATACACAAAATTGATACACGGATTGTAGCAAATAATGGTAAAATACTTAACTAAAAAACAAAATATGTACTGGTTTAGGCGAAGAATTGAGAGCTTTGGAGAAATAGTATTCTCTTTAAAAACAAAAAATTATGATATTGCTCTAATTAGACACTCATTTATCGACTATAAAATCAAAAAGTTACTTCATAAAGGAACATTTAATATTATGACAGTTAAAGAGATTAGAAATACTATAGAAAAATATAAAACATATATGACAACACCTTAGCCAAAAAAATAATAGCTAAAGCGAAGTTAATGTAAGATTTAT
>CAZMBK010000090.1:0-5740 GCA_964564315.1 uncultured Sulfurimonas sp.
CTATCTCCTACTTGTATCAACTCTACAAACACAAAAGACTTGCACAGCAGTTTTTCTCGGGAATAAGTTATGGTTTAGGGGGTTTAGTTGGAGCTTTACTCTCGGGGCTTATTTATGAATATTATACTGAGTACTTATTTTTAAGTTCTGCAGTTATCGCTTTTAGCTCTTTTGTCTTTTTTACGCTTTGGAAACAAGAGGTGAGAGAGTTGGGGAGAACCCAAACCTCTTAGTAGTCGATGCTTAAAAAAGCTTCGAATGTTGTGTCGGTTCTATCTAATCCTGCAAGAACAAGATTTGAGTAGTCGATTTTATAGCTTATACCAGCAGAAAAGATATCTGAAATTTTACTAGAGAGTGCAAATTTTGAAAACACAAAGTAATTCTCTGTATCGCTAAAAGAGGCTCTATAGCTCGCTTCTTGTTCAAACTTCAAGTTATCTAAGATATTGAGAGTATAGTTTATTTTTGCTCTGTATGAACCATACGTTTCATCAAAATCTGGAGTATTTGTCTGTTGTTTATCTTTCGAATAGAGTGCACTCGCTTCAAAATTTAACTCATTTGTACTGTTTTTTAGTGCAAGGTATTTTAAACCAGGACCAGTGTATGATTGGTAATCATAGCTAGAAAATTTATCGTTTTTATATCCGATAATATAAGTAAAAGAGAGAGTTTCTAAAAATGAGTACCCATAAGCACCCTCTACAAAGTATTTGTTGTTAATCTCTCTGTCACTCTCTGAACCATATTGACTACTAAGAAGGAGAGAAAGATTGTTTTTTCCAAAGGCTTTTTTTACATTTGCATCAAGAGAGAAAGTTTCTGTTTGCGTATTTCCATCTGTTTGAATATATCCTAACTTTACATTAGTCATAATCTGCTCATTTGGAGGTAGTTGTGCTTGAAGTGCTTTAAGAGTAGCTTCTGCTTTACTTTTTTGTGCTTTCGCTTCTTCAATATCTGCTTGAAGTTTTACTTGGTCTTTTGCTACATCTGCTTGTGATGTTACGCTAAGCATAGCCATAACTAATGCACTAAGTACTATTTTTTTCATTTTTTTCCTTTGTCTTTTATTTAGTAATAAAATTTTAGCATAGATTTATCACTAACTTAACACACACAAAATATATTATTTTACATCTTTTTTGTTACAATCCTCATCTTTTCCAAATACACAACGACCATTTTTTATTATTCTATAAGTAAAGAAACCTAAGAGAAGTAAGCCTAATGAAGCACTCATCACAGCTTGTGCGATGTAGTCATGTTCATAAAAATTATAACTTGCTATTAGTATAGCAATTGCAACGATAAGACACATAGTAACTCCTAATTATTTAATAGTGCGTGCAAGAACTTTAATGCTACTTTATAAAAGAAGCATTTATATTTTCTATTACACTTGCTATGAGTTTGTCTCTTGCTTCTACTGAGGTCCAAGCTATATGCGGTGTAATATAGAGCTTATCTCTATTTTCTACATTGAGTAAAGGATGTTCTTCTCTTATGGGCTCTTGTGTTAACACATCTAAACCAAAAAAGAGATTTTTTTCATCAATAATTTTTGCAACTGCTTCTTCATTGATAATACCACCGCGACCAAGATTTAAGATAGTAGCACCCTCTTTACACTGCTGTAGCTCTTTGTAGTCAAGGAGATTATCTGTTTTTGCATTAAGCGGTGCATGAATGGTAATAATGTCACAACTACCTAGTAACTCATCTAGTCCTACCTCTTTATACTCCTCTTGGCGCTTAATGCCACTTGTAGAGAAGTAAACGACTTGGGCACCAAATGCAGTAGCAATTTTAGCAACACCTTTGCCTATAGCACCAAGTCCCACTATACCCCATTTTTTACCTTTAACTTCAAAAAATGGCTGACTTACATCTGTAAATATTTTACTTTGTGAGTATGTCCCATCTTTGACAACTTCATCATAGTATCGAGAGTGACCAAGTAGATAAAAGAGCATAGAAAAAGTGTGCTGAATTACAGAGTCTGTAGAGTATCCTGCTACATTTTTCACTTCTATATTTAACTCTTTGGCTGCATCTAAGTCAACATTATTCATACCTGTCGCAGCAATACAGATTAGTTTTAAGTTTTGAGCACTCAGCATAAACTCTTTTGTGATAAGCACTTTATTTGTGACTACAACGGTAGCATTTTTTATGCGTTCTTGTGTTTCATCTGTTGCAGTAGTCTGGTGTACAACTACTTCACCAAGAGTATTAAATGCTGAGAGATCAGTTGCACCAAAAGTGAGTGCATCAAGTAGAACTATTTTCATTATTTCACCCATATATTTTTAAATTCAAATGCTGTTTCACACATCTTTGTGTCAAACTTATATGCTTCATTTGTAATCTCTTTTTGAAGCTTGTATTTGCCATTTTCTAGTTTGTAAATTTCTGCTTTATGGAGCTGGGAATCGACTATAACATAGTACATCACACCAACCTCTTCATAAAGAAAAAACTTCTCATTTCTATCTTTTTTTTCTGTAGAGGGACTCAAAATTTCAAAGATGATCTCTGGTGTTTTTTGAAGATACTTTTCACCAAGATTCTCTCCACAAGCGAGTAAAACATCAGGCGAAACGACAGTATCTTCTGCTATTTTATAGTCTATCTCAATAGCAACAAGACACTTCTCACAAGAATTTTTGTCTAACTCACTAAAGATTTTTCCAGAAGTTTGTTGATGCTTTATCATAGGCTTTGGGCTCATAGCATAGGGAAAACCATCTATAATTTCCCAGTCACCTTCCCACTGTTCATAATCTTCATAACGATAGTGCTCTTGGTAAGCTCTTACACCCATAATAGACTCCTTTTAGTTGTCCTGTATCCCTTTAATAAGCTCACGAGACTTCTCTAATGCAGCTTCTACTTCATCAAAAACAAGTGCTACAGCTAAACGACGCCCTTTATGTGCCTCTGGTTTTGAAAATACTCTTACAAAAGATTTGTCTGTAAAAAGTGACTCATCTACATTTATAACAGGAGCATTTGAGTGACTCATGTCTGTTTTATATGCTGCGGATGCACCATCACCATAAAAAGTAAACCCAAGAGGAAGACCTAAAACAGCACGAAGATGTAATGCAAACTCACTTTGAGACTGAGTTATAAGTGTTACCATCCCAGTGTCATGTGGGCGAGGGCTTACTTCACTAAAGTAAACTTCATCCCCTTTGATGAAAAGCTCAACACCAAAAAGACCACGACCACCAAGCCCATCAGTAATAGCCTTTGCCATATCTTGAGACTTCTGTTTTGCTACTTCACTCATCTGCATGGGTTGCCAAGAGAAGACATAGTCTCCATCTCTTTGTTCATGTCCAATAGGTTCACAAAATACGGTCTCTTTGCCATTACGAGCAGTAAGCATAGTAATCTCATAATCAAAATCAACAAATGCTTCAACGATGAGCTCACTCGCATCACCTCTAGCCTCTTTTGCTATCTCCCATGAAGCATCAACATCGTCTGCTGTTTTACAGATACTCTGACCATGACCTGATGAACTCATAACCGGTTTAATAACACAAGGGTAACCCATACGAGCTGATGCTTCTCTTAGACCCTCTAGTGTTGTAACAAACTCATAAGGACCTGTTTTAAGTTCAAGAACCTCTGCTGCAAATGTACGAATATTTTTACGGTTCATAGTTTTACTAACAGCATTCGCATTTGGAATAACATTGTAGCCTTTATCTTCGGCTTCAAAAAGAGCATCAATACTTATAGCTTCTATTTCAGGGAGAATATAGTCAGGTTTTTCACGGTAAATGATCTCTAAAAGAGCATCTTTATCTTGCATATTTACAACATAACTTCTATGAGCTACATGATGAGCTGGAGCATTTTGGTAACGATCTACAGCGATAACTTCAAGACCTAAACGTTGTGCTTCAATAGCGACTTCTTTTCCAAGTTCACCAGAACCTAGTAACATGACTTTTTTTGAGTTTGATTTAAGGGGAGCAGAGAATTGCATTATGATTAATTCCTTCATTTATTATTGAAGGAATTATATCAAAATAGAGTTAAACTTAACGTTTTAATCCTAGAAGAGTTTGTAACATCTCATCGGAAGTGGTAATTGTTTTACCATTCGCCTCATAGCCACGCTGGATAATAATGAGGTTTGTAAGTGATTTTGAGAGATCCACATTTGAAGCCTCAAGTGAGGAGGCTTGAATAAATCCACGTCCGCCTGTTGCTGCGGTACCTATGATGGGCTCTCCTGAGTTGGCAGTTTGGTTGTAAACATTACCACCCTCTGTAGAGAGTCCTTCATTATTTGTAAACTTTGCCATACCAATTTGTGCTAAACCAAATGAACGACCATTTGAAAATGAGCCAATAAGAGTACCTGATTGGTCAATTCTAATTCCGACTAAGTCTCCACCTGTAAAACCATCTTGAGATATTCCAGATGTTGATGATGGTGAATCAAAAGATGTTATACCATCAAATTGACCTGTAGTACCGAAGTTTAGATCAACTTTTTGATCAGGTTTTGATCCATTATTTCCTGTAAACAAAAGGTTTGAAGGAACAGGCGATTTTTGGAGAGATCCATCAGAGTTAAAGCTAATTTTCCCCTCATAAGTATTTAATGTACCTGGGGAGGGTACACTAAATTTTATAGCCCACTCTGATGAACTTGTTTTTCTAAACTCTGTTCTTAATGTATGTTTAGACCCTAGTGAGTCAAAAATGTCTATGGAACTAGAGTGAGTAGCAGCATTAAAACTTTGTGAGTATGTTACTCCTGAACCTGCAGTTACTGTAGACTCTAAAGCTTTCATACTCGTTGTAAATTTTGTGTTTTCTACTATGCCATCAATAGCCTTGACTTGTATTTGTAAGTCATTTCCTGCAGCATCAGAATTTTCAATTTTAAATTGACCTGTTTCATCTACCGTAACAGATACATTTGTTCCAGCTGCAGCACTTGCTTCATTATCCATAGCCTCACGAAGATCTGCCATAGAGTGAAACACTTTGTCTGCGCCTGCGGCAGTTGTAACTAGTGCTGCATCTGAAGTATAACTATAGTTAGATTTTGTTGTTCCTCCATCAAAGGAGATCTCTACCCCTTCACCCTCTTGAAGTGAAAAAGCTTCCCCTGTGGAACCAAACATAACCCCTATATCTCCAGAAGGAGCACCTCCTTTCACTGTACCAGTATCATCAACAGCATAAGCAGCAGCAAAACTATTGACCAATGCACCAGAGTTTAGGTTTGCTTTGAGTACTACTGATCCTGTTGGGTTTGCAGGAGTTGTGAGTCCCGGATCAATGACAATATCTTCAGGAGATCCTGAGGAGTCAACTTTTCCTGTAGCAGGATCTTTTAAATACCCTTGCACAATAAAGCCATTGTTATCTACAAAGTTTCCTGCTGCATCAAATTTAAAGTCTCCTGCCCGTGTATATTTGTTAGTTCTTCCGCCATCTGAAGAAACAATAAAGAAACCATCACCTTGAATGGCTACATCGGTATTTTTATCAGTATTTTGGATAGAACCTTGAGCATATATAGTGGTCGTTGAGTTTACCGTTGTACCGAGCCCAACTTGAACAGGGTTTTTCCCTCCAAGTTGTCCTTGTGGTGCTGTAGCTATAGCTGAAGTTTGTGCTAAAATATTTGAAAAGTTAGCACGGGAGTATTTAAAACCTGTTGTGTTAACATTCGCAATGTTGTTTGACTCAACATCCA
>CAZMBK010000091.1:0-5713 GCA_964564315.1 uncultured Sulfurimonas sp.
GGATTGGAAACGTAGGTCGCTGCCTAGTTGGTTGTTCTTTATTCCCCATCTTTTAACTTTTACTTCAATTTTTTATTATTTGAATAATATATATTTTTGATAAAAAAATTATGAACTGTTTTTATCAAAAATATATTATGCTAAACTTTGCCTCATCAATTTGTGTAGTACTAATGTACTACACTATTGAAAACTTATACATTGTAATAAGTAGCATTTGGGTGGTAGACCACAAGTGCTGAAGTTGATTGCTCAGGATGAATTTGAAAAGTTTCACTAAGTTCTATTCCAAACTCTTCAGGTTTAAGTAGATCAAAAAGTGGTCGGTTAAGTTCAAGGTCTGGACAAGCTGCATATCCAAATGAATAGCGACTTCCTTGGTACTTATTCATCTGAACATCGGCAAGTGTAGCTTTCTCTTCATCTGCGATATTTAAGTCAAGACGAATCTGTTTATGAGCTATCTCTGCAAGTGCTTCAGCAAGTTCAACACCTAAACCGTGAAACTGATAGTACTCAGTATAGTCGCCTCTCTCATAAATCTCTCGCTCAACTTCACTAAGCTTTGCTCCAGCACTTACACATGTAAGGGCTATCACATCATGTCTATCGGCATGAAAAAAGTCACTGAGTGCTCTGTGTGGTGCTTTTCTTTGACGTGGAAAACTAAACTCTTTAATGGAATTTTGTTTTACATCTTCTAGTGCTTCTTTGTTTATTTCACTTTCACTAAAGTAGCCTTCACTCTCATCAAAAATTAAAAGTTTGTTATCATCGCTACGACAAGGCCAGTATCCATACACAATAGTTGGTTCAAAAAGTTGTTCATCTAAAAAACGAGCTTTTAGTTTCTCATAAGCAGGCCAAACTACCTCTTCAAGTTGTTTCTCATAAGCCTCTTTAGTCATTCCTTTAGAGCTATAACCCCAACGGGATTTAAAAAGTATCTTATGATTTATCCACTCAAATGCCATTTCAATTTGTTGTTGTGTAAGTTTTATCTCACGGCGACCCCAAAATGGAGGGGTGGGGACTTTAACATCACGAGAGGGCATTTTTAGCTCTTCAAAAGGAGGAATAATAACTTCTTTTTTTTCAACTCTCTCAACTTTTGGAGCATCAGGATGAAGGTCTGTATCCATATTCCCAGCTTCAATACGGCTCATAGCTGTCACCCCATCAAAGGCATCTTTACAGTAAAAGATAGGACCATCATAAGCCGGACGACAGAAGTCATCTATAAAGTTACGAGTAAGTGCAGCACCTCCTAAAAGGATAGGTATAGTAATACCCTTCTCTTTGAGTATGCCAAGATTCTCAAGCATAACTTGTGTTGATTTTACTAGTAGACCACTCATCCCAAGTGCAGAGACATGACCTTTTTCCATATCGGCAAGAAAACTATCAAGATCTACTTTAATACCAAGATTATTAACTTTATAGCCGTTATTTGAGAGGATAATGTCTACAAGGTTTTTTCCAACATCGTGTACATCTCCTTTTACTGTTCCAAGGCTGAGAGTTGTGTCAACCTCTTTTTCTACTTTTGGAAGATAAGGATTAAGATGATCTACAGTTTTCTTCATAGTCTCTGCTGATTGGAGGACAAAAGGGAGTTGCATCTGTCCACTTCCAAAGAGTTCACCAACAACCTTCATGGCATCTATAAGAATCTCATTTACAATTACTTCAGGTTTTATTGTTTTACGAGCCTCTTCTACAAGAGGGATCATTCTCTCCTTATCTCCATCCATAAGAAGTTTAGCAATTTTTTCCTCATCACTCATGGCTAGATAAGCCTCATCTACCGCATCATTATCTACAGCTTCTTTAGAGGAGAAGTGTTCTATAAATCTAAAGAGAGCTTCACCATTTGGCAGGCGATTAAAGATTAAATCATCACAAATTTTTTGATCTTCCTCTGGAATTTTATTAAGAGGAATAATATGTTTTACATTGATGATAACAGAGGTTAAACCTGCTTGTACACAGTGATGTAAAAACATAGAGTTAAGATATGGTCGTGCATCTTTATCTAGTCCAAAAGAGATATTTGAGAGTCCTAAAATAGCTCCAACTTCAGGGTGCTTTTTACGAAGTTGTCTGATGGCTTCTATAGTGTTAATACCAGCTTCAAAGTACTCTTCATCTCCTGAACCCAAAGTAAAGGTAAGTACATCAAAAACTAAATCCTCTTTTTTTATACCATGGCGATTTGTCGCTAAATCTATGATACGATCAGCAACTTTGAGTTTATCTTCTATACTTTTAGCCATTCCCACTTCATCAATAGTTAAACAGACTAAACTTGCACCATATTTTTTGGCTAATTGACAAACTGCATCAAATTTAGGCTCACCATCTTCAAGGTTTACAGAGTTAAGGATAGCCTTACCGCCTATATGTTTGAGTGCAGTCTCTAGCCCTTTTGTTTGTGTAGAATCTGGCATTAGTGGTAGGGCGATTTTTTGTGCATACATAGCCATAACTTCTGTCATATCTTTAGTCTCATCACGACCAGCAAAACCAACATTGACATCAACAACATGTGCTCCTGCTCTTACTTGCTGTTGTGCTACAGAGAGAGTTCCCTCGTAGTTCTCATCAAGGAGGAGTTCTCTAAAGGCTTTTGAACCTGTAGCATTTGAACGCTCACCTACAAGGAGAGGGGCTGGTTCTTGCATAAGTGGTACAGTGTTAAAGAGTGAAGCTATAGAGTTCTCATGTGAACCTGTTGGTGCTTTTGGCATTTTACTTGTGACAGCGTTTACAAGTGCTCGTATATGTTGAGGGGTAGTTCCACAACACCCACCAAGAAATGAGACACCATCATAGTTTAAAAACTTTTCTTGTTGTGTTACAAATTCATCAGGTCCCATTGGGTAGTAAGTATACCCTCCACGATTTTGAGGCAGTCCTGCGTTTGAGTGCACACTAATAGGCTTATGCCAAAGTTCAGAGAGAGTTTTTACATGTTTTAAAACCTGTTCAGGTCCTGTTCCACAGTTAAATCCAAGACTTAAAATATCAAAAGGCTCCATAATAGTTGCAATAGTCTGTGCATCTGTACCGATAAGCATAGTACCACTCAGCTCAATGGTAACGGAAACCATGATAGGAAGTTCACTATTCATTTGGCGATTCGCTTCTTCACATGCATGAAGTGCGGCTTTTATTTGAAGGGGATCCTGACAAGTCTCAAGAAGAAATATATCTGCACCACCCTCAATAAGTGCCTTACAGAAATCTGTATATCCTTCGAACATTTTATCATAAGTGATATGTCCAAGTGAGGGGAGTTTCGTACCTGGTCCTACACTTCCTAGACAAAAACGAGGATGCTCAGGTGTACTAAAAGCTTCACATTGTTGTTTAACAAGTGCTGCTCCTGCTTTTGTAAGTTCGTATGCTCGATCTCCTATCTGGTACTCATCTAAAACCCATGAAAAAGATCCAAAAGTATTTGTTGTAATAAGGTCAGCACCCGCAGTGAGATAAGCTGAAAATATTTCTTCCATAATCTCAGGTGCTGTAACATTGAGGAGTTCATTACACCCTTCATTACCCTCCCATGCCTCTTTAGGTATTTTATCATCGCGCTGTTGCAGTTGTGTACCCATTGCCCCATCTATGATGAGAGGACGCTTCTTGATTGTTTTGAGTAGGTATTTTTTAGTATTCATATGTTATCTCATTAAAATTATTATAACTCTATTCTAGCAAAACTGTACATAAAATTTGCTGTTATAAAAATATTAACCAATTTGTAACAAAAACATCACATTAGTTTTTAGTATAATATAAATTACTATAGATTATAATGATTTATGTATAAATGCGGAATAACTCTGCTATAATAACAGCAAATTAAACAATGGAGAGTTTGTATGAGTGAAAAAGCAAAAAATTTTACTATACCAAAACCGTGGAGAATTAAGCGTTATTATGTGTATATAATTGCGACTATAATTTCTTTAGCACTACCTTGGATAGTTGTTGATGGGAACCACTTTTTTTTACTAAGTTTTGACAAGATGAAGTTACATCTTGCATTTATTCAATTTGATATGCAAGAGTTATATTTAATGCCATTTTTATTGATGTTAATGTTCTTAAGTATATTTGGGATGACAGTTCTTGGTGGTCGTGTTTTTTGTGGATGGGTTTGTCCTCAAACAGTTTTTCGTGTAATTTATCGTGATTTAATCGAAACTAAAATTTTAGGTCTTCGTAAACGCATAAAAAATAAACAGCAAGAACCAGATATGAGTAAGCCTGAAAATAAGGTGAAAAAAGTTATTGCGGTACTTATTTGGTCTGTACTTGCAGTTATTGCTGGTGCTGATTTTATTTGGTATTTTATACCACCTGAAGATTTTTTCAGTTATTTAAATAATCCATCAGAGCATATGACTATGATAGGTTTTGTTTTAGGTGTTGCATTTTTTCTTATTTATGATATTGTTTTCTTAAAAGAGAACTTCTGTATTTATGTTTGTCCTTACTCTCGTGTTCAATCAGTTCTTTATGATGAGCATACAATTATGGCACTTTATGATATGCACCGTGGTGGAAATATTTATGATGGGCATGAGAAAAAATTCAGTAAACAAAAAGAGCTTCAAGCTTTTGAACCTGCAGCAGAGTGTACAACTTGTGAGCAGTGTGTAACTGTTTGTCCAACTCATATTGATATTCGTCAAGGTTTACAGTTAGAGTGTATTAACTGTTTAGAGTGTGTGGATGCATGTACTACTGTTATGGGTAAACTTGGTAAACCTTCTCTTGTTACATGGTCAAGTGATTATGAGATAGTAGATCAAAAAGGTAAAACGAAGTACTTTAGACCAAAAGTTTTAGCATATATGGTACTTTTAATTGGTATTAGTATTGCTCTTGGTTTTATGGGAAGTACAAAAGAGCATATGCTTTTAAATATAAATAAAGAAACAAGACTTTATTCAACTAAAGCTCTTTCAGATGGTAAAGTCCGTGTTGATAACTCTTATGTATTCTTACTTCAAAATACTGAAAATGAAAAAATGAAATTTTATTTTGATATAATTCCTCCAAAAGGTATGGAAGGAAAAATCACTATTGTAAAACCATCAAAACCTTTTATGGCAACTCCAGGGGCTAAAAAGAAAAAAGTAGTAACACTTCGAACTACAGATGTCTTAGTGGATGATACAAGAAAAGATACTATTATTCCAATTACTATCCATGCTTATGCATTTGATAAAGATGGTAAGAAAAGTGAAAAAATTTCAGTTATTAGAAAATCGACTTTTATCTTTCCAAAAGAGAGTATTTTAAAAGCTGCAAAGTAATTAAATTGTAACTTTTAAGAAAGTAAAACTTCATAGATTCTATTCTATGAAGTTTTCAGCTTCCATATAATAAACTTCATCCACTTTAGCATTAATCATTTACTTTATTATTTAGATTTAAATCCCCATATCCTTATATGGTAAAGTTATAAATTTATTGTGGTTTATTTGTATAAAGAGAAGGACTACAAAAGCTGTATGCTTTTGTAGTTTGGAAAGTGTTTACTACTTTTGAGGTGTTACATACATATTGAAGTAACGACCCTCAAATTTTGGTGGTTTTTCCATTACACCGATGTCTTCAACCATTGGCCAAACACGAAGTAGAACTTCTTTTCCAGCTTCAGGATGAGCCATCTCACGACCACGAAGAAATACACGAA
>CAZMBK010000092.1:0-5684 GCA_964564315.1 uncultured Sulfurimonas sp.
TTGTTTTTATGAGGTTTCTTTCTTGCTTATCTGATTACACCCCTTGTTTTAGGGGTATAAACGATTACTTGTTTATTTCTATATATTCTGCTTCTGAAAAATTTGGGACATCATCATAGGAAAATACTGCATAATACTTATGTATCTCTTTATCACCAAAATTATCATAAGTGTATGTATCACTACCACCATATAATTTTTGACCATCATATGGAGAACAAGGAACTTTAAATGGATTCTTTACAACTATAACTCCGGAAAAGCCATCATCTGTTGGAGCATCCCAATCAAGTCTTACTATTCCATCTTCTATTGTACTACGAAGATTTTTTATTTTTGATGGAGCATTTCTTCTTTTCTTTATATATCTCAGTGTTAATGATGGTCTTTTAACTCTTTTGGTATCTAACCAATTAACACCCTCATTTTTACTTTTTTCATTTTGTGAAGATGCAGATATAATAAATCTAACTTTGTTACTAGCTTGTGAAATTTTTATCATCTCATTTATTGCATATTTATCAAAAACAAAACGCTGCTTAGCGGTCTCTTCTAGTTCAGATATACTTACATCATATCCAATACGTTCAATAGTCTCTCTATCCAATATTTTCTTATAATTTAATTCACCATCGATTGATGCTATCATCTCAATATGAAAACGAAGTGTATTTTTTGAATTTATTTTAAATGCTTCTATATCAATATATGCATTTGATATTACTGTGCTATCCATATCTGGAAGATTTGTTAAATCAAACTCAATACAACCATAACGCTTATATCCATTTTTATCATATCCTGAATATAAAGTAGTATCTTTAATATCACTCTTATTTATTGTATATTCACTAGAAGATTGTAAATCAAGTTTTGCATCATCGATAGTATATGATATATCTAATTTTGGTCTATATGTAAGACCACCACTAAATTGACCATACCCTATATCCCACTGCATCATTTGGGAAGCACGATCTAATGGTAAGGAGGCAGGACCTTCCATTCTAAAGTATGCCTCACGTCGTTTAAGTGATTTTTGTAATACTTCTATCTCATTGTTAGAAAATTGATATGTTCTCCATATACCTTGAGTAAGTTGATAAGACTCTGTTGGTGCACCAATATAACTGAGCATTTTTGCATTTTTAATATCATCAAAACTATATATGCTATCTATAATTCGCTCATCCATCTGTCCAACTCTCCACTCGCCATAGCTTTCAACCTGAACAGCAACACGGTTCATAGGATAGTAACATATCTTCGCAGAGGTAATTTTTGCATTTTCTGGAACTGAAGAGAGAGAAAATCCACTCACACCAAAACATTCACCTTTTGCATTTGATATACCAACAAACATAGAGTTATTTCCAAAATGTTCTTTATTTTTCTTTGTTTTTTCCCCAACATAACCTGTCTTATCAGCTAAAGGATATAAAATCTTACTAAACATACTTTCAGCTGGAGAAGTTCTTACACCTACCATCTGAGCAAATGCTGACTTTACATTCTGTTCTTTACAAACAGCTCTTACATAATAGTAGTAGTTTTTAGCAGGTTTTAAATTACTATCTTTAAAACTTTTTAATTTTGTCATTCCTATTCTATTTGAGTTCTGTGCAAAACCTTTCTTTTTTGATGATCGATAAATTTCAAAATAGATATATTTATCATTATCATAATCCCAACTAAGTTCTATCTCTTTTGCTTCAACCGAAATAGCTTGAAAATTTTCTACTCGTGCAAGAGTATTTGATTTTTTATAATTTCTCACTTCTGTTAAAGCCATAAGGAGTGCAGGAATATTTTCTTCAATATTCTCACTCATATGCTCAATATAATCACTTATATTACGAGTACCAACTTCGACCACTAAAGAGAGTGCACCTTTTGAGTAATAAAACTCACGACCACTTCCCGATATAAGATGAACAGGAGGTTTTCCCATATGAACACCATATTCACGACCACTCTCTTTTCTTATCTCTTCTGCCATATTACATGCTAAAAGATTGAGATCAATTGCATCAACAGCATCTTCATGTATAAAGTTGTGTGCAGGAAAAAATACATTTCCTTGTGAGTGGTAATCAAGGGCAATAGTAATATTTTTATGAGACTCTACAAAGTCACGAAGAGAAGCTGTCTCTGGCTCACTAAATGCACAAGGTCCAGAGTAAACATTTGAAGATGTATTTTTATTTGGAGTAAAGCCTACACTAAAGTTTCGATTTAAATCTACTCCATATGTGCCATCTCCATTATTTCTACGATTTTTTCTCCAAAAAGAGAAATGATTTCTTGAGTACTCAAAACCATCAGGATTCGCACATGGAACCATATAAAGGGCAGTTGATTTTAAAATTCTTTTTAAACGAGGATCATACTCTACATGTTCAAGAATATACTTTGCAAAGGAAAGCGATAACTCTATCCCTATCCACTCCCGTGCATGTATTGTTCCTGTATAAAAAAGTGCCGGTTTTTTCTCCGCATTCTTTACATCTGTTGTAACTGTAACAGCAATTATCTCTCTATCTTCCCATGTTTTACCAATTACTTCAACTTTAAAAAGGTCAGGGTTACTCTTTTGTGCTGATTTAAAAAAATCTACACACTCATCATATGATGTATACTGTTGTCTCAATGTCTTACCTTACTATTTTATAATTTTTTGAAATAATACTCTTACTTTGTTTTTCTGTCAATTAAATCTACTATTAAATCAATCTTTTTATCATTAAAATTAAGACCCATTTTTTCTTGTTCTGGTGTGGCAAATGCTGGTATACCATTTACCTCTAAAACAATATATTCTTCCCTCTCTCTATCATAAATAATATCTACACCACCAATATCTACACCTGTCGCTTTACAAGCATCTATAGCTACTTGAATAATTTCTTCATTTGCTTCACGCATAAAGACACTACCACCACTTGTAACATTGGTTCTCCAGTCTGTCCCACTCGCTTTTCTTCCATAGCAAGAGACAAACTTACCATCAACTATATCTACTCTAAAATCTGTATTATCATAGTTTATAAACTTCTCTACATAAAAATAGCGAAGGTCCATCTGATTTAAAAACGGCATTAACATATCTAAATTTGCTTCGTTCTCTATCTTTGTTAATCCTACTCCACCCCAACCATCTGTTGGCTTGTAAACCATTTTATCCCATTTTTTAATAATTTTTTTCAATTCATGTCCATCATCACGATGACAAAGCTTATAATCTGCTGTTTTAATACCTGCATTTCTTAGCACAAAAGAGGTATGAAATTTATCTTCAGTAAGAGCAAAAGAATCATATGAGTTTATCATAGGTATAACACGATTAAGTGCTTGATAAAGATACATTTGATAGAGTGTTTGTTCACCTGCATTATATGAGAAAAAAAGATCTAACTTATCAAGTTTTATACCATGATGCTCTTCTCCATGATAAAGAATATGAGCATTTTTTGCTATTGCATTTCGTAAATTAAGATTATCAAGAGTCTCTATACCTCTCTCTTTTAACTTTTTTATAATTTTTTTGCCTATTTTATCCCCACCACCATTACTATATAACCACATTCCTATTTTTCTATCTGACATTTATGCTCCTTTAAAGTCTAAATTATTTATGAAATATTTGAAAAGTTTTCTACTAAACTCTATTCTGGACTCAAAACTACTCTTAAGCGCTCTCTCTTTAACAGTGTGATCCCCATCGCCAAAAGGACCAAAACCATCAAGAGTAACAACACCACATGAACTTACAATATTTGCATCACTCACACCTCCACGTTCCTCATATTTTAATGAAGTATTCGTAATTTTTTCTATATTTTTTATTAAGGCTAAAGATCTTTCAGATGTTTGCATTACATCTCTTTGGATACCGCCACTCAGTTTTGAACTTGTTCCTGAGATATAAGAGTGATTTACAATATTATCTATTTTTTTCATTACTCTATCTTTTTCATCCTGCATTTTATATCGTAGCTCAAATGTTAAATGTGCATGTGGAGAGATTGTATTTGCACCTATTCCTCCTTCAATTTTTCCGACATTAACAGTAGTTCCTTTTGTTAAATCAGTTAACTTTACAAGTTCTTGAAGCTTATATGTTGCTTCTAAATTCGCATCATGCCCTTCTGAGTAGTGATTTCCTGCATGAGCAGCCTTTCCTTCTATGTCGATGAAAAAAGTGCCTACACCTTTTCGTCCCGTTACTACTTCAAGCTCAAGACCAGCTGCCTCATACACAAAACAGTAATCATACTCTTTTGCCAACTCCATAGTAAGTATTTTAGAGTCATCACTTCCTGTCTCTTCATCACTTACAAAAAGGATATCTATATTTTTAATCTCTATTTTATTTTTTTTAAGTTCACGCAAGGCTTCAACAATAACAATATTACCGCCTTTCATATCGCAAACACCTGGACCATATACCCACTCTGCATCATCACTAAACTCTTCAAATTTTCCTTTTGGAAATACTGTGTCAATATGACCTAAGAGGAGTAGTTTTTTACTTTTTGAATTATGAGGTGATTTGTAATGTCTATGATGACCAATAGATTCTCGTTTATAAATAGTTGTAGTAAAACCTAAAACTTCAAGCCAACTATCAAAAAATTTACCAACCCTGTTAACACCTTGAGGATTTTTTGTATAAGAATTTATCTCTACTATTTTTTTTAAATCATTTATGTATTGCATATTTTTCCAAGATATTTTAATTAAAAAATGTAACTACGGTGATTATACTATGATTAAATTGAAAGTTTTTGGATTATATTGTTTTTTTGGGAATTTTTAAAGAAGTGGGTAGTTGTGAGCAAAGAGCTCAGAAGAATTATTTTCTTCTAAGTTCTTTGATACGAGCTTTTTTACCTGCAAGGTCACGTAAGTAGAAAAGTTTTGCACGACGGACACGACCACGACGAATAACTTTAATTTCATCAATTGAGTCAGAAAAAAGTGGAAATATTCTCTCAATTCCAACTCCATTAGCTCCAATCTTACGTACAGTAATAGTTGCACCAGTACCTTGACCACGCTTAGATATACATACACCTTCGTATGCTTGAATACGTGACTTATCACCCTCTTTAATTGTAACTGCTAAACGCAGAGTATCACCAGCACGAAAATCTGGAATAGTTTTTTCAATGATTTGTGCTTTTTCAAAGTTTTCTATGTATTTATTTCTCATAAAAAGTTCCTTTATTTTACACCTTGACAGTGTTTTTTTAGCTGCTCTGGTCTAAAAAACTTAGTTTTACACTCAGACATAGCTAGTTTTAATGAGCGAATTTTACTATGATTTCCCTTTAAGTATTCTGATGGAACACTTAAACCCTCATAGCATTTCGGTTTTGAGAAAGATGGTGCCTCAAGAAGTGCTGTTTCAAAACTCTCAACTGTGAGAGAATCACTATTTCCAAGTACTCCATCTATGTTTCTACTAATAGCATCGCACATTACTAAAGAGGCTAACTCGCCTCCTGTTAATATGTAATCTCCAATAGAGAAAACTTCATCCGCATAAGTCTCAATAACTCTCTCATCTATTCCCTCATATCTTCCACTCACAAAAGCTATATGGGACTTGGTTGCCAGTCGTTTAGCATCATTTTGCACAAACGGTTTTGCAACTGGAGTTAAAAAAACTATATGGACAT
>CAZMBK010000093.1:0-5461 GCA_964564315.1 uncultured Sulfurimonas sp.
TATTTTTCTCATTCTTTATTTTACTATATTTTTAGTTTTGCAAGAAGTCTATTATAGACACAACCACCTTAAATCACACAATTAACATACAAAAATTATGCACTGTTAAAAATGAAAAATAGACAATTTTATGGCATTTTGCCATATTTTTGAGCTATCTGCTATTTATTGATTATTATTCTTAAAGAAAAAGTGTACTGTTTATACTTTAATTGCCGTTATTATGACATTTATGGTCTGTTATTTGTCATTATTCCATTAAAAGTGCATATGTTAGCTTAAAATTTGAGGGGAAATTTATGGAAGTTAAGAAAAAATTATTGAATATAGTGAAAGATAGTATACAATTTAAGCATTATAGTTTATCAACTGAAAGAACATACATACACTGGATAAAGCAGTATATTTTTTTTCATAATAAAAAGCATCCAAAAGATATGGGCAAGGAAGAAATTGAAAAGTTTTTAACATCTTTAGCCATTAAAAATAGGGTTGCATCTAGTACTCAAAATCAGGCTTTTAGTGCTTTGTTATTTCTATATAAAGAGGTTCTTGGTATAGATATGAGCGAGTGGAATATCCAAGCCTTAAGGGCACAAGAGAGAAAACGGATACCTGTTGTTTTGACAAAGGATGAAGTGAAGTTAGTTATGGAAAATTTAAAAGGGATTTATAAACTTATAACTATGCTCATGTATGGCTGTGGTTTGAGAATGAATGAGGTTATAAAACTAAGAATAAAAGATATTGATTTAGGTTTCGACAAAGTATGTATTTGGGATTCTAAATCTTTGCAAGATAGAGTAGTACCACTGCCTTTGAAAATAAAACAGAAAATAGCTGTTCAAATAGAGAGTGTCATGGAATTACATGAAAAAGATATTAGAGACGGATTTGGTGCTGTATATCTGCCTTATGCTTTAGATAAAAAATATAAAAATTCTCAATTTGAAACTAAATGGCAATATCTTTTTCCTGCTTTAAATATCTCAACAGACCCACGAACAAAGATAGAAAGAAGACATCATATACCTGCTGCTACTTTAGGAAGAAATATTAAAGTTGCTGCTCAAAAAACTAACCTTAATAAACGAGTAACTTCTCATATATTTAGACATAGTTATGCTACTCATTTACTTCAAGCAGGAGTTGATTTAAGAAGTATTCAAGAATTGTTGGGGCATAAATCTGTTGAAACAACTATGATTTATACCCATGTAATTAGCGAATTAAACAAACCAAAACTTATAAGTCCACTAGACTTCTAAAAGGAAGAAAAATGATAGAGAGATTTTACTTAAAAGATTACCTTAGTTTTAAAGAGACAGAACTCAACTTACAAACTGGGATGATCGTGTTTACTGGTCCAAGTGGCAGTGGGAAGTCTATACTTATGGAATCTATACTCTCCTCTTTGGGTGGAGCTACATGTAGTGCTGCTCTGTGTGAGTCGAGTGTTACTTGGGATATAGATGAAGATAGTACAGGTATAGAAAATGATGAAGTAAATGTTTTTAAGCAGATTAGAAAAGAGAAGTCTCGTTACTTTATAAATAATCAAAGTCTTTCACGTAAAGCTATTGGAGCGATAGCATCGCCTTATCTAAGACATCTAAGTCTAAAAGACTTTAGTGACTTTGAAAATGAAAACCTTTTAAATATTATAGATGAGAGAGTAGGGAGTTCTTCAAAAAAAATCTTTAAACTCAAAGAGAGCTATAAAACGGCTTATTTGGAATATATAGAAGTTCAAAAAGAGTTGACAAAGATAGAAGAAGAGGAGAAAAAAATAGTAGAACTTAAAGAGTTTGCTGCATTTGAAATAAAAAAGATAACAGATATAAATCCTTCTGTAGGTGAAGATGAAGAGTTATCTCTCATAAAAAAAGAGTTAAGTCGTAAAGAGAAGGTTCTTGAGTCATTAGAATCTGCAATGGAAATTTTTAATCATGAGCATTTAGTCTCTTCAGCTTTGGATTCACTCGATGTTGAGAGTAGTTTTTTTGATGATGCCATGAATGAACTTCGTGCCCATTTTGACACTGCTACAGAGAGATTTACGGCTTTAGAAGATGTAAATATAGAAGAAGTACTTAATCGTATAGAAGAGATAAGTGGATTAAAACGTAGATATGGAAGTGTAGATGAAGCACTTGCCTATATGGAGAAAAAAAAAGAGGAACTAGCTAAGTACGAAAATATAGAGATTGCAAAAGGGGACCTAGAAAAACGCTGTAGTGAACTAAAAGGAAGAGTAAGTGAACTAGCCCAAACATTAACACATTTACGTTTAAAAGAGCTACCAAGATTTTTAAAGGCACTCAATGCCTATTTAGATGATCTTTATCTTCGTAATGCAAATGTAATACTTAAAGAGGGTGAATTTAGCCTGCTTGGAGCAGATACTATAAGCATAGAGTTAAATGCAACACCATTAACAAAAATAAGTACAGGTGAATTTAACCGTCTTCGCTTAGCTATACTTGCACTAAAGTCAGAGTTTATGAATAAAAATGGTGGGGTTTTAATGTTAGACGAAATAGATGCAAACCTTAGTGGTGAGGAGTCCATGTCTGTTGCAAAAGTACTTCGTAAACTCTCTAAATTTTTTCAAATATTTGTTATATCTCATCAGCCTCAATTAACTTCTATGGGTGATCAACACTTTTTAGTCTATAAAGATGGTACTATTTCAAAAACAAAAGAGTTAAACTTTGATGCACGTGTGAGTGAAATAGCTAGAATAATTAGCGGTGAGAACATTTCAAATGAAGCGAAAAAGTTTGCTCAAGAACTACTAGAGGCAAATAGATAAATGATAATAGATACACATATACACCTTGATGATAAACGCTATGATGAAGATTTAGATACCGTACTAAGTAGAGCACGCGAAGGTGGGGTGAAACGGTTTATAATTCCTGGGGCTGATACTACTACTATAGATAAAGCTGTTAGTATTGCAGAAGCTTATAAAGATGTTTTTTTTGCAGTGGGTGTGCATCCTTACGATATGGATCAGTTCGATGCTCTTGAGTTTGAGAAGTATGTTGGGCATGAGAAGTGTGTGGCCATAGGAGAGTGTGGACTAGACTATTTTCGGCTAGAGGGTTCAGATAAAGAGAAAGAAGCTCAAAAGAGAGAACAAAAAAGAGTTTTTCGTGCACAGATAGAGCTTGCTAAGAGGTATAAAAAGCCTCTTATCGTACATATAAGAGATGCTTCACGAGATTCTAAAGAGTTGATGCTCGATGCAAATGTAGGGGAAGTTGGAGGAGTTCTTCATTGTTATAATGCAGATGATGAGCTTTTAAGTCTTGCAAATGAAGGCTTTTATTTTGGTATTGGGGGAGTTTTAACTTTTAAAAATGCTAAAAAGCTTGTAAATGTATTGCCTAAAATTCCACAAGATAAACTAATTATTGAAACAGATGGTCCATATTTAACACCTACACCTCACCGTGGTGAAAGAAATGAGCCTTTTTATACAACTTTTGTGGCAGAAAAAATAAGTGAAATATTAAAAATTCCTTATGAAAATATTAAAGATTTAACAACACAAAATGCTCAAAAACTCTTTAATATTTATTAATATTAAAGAGTTTATATACAAGATTAATGAACTTTTGGATAAAATCTACTCTTTAATAAATTTACTATAAAAGTCATATATGTTCAAATATTTTTTATCACTATTTTTTCCCTTATTGTTACTTGCTAATTTAACCTATGAGTCTAATTACAACAAAGAATTATATCTTTTAGACTCGTTTGATATAGAACCCTCATTTCTTTATGATCCCATTATGAATGAAATGAGAAGAAAAAACAGCTCTATGGGAAGAAGTAGACACTTTTTTAAAGCTATGGATGATGCTTATATCTTTATTCCTTCCATAAAAAGTACACTTGCAAAATATGATATTCCTCAAGAATTTTTATATCTTGCAATGGCTGAGTCAAACTTTCGTACAAAAGCTTATTCTCATAAAAGAGCTGCAGGTCTATGGCAGTTTATGCCTCGCACAGGAAGGATGTATAACCTTAAAATAGATGAATATGTTGATGAAAGACGAGACCTTATTAAATCAACTGAAGCAGCTGCAAAATATCTCTCTTCACTTCATAAACGTTTTGGAAAATGGTATTTAGCTGCTATTGCTTACAACTGCGGTGGTGGATGCCTTAGTAGGGCAATAAAAAAGGCGAAGAGCGATAAACTCTCTGTTTTACTTGATGAAAAAAAACGATATATTCCAAAAGAGAGTAGATACTATATACGAAAAATAGTAGCTTTAGCACTTTTAGGAACAGATGAACAATACTTACTCTCTAGCGAGTATGAACATCTACTCAACCGTGCTAATGCTTACTCTATTTCTACAGTACAGCTCTCAAGTGGAGAGTCCTTAAAGAGGGTGGCAACATTAATTGATATGCCACTCAAAGATCTAAAAAAGTTAAATAGACACCTGAAATATGATTTTGTCCCACCTTATGCAAAGCATTATGATGTATATATTCCATATATAAAACTTGCAGAATTTAGACGTAAATATTATGAAGCACCTATGAAAAATATTTACAAAGTATATATTGTAAAAAGTGGTGATAATCTCTCTTATATAGGTAAAAAGTATGGAGTATCCTACAAAGTGATAAGAGATTTTAATCATCTTAAAAGTAATAGATTAAGACTAAAACAAAAACTTATTATTCCCATTTCTAAATTTAGTAAAAAGAAAAAGCTTAAATCAAGAAACTACTATATGGTAAAGCGTGGAGACTCTTTAGAGTCTATCTCTCGTGCATTTAAAGTAAGTGTACGAAATATAAAACTTCAAAACCACATAAAAGGCTCTCTTATTAAAGTAGGAGAAAGGTTAAAAATATATGAATAAAATATATCTAGCAGGTGTTTTAACAATAAGTATCATCGCTACTGGATGTAGTACTCGTGGTTCAGGTGTTTACAGACATTCATCGAATTACAGCACACCAAAAGCATACTCTTCAAGCAGCACTAATCATAGTACAACTATAGATAAGAAAATCTATTCGCATCCAACTATGCGACCCTATACTGTTAGAGGAGTGAAGTATTTTCCCACTGTTGTAAGTGTTGGAGATACTTTTAAAGGGAATGCCTCTTGGTATGGTCCTGATTTTCATGGAAAACTTACATCAAATGGTGAAAAATATAATATGTATGGCATGACAGCTGCGCATAAAACATTACCTATGAATACCATTGTAAGAGTTACTAATAGAAGAAATGGCTTAAGTACGGTAGTTCGAATTAATGACAGAGGTCCATTTGTTGCAACTAGAATTATAGATCTCTCAAATAAAGCAGCCAAAGAAATAAACATGATAGGAACAGGGACTGCTCCTGTTACCTTAGAAATTCTTGGATTTGAAACAAAAGGGAAAAAAAGTATTCCAAGCAAAAAAGAGATGA
>CAZMBK010000094.1:0-5389 GCA_964564315.1 uncultured Sulfurimonas sp.
AGAAAAGAGGGAAATGTTCCGAAATCTCAAGATACTTCAGGAGTAATTACTCTCTTTGTCGCAATTTTAACTGTATTAATGATTTTTCCTTTTATTGCAGATCATATGATACAACTCTTTAAGTACTACTTCTCCCTTGTTGGAACTCCTTTAGATAAACTTTTTATGCTAGATATTGCTGTTGTAACTTTTAAGGAAGCTCTTCTTATGGTGATGCCTCTGGCATTTGCTGTTGCAGTAGCTGGTATTATCGCAGCCCTTGCACAGTTTGGATTTCTTTTTACTACAAAAGCGATTATGCCAGATTTTAAAAAAATAGACCCTATTAAGGGAACAAAAAATCTTTTTAGTATGAAGAAGTTGATAGAGGGACTAAAGATTACACTAAAGGCTTTTACAACACTTGGTGTTGGTTTCGTTTTTTTCTTTTACTTTATACAAGAGTTGCCTACCGTTGCACTTTTTGGGCTTGCTGATCAACTTGATTGGTTAAAGGATAAGATGATTACCATTGCTTTTTCAATGTTACTTGTTATTTTTGTTTTTGCTATAATTGATATTGTTATTGTTCGTAAACAGTATTTTGATGGACTTAAAATGAGTAAGCAAGAGATAAAAGATGAGATGAAAAATATGGAAGGTGACCCTCTTATAAAAGCTAAAATTAAGCAAAAACAGATGGAAATATCACGCCAGAGGATGATGGCAGAGGTCCCAAATGCTGATGTAGTCATTACAAATCCTACCCACTATGCTGTAGCTATAAAGTATGACACTGAAACATCTCATGCCCCTATGGTTGTGGCAAAAGGAATGGATAATATGGCACAGCAGATTAAAAAAATAGCAAGGGAGAATGAGGTGCAAATTGTACAAAATCCACCCCTTGCTCGTTCTTTATATGCTGAGGTAGAGTTAGAGCAGACTATTCCAGAGGCACTTTTTGGTGCAGTTGCGGAGGTTCTTGCTTATGTTTATAGAACTAACAAAAAATAAAAGAGTTAAAATAGTAAAGTTACTATATAATTTCACAAAAAGATAATATGTTAATAGATTTAAAAAAGATACAAGAGAGTAAGCATATCTTAATTGTAGTAAAAGATACTACATTTGCAAATGCAAGTGCATTTTATAGTTATATTTTAACACTTCATAAAAAAGTCTCCTTATATAAGAGTGAAGATATTTCAAATAGGGTCGCTTTTTTACCTTGGTATGATAAACTTCGTGATACAAAGCTCTCTTCTGCTGCGTATACACTTTCCATGGAGAGTGATACTCAGCAACTGTATGCTTTTTTCAAAATGCATGAAATTAAGATAAATAAAAAAATGGCAACAGCTCTCTATATGGGACTACTTGAAGAGTATAAAAACTTTACAACGAATGCTTGTGATGGTATAACTTTTGCTGTAGCGAGTGAACTAATCGCTCTTGGTGCTGAGTATAAAATATGTAGGGAGTACTATCTTCGTAGAGTGCCACTTGCAATTTGGCGTTTGAAGATGAGTCTCTATGAGAGTATGACTCTTAGTGAAGATGCAAGATCAGCTTCTCTATTTATCTCTGATGAGATTTTGAAAGCTTCGGGTGCTAGCTTAGAAAATGCGATAGATATACTTAATGATGCAGTAAATTTAGTACATGTAAGAAAAGCTACACTCTACAAGAGTGATGATAACAATAAAATAATAAAGGAAATAAGAACTTGAAAAATAATAATTCATCATATGGAGTATTGATTGCTATGGGCTCTGTGCTCGGATTTGTACTTTTTATTTACTTCTCTTCAATTTTTGAAAGAAATTTACCAATAATTACTATGAGTAGTAGTGAGTACTGGAACCTTAAAAAACCATTGAGCTTAAAGATAGAAGATGATAGTGGAATAAAGTCCTATAAAGTAATAATGAAAAGTAATAATGAGAGTAAAGAGTTACAGTATGAGCAACTTATTACCCCTGAGCTAACACTTAATTTAGAGGTAAAACCACCAAGAAGTGCTTTTACAATGAAAGATAAAGAGATTGAGATTATTGTTCAAGCAAAAGATGTAAGCAAATGGAATTTTTTATCTGGAAATAGTGTTGTAAAAAAGTTTGTACTTAAAATAGATAAAAAAAGACCAAAGTTAAACATCATAAATAACTCTTATAAAATTTCCAAAGGGGGTTCAGCACTTGTAATTTTCAAATTAAAAGATGAAAACCTAGCTGAATTTTACATAGAAGGGAATCATGGTAAAAAATTTATACCACAAGCTTTTTATAAAGAGGGCTACTATATTTCACTCCTCGCTTGGCCTGTTATGGATAATAGTTTTAGAGCAACAATAGTAGCAATAGATTTAGCAGGAAATGTTGCAAAAATGCATGTGCCTCTTTACTTAAAAGAGAAAAGTTATAGAGTTTCTAAAATAAAGCTCTCAGATAAGTTTTTGAAAGGTAAAATCGCTGATTTAGCTGAAGAGTTTGAAGAGACTCAAGGGGTTGTAGAGCCAATAGAGCAGTTTAAAATTATAAATGAAGATGTAAGAGAGAGAAATGAGAAACTTATACATAAAATAACTTCAGTAGTAAAAGATGAGCAGATAGATACTTTTAAGATAAATAAGATGTATCCACTTAGAAATGCAAAAGTGGTGGCTTATTTTGGTGACCATAGAAAGTACTACTATAGAGGCGAAAAAGTAAGTGAAGCATATCATTTAGGTTTGGACTTAGCATCAAATGCAATGGCTACAATTAAACCACAAAATAGTGGTGAGGTAGTATATGCTGATGATAATGGACTCTATGGTAATATGCCAGTAATTTCGCATGGTCTTGGACTTTATACCATTTATGGACACTGTTCTAGTTTAAAAATAAATGTTGGTGATACTATAACAAAAAATGAAGTTATCGCAAATACAGGAAAAAGTGGTTATGCTATGGGGGATCACCTTCATTTTGGTGTCTTAGTTCAAGGTATAGAAGTTCGTCCTCAAGAGTGGATGGATAAGCAGTGGATTAAGTTGAATATTACAGATATTATTAAGAGTAGTAAGAAAATTATAGATAGAGATTAATAGAAATTTTTTTGAGTGGAGATAAAATATGTATCAAACAACGATTAAAAAAAGTGTAGAATTAGTAGGAATTGGACTGCATAAAGGTTCTCCTGTAAAGCTTCGCTTAGAACCATTAGAGTCAAATAGTGGTATAGTTTTTTACCGTAGTGATGTGGATGTTTCCATCCCTCTTATTCCTGCTAATGTTGTTGATACTAGAATGGCAACTGTTATTGGTAAAGATGGGCATGTTATATCTACTATAGAGCATCTTCTCTCTGCTGTTTATGCTTATGGAATCGATAATTTACGGGTTATTGTCGATGCTGATGAGGTACCTGTTATGGATGGAAGTAGTGCAAGTTACTGTATGCTTTTAGATGAGGCTGAGGTGATTGAGCAGGATATTCCTAAAAAAATTATGCGAATTAAAAAAGATATAGAGGTGAGAGAGGGAGAAAAGTATGTAAAACTTTCTCCATCTCCTGATCTTCAGTATGATTTTACTATTAAATTTCCTCATCCTGTTATTCAAAAACAGGAGTATGTTCTGAAGTTCACTAAGGAGTCTTATAAAAAAGAGATCTCTCGTGCACGAACTTTTGGTTTTTTACATGAGGTGCAGTATCTTCGTTCTAAAGGCTTAGCTCTTGGGGGTTCTTTAGAAAATGCAATAGTTCTTGATGAAAAAAAGATACTAAATCCTGAGGGTCTTCGTTTTGATGATGAGTTTGTCCGTCATAAAATTTTGGATGCGATTGGGGACATGTCTCTTATTGGGATGAATTTTATAGGAAACTATGAAGCATTAGCAGGGAGCCATGACTTAAACCATAAGTTAACACTAGCACTTTTAGCAGATGCAGAAAACTATGAGGTTGTCGAGTTAGCAGGTGAGAAAACAAGAGAGTTAGAAAAAGCATATGCCTAAAAAAGTTGATCTCCTTCTTATTGCACTTACTTCTCCTATAAAAATAGGAATTTATGAAGATGCGATTCTTATAAAGAGTATAGAGTCTGATAAAAAAAGTTCAGATATTTTACCTACTCTTTACAAAGAAATTCTACAAGAGTATGATGTGCAAAAACTTCTTTATGCAAATGGTCCAGGGAGTTTTATGGCAATTAAAGTTGCCTATATTTTTTTAAAATCTTTAAGTATTTTAAAAAAAATACCACTTTTCGCTACATCTGCATTTAATTTTAATGAAAATACGCCAATAAAAGCGATTGGTAAGTTACACTTTGTTAAAGTTGCATCAGAAATAAAAACTCAGAAACTAGAAACGGCACCCGAGGTTAAGTTTAGGCTTCCTGCTCAGCTCGATTATAGTGAGTTTACAAGCAATGCAACACCTCTTTATATTATAGGAGCTGTTGGATAATTTAGGATAGAAAATTGACAATAAGTGTACCCGCAACATCAGCAAACTTAGGACCAGGTTTTGATTCACTTGGTCTTGCCGTAGATCTTCGAAACCGAGTGGAGTTTCACCCCTCAAAATTTTTCAGTGTAAGTATTAAAGGCGAGGGTGAAAACAATCCACGTTTAAAGGGAAATAACCTTTTTATAAGTATTTTTAATGAGCATTATTCACGTCTTACTAAGAAAAAACAGAATTTTAAATTTACTTTTTACAATAAAATTCCGATGTCTCGTGGTCTTGGTAGCTCCTCTGCTGTTATTGTTGCAGCTATAGCTTCAGCACATGAAGCAGCGGGTATAAGAGTAAGTAAACGCCGCATCTTAAATCATGCACTTGTATATGAAGCCCATCCTGATAATATTACTCCTGCCGTGATGGGTGGGTTTAATGCTGCAACAGTTGAAAAAAATAAAGTTTTTTCTCAGCGAAAGCATCTACCTGATTATCTGAAAGCAGTTGTAGTTATACCAAACAAGCAGATGAATACATCAAAATCACGTACAGTACTACCAAAATCATATTCAAAAGAGAATGCCGTGTATAACCTTTCACACACAGCATTAACAGTTGCAGCTTTTTTTAATGAAGATTGGGAAATGCTTAAACTTGCTGCACAAGATAGATTTCATCAAAAAGCAAGAATGAAAACATTGCCTGAACTTTTTGCTGTACAAAAAGTTGCATATGAGTCTGGTGCTTTAATGAGCACACTCTCAGGGAGTGGAAGTACCTTCTTTTCACTTGTATATGATGATGATTCTTCAATGATTGCAAACAAGTTTTCTCAAAAATTTCCAGACTTTAATGTGAAAATTTTAGATTTTGATAACAATGGTTTAATAATAGAGCGATAAAGCCTATTAAATAAAGTAAGATTTAGATATAATGGCAAAAAAAATTCATCTACCAA
>CAZMBK010000095.1:0-5351 GCA_964564315.1 uncultured Sulfurimonas sp.
ATATTCCCAATTCTAAACTACTTTAATATATAGGATTTACTAATGAGTAATTTCGCATTTGGAACTTACCGCATAACTGATCAAAACCCACAACATATTCAAGCCCTTCGTGATGCCATAGAAGCAGGTGTAAAACTTATTGATACCTCTTCAAACTATATGGATGGTGCAGCAGAGAGAGCGATAGCTTTAGCCCTACAGTATTTTGACGATGTAAAACGTCAAGAGGTAGAGATAGTGAGTAAATTTGGTTATATACAAGGCTCAAATATGAAGCTTCATAAAGAGGAGCCTTTTGAAGATGTTGTAGAGTATAGTGAGAGCTGTTTTCACTCTATAAGTAAGTCTTTTATGCTACATCAGTTGGAGCAATCACTCTTACGATTGGAGTTAAAAAAAATAGATTGTTATCTTATTCATAACCCAGAATATTATATGTATAATGCTTTAAATAAGGGTAAAGAGAGAGATGAAGTTTTAGACAATATGTTTGATAGAATTTTTGATGTATTTGTAGCACTTGAAGAGCAGGTAAAAAATGGAACTATTGGCAGTTATGGAATTAGCTCAAATAGTTTCTCTAAAAATCATAATGAGGTGGATTTTCTTCCCTATGAAGATCTCATTACATTAGCAGATAGAGCTGCTGAGATCGCAGAGAATGATACGCATAGTTTTACGACAATAGAACTTCCTATAAATATACTTGAACATGAGGGTTTAAAGTGTGCATCATGGGCAAAAGAGAATGGATTAAGAGTTTTAGTTAATCGTCCACTCAATGCACAAAAAAATGAGATGATGTTTCGACTAGCAGATTATGATGAGAGTAGTGAGTACTATCATCACTTAAATGAGCTTCTTGATGTAAGTGATAATGAGGATCTTAGATCTCTTTACAATCTTATAGAACAGTTAGATGAGAGTAAACATAAGTTTGGATGGATAGGGGATTATGATAGTTTTCTCTACTCTCAAATTATTCCTCATATTCAAAAAACTATGCAGAGTACAGATACTCAAGTGCAAGAGACACTTTTATCTTATATAGATATGTTTTTAGCAGAATATAGAAAGATGGTTGCGTATGAGTGTTCAAGAATAACACGAGTGCAACTTAAAGAGAATTTTGCGATGTGTGAACTAAAACTTCAAGAGTGTGCCATAAATTTTCTCAAAGAGAGAGACTCTATAGACTATATTTTAGTTGGAATGAGAAAGCCCTCTTATGTTGCACAAATTATGAGTATGGATTCAATCTAAGCAATATCTTAAGCCATTGCAAGAGTTGCATTTCATAGTCACAATTAACAAAACTTAGTATATAATTTATTACAACAATAAAAAGAATAATTTTAAAAGGATAGTAATGATTCCGTTTTCTGATGAGGAACTTTTAGAACCAGTAAAAGTAGTAATCGATAAGGTAAGACCATCTTTGGCACTTGATGGGGGTGATATAGATTTTATCACTGTAAAAAATGGTGCGGTGTATGTGCAGCTTAAAGGTGCTTGTATAGGATGTGCTAGTAGTGGCAGTACACTGAAGTATGGTGTTGAACGTCAACTGAGAATGGATATTCATCCAGAGCTTACGGTTGTAAATGTGCCAATGGGTATGGAAAACGATATAGAAAATTTATAAAAGAGATATCTATGAGTAGTATGATAAGCAAGTATAAGATTTTAACACAAGCAAAAGAGAACTTTACAAAAGCAGAGTATAAAAATGCTTTAGATAAGTTTGCTGAAGTTTTGCAAAACTATCCTAACTCAAAAGAGGCTTTTAATGGGGTGATACTCTCTGAAATGGCCATGAGTGGAGAGGGTGGTGCTGAAGCTCTTTTTGATTACTATGAAATACTTCAAGAGGATGATAAAGAGCAGGCGGATCTTATAATGAGCGAAATACTCCAAAATATGGATGGCTCTTTAGAAAAACTGAGTCAAGTTTTTGGGGATCCTATTCGTCAGCGTTTAGAGTTTGAAGATGGAATACTCTATAGTGATTTTAAAAATCTTTTAAATGAAGGTGCTGAGTTTAGAGAAACTTTTGAAAATATTATGTTTTCTACTCGTGTTATTATTACACAAAAAGATGATTTTGTAGATTTTTTAGATAGACTTATAGAACATGACTTTGCAGAGATGGCACTTACATACTTAGAGAATGCCCTGAGTGTGTACCCAAGTGAAAGACTCCTGCATAAACTTTTAAATAAACTTGCAAAAGGTAAGAAATAGTTGAAAATAGAACTACCCTCACAAGCATATAAATATGTAACAGAAGACTCTACTGAGTGTGATGAGCAAACAGCTTTTGTTCTTACTGCTCAAAATGAAAAGTATCTCCAAAATGCTATAGATAATAGTGCTCACTCTATCATAAAAATATCTGAAATTGCTTCACTTTTTAGAATAAATGAGATTAAAATCGTTGGAATTACTGGAACAAACGGTAAAACTACAACAGCGAGTGCAATTTACTCTTTTTTACTAGACTTAGGGTATAAAACTGCTATGCAAGGAACTCGCGGGTTATTTATGAATGATGAAGTTACAGAGGGTAAGACACTTACAACACCCTCTGTCTTAAATACATACAAACATATTTATCAAGCAGTAGAAGCAGGATGTGAATATTTTATTATGGAAGTAAGTTCTCATGCTATTGTTCAAAAACGGATAGAGGGTCTCAATTTTGAGTTAAAAATTCTCACTAACATTACACAGGACCATCTTGATTATCATAAAACACTAGAAGATTACATCTATGTTAAAAACTCTTTTTTTCAAGATGAGGGTAAAAAACTTATAAATAGAGATGAACCAAGAGCAGAGTTTAATTTTAAAAATGCTTTTACTTATAGTATAGAAAACCCATCAACGTATAGACTTATGGCATACTCTTTAAATGAAGGAAGTAGTGGTCTCATTCAACATTTTCAAGAGATAGTCCCTTTTACAGCTTCACTCCATGGTTTCTTTAATCTTTATAACCTTATGGGAGCTATTGCTGCTGTGCATCTTATTACAGATAAGAAACTTGAGGAAATAGCAGATGTTGTAGATAATTTTGCAGGTGTGAGTGGAAGAATGGAACAGGTTTGTACTCTTCCAAATGTTATAGTAGATTTTGCACACACTCCAGATGGAATGGCTCAGGTTTTAAATGCTCTCAAAGAGAAAGAACTTTTAGTAGTATTTGGTGCTGGTGGTGATAGAGATAAACTAAAACGTCCACTTATGGGTAGGGTAGCGGCTTCTTTAGCTAAGCGAGTATTTATAACAAGTGATAATCCTCGTCATGAAGATCCAGAAGCCATTGCTGATGATATTCTTTCAGGTATAGAAGATAAGATAAACATTACAATAGAACTCAATCGTAAAAAAGCAATAGAGATGGCACTCGATGCACAAGGTGAAGAGGAAGTTGTCGTTATTTTAGGGAAGGGCGATGAAGATACTCAGATTATTTATGATGAGAAATTTCCCTTTGATGATAGAGCTATAGTAAGAGAACTCCTTAACATTCAAGAAGATTAATAACACTTTTAATAAAAAGTGTTATTAAAGTCAACCTCACTCTCTGTATCTGGAAATAGACGACCACTCAGTAGTATTGAACTAGTATTTTGATCAATAGTAAGTGTGATTTGTGAAGAGTTCGTCTCCGTAATCGTTGCATTCGTATCGACTGTCCAGTAAAGATTTCCAAGTAAAGAAACATTTGTCTCATTGTTCTCAAAGTTTCCAGTTATGTAGATGGTTTGGGGTGTCCCTATATCACTTATATTAATATCGCTGTAGTTTAGAGAGATTAGCTCTTTTATATGTATACTTTTTGTATCTGTAAATGTCTCTTTATAGTCAATAGTAATATTAAGATCACCTCCATTTGTTGTAGGTGTTACTAGTACTGCATCTGTACTTAGTGTTGTTACTAATTTATATATATCTGAACTACTCCAAGATACTTTACTGCTAATATCTCTTTGAGTTGCATCATTATATGTTACTTCTGCAGTAAGAGGAATGGCTATATCTGTTGCATAAAGAGAGATATTATTTTCATTAATAGTAATAGATTGAACATCAATGATAGGTGTTGATTCTGTATTATCACCACAAGAGATAAAAAAAGTTGTAAGTAGAGCAAGGGAAAAATGTGATAGTTTCATAAGTTTTAATATCCTAAAATCTATAATTAACGCCAACATAGGCTAAGTGAGTTGTCGACTTGTAAGCAGTCTTAGTATCAATCGTATCTATGGCTTCATAAGTGTTTTCTCTTACTTCGTAAGCAACTTCAAAATCAAAATGATCATTAAGTGGAAGAAATACTCCAAGAGAACCTTGAAAAGAACCATAAGTAAGGCGATCTTGTAACTCTCTTTGTATATCTAAGTATCCAGTTCCGAAACCAACTTTTATGTAGGGTAATACATAAATATTAAAGTCAAAGGATTTCATAAGATTGATATTAAAACCAATTTTATCACCATCTGTTGTAGTATCATTTGAAGATGAGAAAATTTTAGAACTATTTTTATAATAATCGATTGAGAACTCTACAGCATATGCTTTTCTATCTCCATAGCCAACTTTGACACTAGCCATTTCTGAAGAACTTGAGGCATCTATTTGGTGAAAGCTTTCGCTAAAACCACCACCACCAAGACCAATGTAAACTTTTGCATCGGCATATAAAGAGGGGATGAAGAGTAAAATGAGTAAGAGTTGTTTCACTTTTGAGTATCCTTGATTTAATATACTTATAATATAATAGAAGAAATTATATCAAAATAGTTACTAATAAACTTAAAAATTTAAACTTATTTTAGAGATACAGAAAACGAGCCTATTATTTTGATATAATTTCAAAAAAAATAAGGAAGATTCTTTTATGCAAATGCAACAAATCCCTCAACCAGCTTTTTATATAATGAAATGTGAGCAGTCGGCTCCCCCAGGTATGCCAAAACCATCATGTGTGAGACCAGATACTCAAGACCTTTTTCAACACTTAGCTAGTAAGCTAATGACAGAGGGAATTATGGGAACAGTTCAGCCAATTCGTACATCTTGTATGAACCGTTGTAGTGCTGGACCAATTATGCTTGTAGAACCAGGGCATACTATGTATGCTGGACTTACTAAAGATAAAATTGATCGTATTATTACTGAACATATTATTGGTGGTACAGTGGTTGAAGAGTATGTTATAGATGAAGCGATGTGGGGTGATGCAATCTCTCCTGCTGATATGAAAAAGCAAATGGGTAGATAGGAAGTTTTATGTTAATAGATATGTTGTACAGCAAAATCCATCGTGCTACAGTTACAGATGC
>CAZMBK010000096.1:0-5348 GCA_964564315.1 uncultured Sulfurimonas sp.
TATCAAATTTTGGGAGTCCTCCGGCAGAGCCGGAGGTTTACCTTAGATTAAATTACTTCTTTTGTTTAACCTTCTTAGCCTTAAACTCTTTACTTGCTATATTCTCTAAAAAGACAGTAGCATAAGAGCCTTTAGGCAGTGTAAATGCCATCTCCATTTTCTCAAACCCTTTTGTGTACTTCATCTCTATATCTTTTGGGAAAATAACAGCATCACGACGTAAGCCTTTGTCATACAAAAAGCCATCATCATGTTTGGCTTCTATCTCTCCAGCAAGACCTCGAGAACGGTACACACCACGACCACAAAGCAGTCCTGTAGGCACTACTTTATGCGCTTCAAAATCTTTCTGTTGTGGATTTTTAGGAGTAAAAAGTTTTCCTTTAGAGTCACTATAGAGGTCTCCCTCTAAAAGTAAAAACTTATTGTTGTTTTTATCTCTACTCAGCTGAACTCTCTCTTCTAACCAGTCATTAAAACGAGTACTTTGGTAGATGGATATTAAAAACTTTTTAAGTTTCGAATCTTCAATGTGCAAGTCACCCTCTATCATCTTCTTAGCTTGCTCTACAGAGTCACCATCACGACCAAAACGTTGATAACCAAAGTAGTTTGGAAGACCTAACTTCTCAGACTTTCTTGCAAGTTTTTCTATCTGTCCGGCTTGAATTTGGTTTACTTCAAAGAGATTTATTTTAAATCTATTGCCCACTAAGTCACCCATTCTTATAGAGTGAGAGTGTCTAGTTGAACTTAAAATTTTTATTTGCTTATGTTTAAATCTTTTTATCTCTTTTTCATATCGTGCTTCTATACTTATGTACTGAGTTGTAGTCGCATGCTTATCTTTCAAACCTGCATAGCCTATTTTCTCTGCATTAATATTAAGAAACTCTGCAAATGCAGCTATCATGTCCCAAGTAGTCATCTCCACTTTTTTAATATGATAAACAGTAAAGTTTCCACTTCCTTTCCACTCTAAGCCTACCTCATCAACTATAAAGTCATCTTGATTTTGTTCAAATTTGAAGTGAATTGGTTCTTTCTCATCTAGGTATATTCTTGGCATATTCTCTCTTTTATAATTCTAATCGCTGCAACTCTCTGTTTGCTTTTGCGATATCTGCTTTTATAGCTTTTTTTAGTAACTCTAAAGAGTCAAATTTCTCATTTTCTCGTATAAATGCGACAAATCGTATGTCTGCTTTTTGCTCACATAAAACCTCACCATCGAGTATATGAGACTCTATAGCGAAACTTCCATCAGTGGTAACTCTATGTCCTAAAAAACTGACACTTGGATGAAAATGCTCCTCATCATCTATGCGAGTAAGTGTGACATAAACACCCTCTTTAGGGATCAAAAATTTAGGAGCTTCTACATTTATGGTAGCGACTAACTCTTTTGCGCCTAAGCCCTGCCCTTTTATAAGTTTTCCAGCTATAGTATAGTTATGTCCAAGAAACTCATTTGCTCCCTTGACATCACCTATCTGAAGTTTCTGTCGGATTTTATGAGAGTGGATGGAGTCCCTGTTATGACACACCTCATCGACTACCACTACCTCACCATCAAAAAGGTTTTTTAAATCCTCAAAAGAGTACTTTCTATCTTTTCCAAAGTGAAAGTCATATCCAACAACTATCTTCTGTAACTCAGGGAAATTAACCCGCAAAAGTTGTAAAAAACCCTCTGCATCAAGATGACGAATATCTTCTAACTCTAAATAAATTATCCGTTTATCACTAAACTTTTCACGATGCAAAGAAGGTGTAAGGTTTGCATACCCTGTCTCTATTACAACAATAGTTCCATTTTCATCAAGTTCATTAAAAAGTGCCTGATGCCCTATATGCATCCCATCAAATCCACCAATTGCAATTGCTCTGCTATTTTTCATGGTGACATTATAGCAAAGTGTTTGGGATTACTCTCCCTTTTGGCTCGCCATCATATGCTTTTTTGTCTTTTTTGTAGCTATTGCCTCATAAGGATTCTCTGGCCAGTAGTGGCGTTTATACTTTCCTCTAAGCTCTTTTCTTACTTCCGAGTAAGAGTTCTTCCAAAAACTACTCAAATCATAGGTTATCTGTATGGGTCGCATTGCTGGAGAGAGAAGCTGTATTTGAAGTGCTATAGTCGCATTGAGTATCTTAGGAGTCTCCTCTAGCCCAAACATCTCTTGTATTTTTACATGTAGTGCAGGTTTAGTAATGTCACTATAGTCTATAAATATATTTGAGCCACTAGGGACTTTAAGTGTTTGTGGTGCTAGTTTTTCTAAGCTCTGTTGTGAATCCCACGGGAGTAAACTTAAAAGCATACTGTAAATATCTAAGTTCTCTAATGCCTTGACACTTTTAACATTTGAGAGATACGGTTCAAGCCAAAGATCTACACTAGCAAGTAAATTTTCATCACTAAAACTCACTAACTTCGCATCACAATGAGCATTCACAAAGTTTACTCTCTCTTTAAGTGATTGTGCCTTTTTACTCCACTCTAAAAGCAATAAACCCTCCTCTTTAACTAAACCCAAAAGAAGCTCTTTCATACTATGTTTAGCACTAAGCTGAAGAGGTTTTGAGTCAAGTTCTAAGGCTAAGAAGTATCGTTTCTCTCGTATGTCAAACTTCTTACTCTCTGCGTTATACTTCACACTCTCTTTTTTTACAATAAGTGAACTAAAGTACATCTCGACTAACTCCAAAGATATACTAAGTGCAAGATTTATAAAAGAGTCTTTCGCATTCGCATTAAGCGAAGCTACAACCAAATACTCCTCATTAAAAAGTGAATCTTCAAAGTTTAGTATCGCTCCCTTTGCATTAGAAAGTTTATATCTGTTCTCATTTTTAGCACGCCTCATGGCAAGTCTATCAGGATAAGCTAGGAGAAGTAAAACAGCTAGCATATCTTTGTCAAAATTCTTCTGTTTACTCTCTACTTTTTTTATACTTTGTAATTTTTTATAAAAACTATTTGCTTCTTTTAAGACCTCTTTTGCACGAAAAATATTTATATAGTGAGCATCAAAATCTTTCTCTAAAAGATGCATAAAAGGGCTGAGTATATCACTATCTCTACTCCCATTTTTAAAAATATCTTTCTCACTTAGTTGTGCACTTAAAAGTGAAGCCTCATAAGCATACCCCATCTCATTTGCCTTGAGTATCATATAAGCAAAGCGAGGGTGCAGACCTAGTGTTATGGCATCTCGACCAAATGCAGTAATCTTAAAATGCTCATCTAACATCTCTAACTCTTGAAGTAACTCTTTTGTGCTCTTAATTATCTCCTCTTTTGGAGTATCGAGCCAAGTCATCTCATCAAAACTCTCTACACCCCAAAGTGCTAAATCTAAAAGAAGCGAAGAGAGATCTGAGCGGAGTATTTCAGCTTGTGTTGACTCTAGTTGTACTCTATGTTTATGCCAGAGTCTATAACACTTTCCATCACTCAGTCGCCCTGCTCTTCCTGCCCTTTGAGTTGCTGAGTCTTTAGATATAAATGCAGTGTTGAGATGGTTCATCCCACTTGCATAGTTATACTCTGAGAGTTTCTCTAAACCTGTATCGACTACAACCCGAACACCCTCTATAGTTAAAGAGGTCTGTGCGATGTTTGTACTGAGTATAATTTTTCTTTTACTTGTAGGAAATATAGCTCTATCTTGCTCTATTTTAGAGAGTGCTGAGTAGAGCGGTAAAATGAGAATATTACTCTCTTTAAGAGAGTCTAAGAGTGAAGATTGTAATCGCTGTATCTCTTTTGTGCCAGAGAGAAAAACTAGTATATCTCCCACATCCTCTTGTAATGATTTAAGAACTGTTTTTACCAGTAAACTATTAATGGTTTTACTTGTAGGCTGTGGTGTTTTGATGTCAAGATATACTTTCTCAACATCAAAACTTTTTCCCTCTGAAGTAATAGTTACGACATCACCTAAATGTTCAGTAATTTTTTCAGCATTTAAAGTAGCCGACATAATAAGGAGTTTCAAATCATCTCGAAGGAGTGCTTGCACTTCTAAAGAGAGTGCCAAAGAGAGATCACTATGAATACTCCGCTCATGAAACTCATCAAAGATGATAAGCCCCACTCTCTCTAAACTCTGATCAGATTGAAGCATTCGCACTAAAACTGCTTCAGTTACAACAAGTATCTTTGTCTCTTTTGAGTGTTTTGCATCCATTTTTACCTGATACCCTACTCTTTGACCCACTACTTCGCCGAGTAGTTTTGCCATTTGAGTAGCCACCATTCGGGCAGCAACACGGCGAGGTTCTAACATAATAATAATTTTTTCGCCGAGCCAAGAAGCATCTAACAGTGCAAGAGGAACACGTGTACTTTTTCCAGCTCCAGGAGGTGCTTGAAGTATAAGAGTGTTTTTTATCTCTAGTGAACTTTTTAGTTCCTCTAAAACTTCATATATTGGGAGATTATTTTGCAAACTGTTTAAGGATTTAAGACTGTAGTCTTAAATCTTTGAGGTAGTAGTATATTTCTTGGTATGCTTTTGTAGGAGATGTAGAGTAGTAAATAAAGTTATTCTCTTTACAAAACTTCTCTAAATGTTTTGCAATTTTTAGAAGCTGAAAACGTGAAGCATGTGGGTAGACATGATGCTCTATTTGTGTGTTTAATCCACCATAAATATAGTGAATGAAAAGTCCACCATCTACATTTCGACTCCCCTTTGTTTGAATGTCTAACCAACTCATCTTCTTATAGTCATCATTAAAAACAATAGGCAGACCGATATGGTTCGTAATAGTAACCATTGCAAGTGCAAAACCGTACCCAAGGTAGTGAATAGCAATAACAGTCCAAGCATCCCCTAAAGGTAGAAGATAAAAAACAGAAGCAGGAAGTATAAAGTGTAAAAGTAAGAAAAGAAGTTCTTTCCAATCTTTTCTCTCAAAGACAAACTGATATGTCTGCATCATAAAACTAAAATAAATTACAGGAAGCAGTAAAAAAAATGCTATATGTTGGTAACGATGTAAAAATTTTATAGAGTCATGCTTTCCTATAATAGCCCCACCAAACCCCTGAACATCTCCATCTTTCTCTGCTGAGTTACAGTAAGTATGATGCATCACATTATGCTCTCTATCCCACCACTTTCCAGAAAGTCCTAATGTAAAATTTCCAAAGATAAGCGCGAGTCTATTACCAGTTTTTCGAGAAAAATACTGTTTGTGTAGTAAGTCATGTACTATATAAGTTGAACGGACTGTTAAAAGTACCCAAAAAAGTCCTGCAACTATAGGACTTACATCTGCTAGAAAGTAGAAAAAAAGTGCATATCCACTCACCTCTAAAAGTATTTCAAATCCAC
>CAZMBK010000097.1:0-5334 GCA_964564315.1 uncultured Sulfurimonas sp.
AAAAACTCTGCACATCTACAAGGGTATGTAAATGGTGAAATATCTCTAACACTTGCATTTGGGGTTTTTATAGCCTCACTTGTGATGGTGGTTATCGGCTCTATCTTACCAGCTATAAATGCAGCGAAAACGGATCCTATAGTGCTTATTCAAGGAAATAGATCATGATAAACGCTCAAAATATTGTGCATTATTATCAAAAAGATGTGGCACTTAATGGTGTGAGTTTAGAGATACAAGAGGGAGAGTTTGTTGCTATTATAGGTGAGAGTGGTAGTGGTAAGTCAACACTGCTTTCTATTCTCTCAACACTTTTGACCCCGACAGAGGGAGAACTCTCCTTTGAGGGTATAGCCTATAAAAACATAGTAGATATTGATAGCTTTAGAAAGAAAAACATCGGTTTTATTTTTCAGTTCCACTACCTTATAGAGTACTTGTCTCTTAGAGAAAATATTCGTATAGCAAAGCCTAAGGCGAGTGATACCGAGATAGAAAAGCTTTTATCACTCTTGGGGATAGGAAAGTATGCAGATAAATTACCAAATGAGATCTCAGGAGGCGAGCGCCAACGTGGGGCTATAGCTCGTGCTCTTATTAACTCTCCAAAAGTGCTCTTTGCAGATGAGCCGACAGGAAATTTAGACTCAAAAAATGCAGATCTTGTTTTTGAACTTTTTAAAAAACTCTCAGAGAATGGTACGACCATTATAGTGACAACACATAACAAGGCTTTAGCGAAAAAAGCCGATAGAATTATTGAGGTAAAAGATGGAACAGTTTAACTTTTTTGTAAATAGACACTTTAAAATCTCTTTAGGTTTTTTAGCATTAGGTTTCTTTTTTGGTTTGATTTACTCTCTGAACTTACTTGGTTTGAGTGTTGACTCTGCACTTCTTGAACCCTCTCGAATGCGATCTATTCATATATCCTTAATGCTTTATGGATTTATAACCTTAATGCTCTCTATGTTACCATTTTTACTTATAAACAAAGAAGTAGGGAGTTGTGAAGAGGGGCTTCGTTATCTAAACCTCTATTTTATTTTTTGGTATATTTTTCTTTTTTATATGGTGATGACTCTGCTTTTTGGAGTACAACGAGGACTTGCCTTTTATGACTTTCACTATGCACTCAATTTTATTTTAGCAGGGGCGGGGATCTTTTATGCTGTAGCACTCTATAAGTTTATACAACTTTATGAGAAAACACCAACTTGGGTAAATGTCTCTTTTAAAATTGTCCTCATCGCTCCCATAGCACTTCTGATTTTAATGAACCCTTACATAGGGCAGGTCGAGAGTACAGTCACAGGACCGCATGGGGATAACACACTCGGAATGAGTTTAGCTATTATTCCTCTTTACTACTTAATCATAAAACTTGTGAGTGAAAAAGAGTTTATAGCTCGATGGAACATCCTCTGGATAGTGCCTTTAGGATTTTACTTTGCAAGTGTTTTATATAGAACTTTTTATGAGCCTTTAACTTACAATCAAGAGTGGTTTTTACAGTATCTCTCCCTTGCGTATCTCCCACTTCTATATAGATGGTTTGTAGATGCGCAGATAAAAGGATTTGCTAGGGTAGCACTGCTTATCTCCATAGTAGCATTTCTTTTTGTTGATGTGGAGGGAAACATTCTTTTTATTCCAGAGATTCGTTGGCCATTTCATAGAAATGATCTTATTATTGCTCATGCACACTTAGCCATGGGAATTGGTATCTTTTTTATGGTTGTAGCAATGTTTAGCAACTACATAAAAGAGCTAGAGAGTAAAAAGTTTTATCTTCAGTATATAGCTGGAATTTTGGGAATTTTTTTAGTCTTGAGTCTAAGTGGCTTTTACCAAGCAGGGTATGAGACTCTTGATACTTATACTTTGTGGATAGCAAGAAGTGTGTTTGGTTTTATAGTGCTGCACTCGCTTGTTGGTTTTATAAGGTTTGGACTCTCTTTTTCACACTTAAAACTTTATAACTTAATGGGAGTTATAAATGATGGCTTTGGAGGGCTTTTTTTGCTCCTTTTTGCAAGTTTTGCTTATCCACTTCTTGGGTTCACTTTTAGTGGAATTTATGAGTATATAGTCTTTATGTTTGTGAGCATGACAGGTGTTATGCACTTTTTAGCTTATAAGCTTGATGCACATAGAGAGATCTTAACACAGCTTAGTGTTTTTATACGCATCTGTGTAAGTTCTCTCTTCTTTGCACTGTATTTCTCTGCTGCATTAGGGATAGAAGCTGCTTTTATTGGTGCATTTGATCTACTTTTTGCCTCATACTACTTACTTTTTTTATATAGACCTCATTTTAAGTAGTGTAAAGTGCCTATAGTTTTCCTTCTCTCTTTTGAGCTTCTTTTTTATCTTCTTATCGTTCAAACGGGGATAGTTGAGTTTTATAACTCAGATATTTTTACTTTAGCTCTTATACCTATAGGTGGTGTTTTAGGTTCTCTCTCTACTCTATTTATGCATGGAGAGAGTGAAAAAAAACTCTCTTTTTTTCTTTTAGTGCAACTTTTTATCAGTTTTTTTTATCCAAATTTATCACAGTTTATGCTTTTCATTTTAGGTTTTAGTAGTGGGGTTATTTCAGTTTTTATGATACATGAACTGAAAAAAGCGAGTAGTATAGAGCTTGGTGTAGCACTTAGTCTCTCATATGTTATAGGGACATTTTTATTTAACACAGAGGTTGCAGAGAGAAGAGTGTATGCACTCCTTTTTACATTTATTGTGCTTATAGCATCGCGTTTATTGCCGAGTGAAAAAAAAGAGTTTGAAGTTTTTAGAACATATCCTTTGTGGATGATGTCTCTTTGGGTCTTACTCGATAGCACTCTTTTTGAGTTGCTTTCACGAGATAGCTCTTTTTCTATATGGAGGGATGGCTATAGTTTTGAGATAGCTTTTTTTCATGTTCTTGGTGTTGTTTTAGCATTTATACTGAAGTTTTCGTTAAAGCAAAAAGAGCTCTTTATACTCATGATTTTTTTTCTGAGTTATCTTCTTTATAGTTTAAATGAAGCTTATCTACTGGCAGCAGTTTATCCTATAGCTATTTCTTATTATAATATTGCTATACTACAAACAGTTTTAAAAAAGCCTCTTAAAATCATAGGAATAGATATGATTTTTATAGCATGGATAGCTTCAGGTATGGGGCTTTTTTTAGCACTAAATATAGGTCTTATTTTATAAAACAGTAGAAGGAAAAACATAATGTTAAAACTATTTTTACTACTTATCTTCGTTGTATCTGTAAATGCAAACAGCTTCTCATTATTTCAAGGTGAAGTCAGAGCACATACAGAAGTCTTTGGTGACAGCACCATAAACCCAAAATCTACTAAGATAAATTCTCTCTTGTTAATGCCAAAGGGAGTAGAGTCTCTTAAGGGGAGTATCTCTTTTGATGCACTCTCCTTAGTGAGTGATAATCTCGATAGAGATGAGCATATGTACGAAGCACTCAATGTAAAAAACCATACTTTTATATCGTTTCAAATTAAAAGTGTGCAAAAGCAGGGAACAGAGTACCTTTTAAAAGGAAAACTCACTCTCAATGGTACACAGAAAGATATAGAGTCTTTAGTAAGTGTGGTGCAAAAAGAGGGTACTTTAGAACTTGCGGGTACGTTTAGTATTATGATGAGTGATTTTAATATAGAACCCCCTACACTACTTTTTTTAACCGTTCGAGATCAGGTAGATATAGAGTACACATTAAACTATAAGGAAGAGAAAGAGTAATGAAAAAAATAATTTTAGCACTACTGCTAGTAACATCACTGTTTTCAAATGAGATAAAAAAAGATGAGAAGTTACGAGTGTTCGCTCTGCCTGATCAGTTTGGAGTGTATCATACTGTTGATAGACATACAAAAATGTATATAGTAAGTTTTGAGAAAGATACAGGGAAGGATGTAAACACATTTTTAGCATCTAAGCCAAAAGATTATCTGCAAAAACATGATGCAGTTTTCATAGCAAACATCTCTAAAATGCCAGCCATCATTACAAAGTACTTTGCTATGCCAAAACTAAAAAAGTACAAACATAGAATTTTACTTATAAACAATGAAAAAGATGATAGATTTAGAGCAAAAGAGGAAAAAATAACTCTCTATGAGTTAGAAAACTCTGTAGTAAAAAAGATCTACTTTATAGATAATGCGAAAGAGATAGAAGCTCTTTTGTAAACTAAAATTGACACTCTTAATAGAGGTAAAGCTAAAGCCGCACATCTTTATGTTAAAATAATACAAATTAATTTAATGGAGATAAAATGAAATTTGCTGACCCAAAAAATGACTTAGCCTTTAAAAAGATATTTGGGGATGAGAATCATAAAAATATACTTATCTCTTTTTTAAATGCTGTATTAGATTTTAGAGATGAAAAAAGCATAGTTTCTGTCTCTTTAGCAAACCCATACCAAGTACCTCGTATTCCAGAACTTAAAGAGACCATCTTAGATATAAAAGCTACAAACAGAAGTGGTGAAAACTTTATAGTAGAGATGCAAAAAAAAGATCTCGGTGATTTCACAAAAAGAAGTCTCTACTATACTTCTAAAGCTTATGTAGAACAGCTCCCCTCTGGCAAAGACTACACTGTACTTAAAAAAGTATACTTCATTGGAATCCTTAATTTTAACATCTTTGAAAATGAAAAATATATCTCAAGACATCTCATCATAAACCAAGAAACTAATAAACAAGATTTGAGTGACTTTGAATTTACATTTATAGAACTTCCTAAGTTTACTACAAAACTAGAAAAGCTTACATCTATTTTAGATAAATGGATTTACTTCATAAAAAATGCAAGTGACTTGAAAATGGTTCCTGAACAGTACGAAAAAATAGAAGAGTTCAAAGAAGCATTTACTATTGCTACACAAACATCATGGGGTAAAAAAGAGCTAGAAGTCTATGACTACATCATGCTCAAAGAGTTTGATGAACTCAATGCACTCAAAACTGCTGAGAGAAAAGGTATGAAAAAAGGGCTAGAGAAAGGGCTAGAGAAAGGGCTAGAGAAAGGTAGGGAAGAAGGGATAGAAAAAGGGATGGAGAAAGGGATGGAGAAAAGGAATATTGAAATAGCCATTACTGCTATTGCAAATAATCTTGATGATGCAACTATATCTCTTTTAACAGGATTGAGCATAAAAGAGATAGCTGAACTAAGATTCTCTTAAGGAGTAGTTGATTAAATTAATTTTAAGTATAGAATATTTATGCTACAATAGTCACAATTTTAAATACAAAGGGTTTAGATGAAAGTCGTTGTAGTATTGTTAATACTTATTAGTTTTTT
>CAZMBK010000098.1:0-5305 GCA_964564315.1 uncultured Sulfurimonas sp.
GTAAATAGTAAAATTACAAAAGGAGTCTACCATAGAATTAGTAATTTTAGTATATAATTCCCTTATGTATTATGTAATTAAAAAACAGATAGATAAACTGCCAAACACATTTATAGGCTTTGCTGTTCCAAAATATATCGCTTCAAATAAGAATGAACATGTTATTTTTCTCTTTTCGAAAGATGGAAAGGTCATTAGAAAATGGGTGAAAATGGAAGAGATCATACTACTTACAGATAATAAAAAGTATTTTTTACAAATTATGAAAAGATTTAAAGATGTTGAAGATGAGCAAAAAAAACTTGTTCAAGAGGCCCATGAGCAACTTGAAAAAAGTATGACAAATTTTGCGGACACCATGAACTCAGAGATTCTCGACTTTGAAGAGATAAGAAACTCAAGTGATGTTCCCTGTATTCTCAAAGATCTTTAGGCTAACTTCTCAGGAAAGCTACTCATAAACTTCTGTAGTTTTGGTGCAATGACTACTTGACAATAGCCTTGTGAACTGTTTTGATTATAATAGTTTTGATGGTATGCTTCAGCAGGATACACTTCAGGAAGTACTGAGATCTCAGTCACTATTTTTTCTGAGAACTCTTCTTGTTTTTTTGCAACAAATGCTAAAATTTCCTCTTTTTCTTCTGCATCAGCATAATAGATAACAGAACGATACTGTGTCCCCTTATCTGCACCCTGCTGATTAAGTGTCGTTGGATTGTGCACAATAAAAAATATATCTAAAATTTCACTTAGAGTAATTACATCTCCGTTATATTGTATATCTACCACTTCTGCATAACCACTCACACCTGTGCATATCATTTCATAGTTCGGGTTTGGTCTATTACCACCAGCATACCCACTTACAGCACTTATTACACCTTTAACATTTCTATAGACTGCTTCTATACACCAAAAACATCCACCACCTAAAACAACTCTTTTCTCATTCATCATAAACTTCCTAATTGTGTATTAATTGTCCAATTATTACACAATTTACTTGAGAAAAATAACGAATAATTCTTTATGTTATAAATTTAAGTATGAATCAAAATAAAAAGTCTTATACTTACTTAAATGCTCATAGCAACAAGGGAATATATATGCATAAATTTTTACAAAAATCACTACCACTCATCCTCCTTCTTTCAGCTGTCTCACTCTCAGCACAAGATACAACAATTATCATCAAGTTACCAGCTGTACCAAAAGTGGAAGCAGTTGTTCCAACAGTAATAACTATCTATGCAAATACACCAAGTGATTATAAAACAAATGAGGAAATACTTCGAGAAGTGACTCAAAAGAAAGTGGTGAAATTTAGTGATCATGTTGCTCCCACACTACATGAAATTCAAGATGCACCCGATAAGGTTCCACTAGTTGGTGATATAAAAAATGGAAAAGTTCCAGCCTATCTTCACTCCGAACTTATTTCAGTTGATGATGTAAAAACAACTTTAGAAAAAGCAGGCTTTAGCATACTTAACACATTTAAAGTAGATAAAAAAGGTCTTATAACTTCTATTGTCTTTACCAATGATGCACTTATAAAACTTGCCTCTGAAAAAAATAGAGGTTTTGCAGCAACATTAAGAGTTACTATAGATAAAAAAGACAAACTTATAAGCATCACAAACCCTCTCTATATGATGGCTGCATTTATGCAAAAAAACTTTGATAAGAAGATTGCAGATGCAACACTCTCTACTCTTAGAGACGCATTTCCTAACTTAACAAACTCAAAAGAGGAGTTAAAGTTTAACTACTTACATCGTTATCAGTTTATGGCGGGAATGCCAAAGTACCAAGATATGATGATAATCAAAAAATCCACTTCTGCAAAACTCTTAGCAAGTGCAAAAAAATCGAAGAAAATTGTTTTTGAGCAGAAGCTCTCAAATGGTGCAACACTTATAGGGGTAAAACTCTCAAAACGTACAAGCAAGTTTATAAAGAAAACTGGCTATCAAAATGCTGGTCTACTACCCTACCCTGTTCTTATAGAAGATGGAGAAGCAAAAATTCTTGATCCAAAGTACTACATAGCTGTTATGTACCCTATGCTTAAAATGTCTCAGTTTATGACAATCGCTACTGTTCCTGGAGCTATTAACAAAGATATAGATAAAATTTTTCGTTAAATACAAATGCCAAAAATAGATAACGACAAGTTTTATACTTCGGCCATAGAGAAGTTTGGTTCTACAGCTCGTGGTGTAAACTGGGCAAGTAGAGCAAACCAGTTACTCCGTTTTAAAGAGCTCACAAAATATCTTCCAAAAAATATGCAAAATTACTCCCTTGTAGATGCAGGGTGTGGTTTTGGTCATCTCTATCACTACCTTGAAAAAAAATCACTTACACCAAAAAGATACATTGGTTTAGACTCTGTTTTAGATATGTACTCTATTGCCTCGGAAGAGACGGCTCAAGAGATTATTTATCTCGATATATGTAAAGAGTCTATTCCTAAAGCTGATTACTATCTCTGTAGTGGGGCACTCAATGTTTTAACAAAGTTTGAGACCTATCTTTTCATCAGAAACTGTTACAATGCTTCAAAAAAGGCCTTTATTTTTAATGCTCTTCATGGTGAAAAGCAGAGTGAAACCTATAACTACCTCTCTACAAAAGAGATTGAAAATTTAGCAAAAGAGCTGAATGTAGGCTCACTTAAGTACCATCATAACTATATGGAAAATGATATAACCGTTATAATGTCGAAAAAAGAGTAGTTTCATTGCGTCATGTCATACTTTTTTACTAAACTCTAAAAAAACACTATAATTATTTTGTTACAGCTGGTTTGTACTTCTTTCGGTTACGGGTGAATTTAAGGGAGATGGAGTAAAAGTAGGGTGTCTCCAAAGAGGAGGACACACCAGTGAAGTTATTCATTGTGTTAATGGTTTTAATCGTTTTAACCGAACGTTTATATTAAATAAAGTGGGAACGAAAGTTCTCACGACCATTAATGCAATTGTAACATATTAGGATAAATAATCAAAAATAGAATCTTAAAAGATATTTTCGGACACAATAGCTTTCGTGACTTTCAAGAAGAGGGAGTCGATGCTATCCTCAACAATCAAGACCTACTTATGATACTACCGACGGGTGGTGGAAAGAGTTTGGTGTTTCAGTTACCTACCATGATGATGGAGGGCATCACCATAGTTGTTTCTCCTCTCATAGCCCTTATGCAAGATCAAGTCTCAGCACTTAAAGCACAACAGATAAATGCGGAGATGATAAGCTCAGCACAGAGTTATGAAGAGGTTGATGATATTATGGTGCGTGCCGTAGAGGGAGATTTAAAGTTTCTCTACCTCTCCCCTGAGCGACTCAACAACGGAAGAACTCTCGACTTTCTACACAACTTAAATATAAACTTTTTTGTTATAGATGAAGCACACTGTATCTCACAATGGGGTCATGAGTTTCGTGATGATTACCGTGCTTTAGGGAACCTCAAAGCCAACTTTCCGTTCACAAGTATAGCTGCATTTACAGCAACAAGCACAGATAATGTAACAGATGACATACTCAGAGAACTCCGTGTCAATGAACCAGTTGTTTTAAAGGGCAAGATCTTTAGAAAAAACATCTTTATCTCTGCTCAAAGGCGCATCAGCAATGGTCAAGCACAGCTCAAAAACTTTCTATTACGCCATAAAAATGAGAGTGGTATCATCTATGTAAGCTCACGAAAAAAGGCTGAAGAGCTAAGTAGTTTTCTCAACCAAAGTGGCTATAAGTCACTCGCTTACCATGCAGGACTCCCCTCTCATGTTAGAGAGCAAAACTTTAAAGTCTTTGTAAATGACAATGTAAACATTATGGTTGCAACCATTGCATTTGGTATGGGCATAGATAAGAGTGATATTCGATTTGTGGTACATATGTCTTTGCCAAAATCTCAAGAAAACTACTACCAAGAGATAGGAAGAGCGGGTCGTGATGGGGACGATAGCGAAGTGCTCCTCCTCTTTAATGCAGGGGATATAGTCCTTCATAAACGCTTTTTAAATGATATAAATAATGAAGAGTATAAGAGTCACTTAGAGACAAAAATAGATCAAATTTATAAGTACTCTACAAGTGAAGTCTGTTTTCACAAGCAACTCGCCGAGTACTTTGATGATACACTTGATGCCTGTAAAGATAGATGTGACAACTGTCTCAGCAGTGATGACAAACGCCAAGATATTACAAAAGAGGCACAGATGCTTCTCTCTGCTGTCTATAAAACAGAGCAAGGATTTGGGAAAAACTACATTATAGATATTTTAAGAGGCTCAAGTGAACAGAAAATTTTAGCCAATGGTGCAGACAAACTCTCTGTTTATGGCATAGGCTTAACATTGAGTAAAAAAGAGTGGTTTGTCATTGTCGAGCGTCTTCTTGAACTCAAAATCTTACTTCTTGGTGACTTTAGTGTTATGAAACTAAGCCATGAAGCCATAGAAGTTTTAAAATCTCAAAAACTTGTAGATATAAAATCATCACGTTTAGTCATTAATGATAGAGAGAAAAAAGTAAAACAGGCAAAAGAGTTTGACTATGATGAGGAGTTATTTGAACTACTACGAGCTAAGAGGAGTGAACTTGCTTCAGAGATGGGTGTTCCCGCCTACATCATATTTAGTGACAAAACTCTTAAACATTTAGCAAATGATAAACCATCAGATAAGTCTTCAATGCTTGAGGTCAATGGTATAGGAGAGAAGAAGTATGAGCAGTATGGAGAAGAGTTCTTATCCATCATCAACGACTAATCTCGAAGAGAACTCACACTTGGATTACATGCTATCTTATGTGGCATATCTACTACTTTGAAGTTTTCTAGCACTCTAAATGAGGCAATAGTAGCCGTTCTAAAATCCTCTCCACTATTTAGGTAGAGTTTAAAACCATTCTCATAAAGGGCTAAGCGTGTTTTTAATGATATAGAGTATGTTGTTAAAACACTCTCTCTCTTCATAGCAGTAGCTATATCTTTAAAATACTCTTGTGTCCAAAGCATAGGGTTTACGGAGGGAGAAAAAGCATCTTGGTAGACTATGTCAAACTGATTTTCAAATCCCTTTACATACTCACGAGCATCCCCTAAAAAAAGTTCAATATACGTCCGCTCATCCTCATAAACACCATGAGAGCTCAAAGCTAAAATAATCTCTCTATATTTACTAAAAAGCGCAGGGTACTCAAAAAACTCTAAAGACTTTACAAGAGCACTATCAAGTTCTGGTGAGTAAATTTTTAGTTTTTTTTCTGGAAAATTTTCATCTCTATA
>CAZMBK010000099.1:0-5228 GCA_964564315.1 uncultured Sulfurimonas sp.
TCTATATTATCAAATCATCCATATCATAAATAACAAGGGAAAAAAGTGCAAAAAAGCGAATCAGATTATTTTAAAGAGATATTACAAAGTCGTAGAGATCAGATAAAGAAGAACATTGATGGTGTAAACAGTGAACTTAATCAACTTAATTCATTAGAATTAAATGATGAGGGTGATCATGCTTCAGTAAACAACAATTCAATGGTCGAGAGTGCTATTGTTTCACAACAGAAACAAGAGCTACAAGAGATAGAGATAACTCTTGTTAAAATAGAGAATGGTGAGTATGGGATTTGTGAAATGTGTGAAGATGACATAGGATTTCAAAGACTTAAAGTAAAACCACATGCAATATACTGTATTGATTGTAGAGAAATTGTAGAAAAATCTAAGTAGAGGATTTAAGATGTATATAAAAAGATATAGTATAGCCGCATTTATTTTAATGGCTTTAGTAGGGGGATATGTATACTTCTATGTTTCTCAAGATACAACAAGTATTGATTTCTTTGGTATTCCTTTACCATCGTTTTCTATAGCTTTATGGGTAGTAGTGCCACCTTTTTTACTCTATGTAGCAAGTGTATTGCATATGTCTTTTTACTCATTCTTAGGGAGTATGAATGTTCGTAAATATGAAAAAGATTATGATAAAGTGCTTGATCTTATTGTAGATGCATATCTTGGTAAAAAAGATAGAGAGCATCACTTTAAAACACCTCCATATAGTCTTCTTGGTCGCCTTTTAGACAATAGTACTATTTTTCCAAATAAAAATATTACTTTTCAGTTTGACAGTGAAAAAACTCAAAAAATGAGTGAGGTATTAAAAGTTATAGAAGATATTAAAAATGGTGAAGTTGTTGATTTAAAATCATATAATTTACAAATTGACAACCCTTTAGTTATTCAAAATGAAAGAAATCGTTATAAGTCAGGGGAATTAACAGCAGAATCACTCCTTTCAAATTCAACAAAGTACGATGCAACACTTGCTAAAGAGGTTTATCGTGATTTTGTAAAAACTACATCACTTGCAAATATAGAAAAATATAAAGCATTTATGACAAAAGAAGCATTAAACAATATTCTTTCTCGTGTGAACGCAGATGATTTTACTTTAGAAATTCCGAATGAGACACTTCTTACATTTATGAGTAATTTAGAGTTTACAAAGAAAGAGTATATTAAAATATCTTCACATCTCTCTCAATCAAATATGATACCTGAGCAGAGAATCCGCCTTTTTGAAACACTAAGTGATGATAAAGAAGAAGCAGTTGATGCATATCTTTACACACTATTTGATTTAGAGATGATTACAGCAGTTGATGAAATTCTTGATATCTCACAACCAGATGAGTATCAAAACTTTAAGGCTTACCGTGCTTTAAAAGAGTGTAATAAAAACTTTAGTATAGAGATATTTGTATAACTCTATGCTAAAAAAACTCTCCTTTGAAAAACCCCTTTATGTATTAGCCCCTTTAGCTGGATTTACAGACCTACCTTTTAGAAGTGTTGTTAAAAAGTTTGGTGCTGATCTTACAGTAAGTGAGATGCTTAGTTCCAATGCACTTGCTCATGGTTCTACAAAAACACTCCATATGTTAGAAAAGTCTGCAAATGAAGATCCTTATTCTGTACAAATTTCTGCTTCTGAAGTAGATATGGCAAGAAGAGCTGTAGAAGTTTTAAATGAGCAAGAGGGAATAGATATTATAGATTTAAACTGTGGCTGTCCTGTTCCTAAGGTTGTAGGTCATGGGAGTGGAAGTTCACTTCTTTTAAATCTTCCTCTTATGGGCGAAATTATTAAAACAATTAAGGAAACTTCAAATAAATCTATGACAAGTGTTAAAATACGTTTAGGATTTGAAGAGAAAAACCATATTGACATTGCAAAAATTGTTGAAGATAGTGGGGCGGACTTTTTAGCAGTTCATGGAAGAACACGTGCTGGAAAATTTAAAGCTCCTGTTGATTATGATGCTATTGCTGAAATAAAAAATGCTGTTAACATTCCAGTTATTGCTAATGGTGATATAGACTCTTATGAAAAAGCACAATGGGTGTTAAATCATACGGGTGCTGATGGACTTATGATAGGCCGTGGTGCAGTTGGTGCCCCTTGGATTTTTCATCAGCTTCGCTCCGGGGAGTCTCATATAGATTTTGCACTTAAACATGAAATAATTATGGAGCATTTCGATAGAATGATAGAGTTTTATGGAGATCACGGTGTGCCAATGTTTCGAAAACATACACATACGTACTCTAAAGGGTATAGAGGTGCTTCTCACCTTAGAAACAGTGTAAATACAATTACAGATATAAAAAAGTTTAGAGATACCCTTGATGACTTTTTTAAAAATGGGGAGTTTGCATAAAATGCATCATGATAGTAGACTAGATATTAGTAAATCACTAAGAAACCTAGAGAAGAGTGACATTGCTGATAATCTATTTCATTATGATTATAATACAAAACACCTCCTCTCTTTAATTGATAAAGGGATAGCACTTGACGATCCCTCTTACTTGAGCTCTTTTCGTTCTTTTGAAGGAGAGGTTTTTGAAAATTTTATTTATGAAAAATTACTTCGTTTCGCACAAGAGAATGAGCATATTACAAAATTTATACTTAAAGGTTTTCATCAAAATAAGCATAAAGCCTATGCAAATACACTCTCTATAAGTGAAAAAGAGCAGATAGTTTATAGAACAAAATCACGAGAAATTAGTGAGTTTGATGCGATGTTTGTAACAAAAGAGAATGAACTTTACTTTGTAGAGATGACACTTGTAAAGTCAGTTTTAAAACTGCGTCGTCGTCTTCGTAAGAAAAAGGCTCTTTTAGAAATAATTTTTCCTAATTATGAGATAAAATCTCTTATTATTTTAAACGATGGGGCTACAGGTGCAAAACAGTTTCCAGACTATTGTAAAGTATGGTTTACAAAAGAGTTTTCAGCTGCAGATGTTTTAGCCTTTATTATCTCAAAAAATCGAAGAAAATTAGTGCCTAAGGTGAAAATTAAAGGTCCTAATATGATAGAAGCACATGAACTGAAACTCCATCCATTTAGATACTATAATACTATGAGTTGGATTACAAAAACATTGCGAGCTCATAAAAAGCATATAGTAGATATGAAGTTTTTGATGAATTTTAAGATTCAGCGTTATCATGATCTTTATAATAAGTTTTATGTTGGATATTTAAATATTGAAAATGCAAAAAATATACTTAAACTAGATGATGAGTATAAAGAGGATCAGAGAGTTGTCGTTGCACTAGAGAAAAAACATTCCGAAGAGATTATTTTGACCTATTATATACAGACAGGACGAAAAAAACTTTATCTTTACACTATTGAAGATGGGAAAATTTCTAAAGAGAAGAAAGATCCTTATGGTATTACAGTTACTGAAGTTTTTCATATTAATAAGCAGATGGATGATTCATATGAAGTGAATTTAACACATATTGCTGTGATGAAAAAACTTTTAAAAGATCGTTTTAAGATATCTCAAACGAATTAAGTTTATAGCCCCTATTTGGTAGCGAAACAAGTTTTGTAATTCCTGTTTTTTTTCTTAACCTTAAAATAAAGTTTTTTAAGGCTGATGTGCTCATAGGTTTATCTTCCCAAACATTTTGTTGTATTAGTGTAAATGTAAGCACTTTATTAGGATACTTGAAGAGAAGATCTAGAAAAAGTATCTCTTTTCTTGTTAATAAGATTTTTTTATTCTTGACAAGAAGTTCTTGCATTAAAAAATCATAAACAATTGCCTCTTCAATATGAAATATCTCATTCTGATTAATCTCTTTATCAAGTTTTTCTAAGAGTTTTAAAAGTTCACTATAACTTAATGGCTTAAGTTCATAAGATAAAATTTGTAGTTTAATAGCATCAAATAAAAAAGCTTCATCTTTATAGGCACTGAGAATAATAATAGGGATATTCTTATTTCCCTGTCTTACTTTTTTTATAAACTCTAAACCATTTCCATCATCTACCTTAATATCGGAAATAATAGCATCAATTCTGTAATCATCAAAATATTCTAGGGCATTTTTAATTGTAGCACTGTGGTAAATAGTATTAAAGTAGAGGTTTAATGTCTCTATCATATTAGTTGCAAACTCACTATTGTTTTCAAGAAGGAGTAAGTTGAATTTTTTTAATCTAACCATTCTAAAAACTCTATTGTGAATTCTGCACCATTCTTTATATTGTTTACATAAAGTATGCCACCATTTTTTTCTAATATCTCTTTTGCAATGTAGAGTCCAATACCATTACCCCCTGTCGTACTTTCAAAGGGGAGAAAAAGTTTCTTTTGTATCTCTGCATCAATACCACCAGCATTATCTAGAATAGTGATTTTATTGTTATTAATTTCTATAGAGATTCTTGGGTTTTGAGTCTCTCTGTATTGAAAAATATCTAAAGCATTATTTATTATAGAAAAAACAACTTGTGTAAATTCATTTTCATTGGCAAAAGTTGTCTTATCCTCATGTGAAAAAATGTCTATTTTAATATTATGATAGTTAAGTGTTGCATTTGAAATATTGAGTACTTTATTAACAGAGTTAGTAAGAGAAAAATATTTTTTTTCATAGGATGGATTATAAAAATCTTTAAATGTATTAACAGTTTGAGACATAAATGAGATGAGTGCCTCAGACTTGATAATTTGATGTAAAAGTCCCTCTTTTGTTAGAGAAATATTTTGTTCTAACTTTGCTCTTTGAAGGATATTAATAGAGCCCAATGAGGCAAGGGGTTGTTTCCATTGGTGTGCTATATGCATAAGAAGTTCCCCTAGAGCTGCTTGTTTAGATTGCTGGTTTATCATCTGCTCTTGCATCCTGTTCTTTTTCAGTTCCTTTTGAACTTTTTGTTCAAGATTTTTTTCATATGCTCGAAGTTGTAGATGTGTTGATACTCTTGCTCGAAGTTCATTTGGTTTAAATGGTTTTGTAATGTAATCTACAGCACCAAGTTCAAATCCTAATTCAATATCTTCAACACTATTTTTGGCACTTAAAAAGATAATAGGAGTATTTTTAAGTTTGATATTACTTTTAATTACTTTACAAACTTCATAGCCATCCATTTCTGGCATCATTATATCTAATAAGATAAGATCTATATTTTCTTGTTCTATTAATTTTAATGCACTTTTCCCATCGATTGCTGTAACTATATCGT
>CAZMBK010000100.1:0-5210 GCA_964564315.1 uncultured Sulfurimonas sp.
AGAAAAAACTTTCATCTGTAGCTTCATTAGCAACTCAAATTTTTGATAAGTTAGAAGTAAAGCCATTGATGCAAATTTCAAATATTAAAATTCCTGAGTTATTAGTAGAGATGTTTGATTCACTTAGTATTGATGATTTTAGACATATAAATATTGATAAGTTTATTTCCCTAAAAGTAGAATGGCTTACAAAGCTTGTTTACTTACAATATGTAGAGCAGATAGATGAAGTGATAACGATGGCTCCAGATTCAATAGTCGCAGAACTCCAAAAGATGAAAGAGTTATGTTCTGAAATGTCGTGTGAAAATACAGTGTTAGCACCAATGTACTATGCAAAAATGCTTTACTATGATGAACTTTTCTTTAGAGTTATTCAAGATAATGAAGTATATGCTCGCGGTGGAAGATATAAGAACAACGACCTAACATCAGTAGGTTTCGCAATATACACAGATGCACTCTGTGAAGAATTAACTAAATAATTATTAGAAAAAAGAGGAAATATTTATGAAAGCAGATTTAATCGTTGGAATTCAATGGGGTGATGAAGGTAAAGGAAAAATAGTAGATAGACTCGCTTGTGAGTACGATATGGTATGTCGTAGCCAAGGTGGTCATAATGCTGGTCACACTATCTGGGTTGATGGTGTAAAGTTTGCACTGCACCTTGTTCCTTCTGGAGTTTTAAATCCTGAGGCTATCAATGTAGTCGGAAATGGTGTTGTTCTCTCTCCTGAGTCTATCATAAAAGAGATGGTTCAGTTTGAAGGTCTTGAAGGTCGTCTTTTTATCTCTGATAAAGCACACTTAAACCTTTACTATCATGCACTTATAGACCAAGCAAAAGAGCGTCTTAAAGGTGACAAAGCTATCGGTACAACTGGAAAGGGAATTGGACCTGCTTATGCAGACAAGATTAATCGTACTGGTTTTCGTGTTGGTGAGCTTCTTAATCCTACAAAACTTACTGCTTCTATTATTGAGTACTTTGAGCAAAATAGACAAATTTTTGATATTTATGAAATTCCTACACCAAAAGAAGCTGAACTTTTAGCTGAGCTTGAAGGGTATAAAAAAGAGCTTGCTCCTTTTATTACTGATACAACGCAACTTGTATGGAAAGCACTAGATGAGAATAAAAGAATTTTACTTGAGGGTGCTCAAGGTACACTTCTTGACATTGATCATGGAACATATCCTTATGTAACTTCTTCTGCAACTGTATCTGCTGGTGCATGTACAGGTCTTGGTATAAATCCTAAAGATATTGGAAAAGTTATAGGGATTGTAAAAGCTTACTGTACTCGTGTTGGTAATGGACCTTTCCCATCAGAAGATTTCGGTGAAGATGGAAAACGTCTTGGTGAGCAAGGTCATGAGTTTGGTACTACAACTGGACGAGCGAGAAGATGTGGTTGGTTTGATGCTGTTGCAACTCGTCATGCAGCTCGTCTAAATGGTTGTGATGAACTAGCACTTATGAAACTTGATGTTCTTGATGGTTTTGATGAAGTAAAACTTTGTGTAGCATATGAGTTAAATGGTGAGACTATTGATTATATGCCATCAGACCTAGACTCTGTTAAACCTATCTATAAAACTTTTAAAGGTTGGAATAACTCAGTCGGTGCAAGAACTTTTGATGCACTTCCTAAAGATGCACAAGATTTTGTAAAAACTATTGAAGCGATTAGTAAAACAAAAGTTGGTATAATTTCTACATCACCAGAGAGAGATGATACAATAATTCTCTAAAAGGCTTTATACTGTGAAGACTCGATACACCTCTTTAGTAAGTGTTAAAAAGAACATGATGCAAAAGAGCGAGAGAGCCCTTCAAAGTGCAAATGCTAACTTAAAGAGTGCAATAGCTGCACTTGATCTCTCATTCTCTGAACTGAATAGTATCGATACTCCAACTGCTGGAAAAATTACAGAATTTTTATCTTCACGTGTTCTACTTGATGCTCAAAGAAATCTTATAAAACATAACGAAGAGTGGGTTGCATTTTCTCAAGCTGAAATAGCAAAGGCACAAGAGAAACTTAAAGTTGACATGATAGAGTATGAAAAGTTTAATTATCTTGACCTCCAAGAGATAAAGGCTGAGTTAAAAAGGCGTAAAGTTGAAGAAGCAAAAGAGCTAGATGAGATAGCACTTATGACTTATGATAAAAAAAATCTTTAAAGGAGTCTATCTTGAAAAAATTGTGGATTTTGGTGCTGTTAACATCATCATTAGTAGCACTAGAAACAAGTGAGCATATTTTTGAATGTACAGAAATATTTAAAGAGAGGAAGAGTGAGCTTTTAGTTGAACTCGAGCGTATAGATGAGCAGAAACAAGCACTTTCTGCACTAAAAATTGCAACAGAAGAGCTTTTAAAACAGAAAGAAAAAAAACTTACACTTCAAGAAGAAACTGTGAATAAACAACTTCTTGAAATTAAAGACAAAGAGCAAAATATTGAAAAAATGCTTTCCAAAAATAAGTTAATTTTAAAAGAAATTAAAACTACAAAGATGAATAAAATCGCTCAAACTTTTGCTAAAATGAAACCTGCAGCTGCCTCAAATATACTCTCAGATATGGGTGCTAAAGAGGCAAAATCTATTTTAGAATCCTTGAAACCAAAAGTTGTTGGAAAAATATTAACAAAAATGGATCCTAAAAAAGCATCAGAATTGACACAACTTTTAAGTAAATAATGCTTCTCTAATCAGATTTTTACCTTATTTATTGTAAAATGTCCAAATTTAATAAATAAGTAGGGCTATCACACCATGAAAATTTCACTAAAAACTGTTCCCCATATAGCAAATAAAATAGCAATTGATTTAAATAAAAGTGGTGTTGTAACGATGACCAAAGGGCTTGAACCTATTGCTCAAGAAGCACAAAAAGTCTTTGAAGCAGATATAAAGAAAGAGATGGATTTAGAAGATAAAGTAAATCTTATCTGTGATGATAACGAGGAAGAGATAGAGTTTATGCTTGCAGATGAACGTCAACTTTTCTTTATGATAAAAAAGAAATTAGCTCCAGAATTTGGTGTAATTTTGAACTATGAAGAGCGTTTCTCTGATGTAAGTCATAAAATATTGGATGAGCTTTATGAAGAGGATTTAATCCATTTTGATGTAACTGAGAACCGTATAAAAAACATTATATATAATGCTATTACTGGTTTTATTGCAGATACTTCAGAGATAGAAGATGCAGTTATGGACAAAATTCGTTCATATAAAAGAAGATTTATCCCTGGAACTGATGAGTTTGAAATTTTACATGAAAAACTTTATCGTGAAGAGATGATGAAAAGAGGAATGGAGTAGTGAGTATGGAATTACAAAAAGTTTACATATATCTTGAAAATGGTACTTTTTTAGAAGCAAATAGTTTTGGTGCAAAAGCAACAGTAGTAGGTGAAATAGTTTTTAATACTTCACTTTCAGGCTATCAAGAGATTATGAGTGATCCCTCTTATGCTGGTCAGTTTGTAACATTTACTATGCCTGAAATTGGAAATGTTGGAGTAAATGCACAAGATATGGAGAGTGCATCTGCTCATGCTAAGGGGATGATTGTTCGCAAGTATCAAGATAATTACTCAAACTTTCGAGCTGAGGGTTCTTTAGCAGAATTTTTAATACAATATAATGTTATGGGAATTTGTGATATTGATACAAGATATCTTACAAAAATGATTCGAAGTGAAGGTGCTATGATGATGGTGGCTTCAACTGAAATAAGTGATGTAGAAGCACTGAAAAAGATTTTGGCAGACTCTCCTCGTATTGAAGATGTGAACTATATTGAGCAAGTAAGTACAAAAAAATCTTATAAACATACATCAAGTGTTTATAATGATAAAAGTGGTTTTGAGTATGAAAAAGCCCCAAAAGTAGAAGCTAAAATAGCTGTTATAGACTTTGGTGTGAAACGTAATATTTTAAATGAAATAGTATCTGCTGGTATTGCTGTAGATGTTATTCCTAATGATTTTAAAGCAGAAGATCTAATATCTCAGTATAATGAGAAAAGTATAGATGGTGTTTTTCTTTCAAATGGACCAGGTGATCCACTAGTGCTTAAAAAAGAGCAAGCAGAGATCAAAAAACTAATTGAAGCAAAAATTCCGATGTTTGGTATCTGTCTTGGGCATCAACTTTTAAGTATTTCTCATGGCTATGATACATTTAAACTCAAGTTCGGTCATCATGGGGGTAATCATCCTGTAAAAAATAAAAATACAGGGCTTGTAGAGATTACAGCACAGAACCATAACTATAATGTTCCTGATAATATTATAGAGATAGCAACCGTAACACATACAAATCTTTTTGACAATACAATTGAAGGTTTAAGTTATAAGGATAGTCCTATATTTTCAGTACAGCATCACCCTGAATCTTCTCCCGGTCCTAAAGAGAGTCGTTATATTTTTAATGAGTTTCTCACACTTATAAAACGATAATAAGTTCTACATATAAGTAGAACTTATTCTTAACAAAATATTCCCCTTTCTTAAAATAAAATAAAATTACAAAAGTAAACAAAAAGACAATAAATTCCCTAATTTAATACTAAATTAAGATACTTTAAATCAATCTATTGCTAATATACAGAGTTAATTAGTTTAGTAAATACACTCTTGGTATTTATTAAACTTAATTGCTTTGAATCTTAAGGAGGCTATATATGGAGAATCGTCCATTAGAGTACGACTATACAGTTGCAAAGATGTTTATGCTAACTACAATCGCTTTAGGTATTGTAGGTATGCTCATCGGTGTAATTTTAGCATTTGAGCTTGCGTTCCCAAGTATTAATACAATACTTGGTGAAGGAGTTGCTGAATTTACTAACTTTAGTCGTCTTCGTCCACTGCATACGGATGCAGTAATATTTGGTTTTACAATTAGTGGTGTTTTTGCCACTTGGTATTATGTAGGTCAACGTGTACTAAAAGTTTCAATGGCAGAATCACCATTGTTAATGTTTTTAGGAAAGTTACAGTTTTGGCTATATGTTGTAACAGTTGCGGCTGTTGTTGTTTCACTTCTTGCAGGTGTTACTACTTCAAAAGAGTATGCTGAATTTGAGTGGCCAATAGATATCGCTATTGTTGTTGTTTGGGTACTATTTGGTGTAAATATGTTCGGTCTTATCGGTATTCGCCGTGAGAAGAGTTTATATATTTCTG